>JAFVBX010000073.1 GCA_017479675.1 Prevotella sp.
ATCGACGCCAACGGTATCCTCAACGTCTCTGCCAAGGATAAGGCAACAGGCAAGGAGCAGCAGATACGCATCGAGGCATCATCAGGTCTCTCTGAGGAGGAAATCAACCGCATGAAGGCAGAGGCAGAAGCCAATGCTGCAGCCGACAAGGCAGAGCGCGAGAAGGTTGACAAGCTCAACCAGGCTGACTCCATGATATTCACCACAGAGAACTTCCTCAAAGACAATGCCGACAAGGTGCCAGCAGACGACAAACCAGCCATCGAGGCAGCCATCCAGAAGCTGAAGGATGCCCACAAGGCACAGGACATAGCAGCCATCGACGCAGCAACAGCCGAGCTCAACAACGTCATGCAGGCAGCATCACAGAAGATGTACGCAGCAGGCGCACAGCCAGGCGCAGGAGCACAGGCAGGTCCCGACATGGGCGGTGCAGGCTTCAACGCTGGTGCTGGCGCACAGGGCGGACAGAACGCCGGCGGCTCATCCTCTGCACAGCAGGGCGCCGAAGACGCCGACTTCGAGGAGGTCAAGTAAGAAAGCCTCATTTAAAACAGATTTTTCATAATCATTTAGTAGGTTTTAGTAATAATATCGAAATCCGTGTAACCCACAGGGGTTACACGGATTTCTTTGTTTTTTTGCACTTAATATATTTTGCTAAGCCTTCAGCAGATTCTTGGGGAGCTTTGCCTGATATTCTTTGAGATAAGCTGGAGTGAAGTAGGCAACGTCCTCAAAACTACCCTGGGCATAGAGCTGTTCTGCCAATGATATCATATTGCGTGCCAGCGGCTGGACATCTGGTATGTAGCGGGCATTGGGGTGGCTGATGACAGGCATGCACTTGGCTCCCCCATTGCCGAAGAACCATACCTCGCCATTGTCAAGATACTGCCTGTAGGTGTCGGCATCGACGATGTCTGCCCCTACGGGGCGCACCTCGGTGAGGTTTTCATCATAGACAGCGGCGAAGACTTCCATGCGGCGGGCGTCAATCATGGGACAGAATAAAGTTGAAGGTTTAAGGTTTAATGTTGGAAGACCGTTGACCAGAATCTTCAATGTAGGCACCGCTATCAGCTTGGCATCGCTGGCGTAGGCTATGCCCTTTGCCATAGAAACGCCTATGCGCAACCCAGTATAGCTGCCGGGACCTGACGACACGGCGACAGCATCGGGCTTAATGCCGTAGGACTCGACACATGCCAGTGCCTCGTCAATCATGGAGCCTATCTTCTCTGATGCCTGTGAGCCTCTGCCGTCGCCCTGCTCCACACGGTCGAAGAGGCAGTCACCGTCACGGCTTACAGCAACGCTGCACACGTCGGTACTCGTCTCAATATGTAATATACATGCCATAATCGGGTGCAAAGGTACGAAAAAAAGTATAAAGTATAAAGTATAAAGTATAAAGTTTTTTACAAAATTGCGAATTATGAAATAATTTTTGTACCTTTGCACCATTATATCATTAAGGAATACTATGGTACTATCAATGACGGGTTACGGCAAGGCCGTAGCGAAATATGAGGACAAGACCATCCACGTGGAGGTGAAGGCGCTCAATTCCAAAGCGTTAGACTGCTCCACGCGCATAGCGCCCATCTACCGCGAGAAGGAGATGGAGATACGCAAGATGATACAGGAGAGCGCCGTGAGGGGCAAGATAGACTTCTCTATATGGGTAGAGAAGGAGGTGGCTGGCGATGCTCAGAGCATCAACATGCCGCTGGTAAGGAACTACTACGCACAGTTGCAGGAACTGTCGAAGGAGCTCGGCGTGCAGACGGCGGACATACTGCCTGTGCTGATGCGCATGCCCGATGCCGTGTCGCGCCAGGAGATAGAGGAGCTGTCGGACGAGGAGTGGGACGCTGCACGTACGGCTGTGGCGGAGGCTCTGCAAAATCTTGCCGACTTCCGCAGGCAGGAGGGCGAAGCTCTACAGAAGAAGTTTGAGGAGAAGCTCGACAACATCGCACGTCTGATGGGCGAGATAGAACCCTACGAGCAGAGCCGCGTGGAGAAGATACGCCAGCGACTGACCGAAAACCTCAAGGCTATTCCTGATGTGGAGTATGACAACAACCGCTTAGAGCAGGAGCTGATATACTACATAGAGAAGCTCGACATATCAGAGGAGAAGCAGCGACTGACGAACCACCTGAAGTATTTCCGCGACACGATGAACGGGATGGACAACGGGAACGATAACGGGAACGGGAACGGCAAGAAACTCGGATTCATAGCCCAGGAGATGGGACGTGAGATTAACACCACAGGCTCGAAGAGCAACAATGCCGAGATGCAGAACATAGTGGTGCAGATGAAGGACGAACTGGAACAGATAAAGGAACAGGTGCTGAACGCGCTGTAAGACCTATGAAAATAGACGGATTAGACTATAACACAGAGCGCGAGAAGCTGCGCCTCAAGGCGTACGGACGCGACATACAGCAGATGGTGGAGCACGCCGTGACACTGCCTACCAAGGCGGAGCGACAGAGGTGTGCCGAGAACATCATAGAGACAATGAAGCGAGTGGTGCCCAGCCAGCAGAGCTACAAGGAACGCACGCCGATGCTATGGTACCACCTGGCACTGATGAGCGACTTCAAACTCGACATCGACTACCCCGTGGAGTTTGAGCACGAGGACAAGATGGCTACGCCACCTGAGAAGATTGAGTACAGCAAGGAGACAGTACCTGTGCGCCACTACGGCAAACTGCTCTTTGGTATGTTCGACAAGCTGAAGCAGATGCCAGAGGGAGCACAGCGCGATGCCCTCGCCGTAGAGACGGCAGAGCAGATGTACCGCAGCCTCGCATCATGGGGATTCGGCTCAGTAGATAAGGAACGCGTGGTGTCAGATTTGGCACGCTTCACCGACGGCAAGATACAGCTGATGCCCGAAGACGTGCACGTAAGCGCCGTAGGTGCAGGAGGAGAGCAGAAGTCCAACGGAAAGAAGAAAAAGAAATAGAGAGAGACTGGAGAGGACGGCACATGGAGACGTTTACCATAGAAGGAGGCAATGCCCTGAAGGGCGACATAACACCGCAGGGCGCCAAGAACGAGGCGCTGCAGGTGATATGTGCCACGCTGCTCACCGACGAGGAGGTGACCATCAGCAACATACCCGACATTCTCGATGTCAACAACCTGATAAAACTGCTGAAGGACATCGGCGTGAAGGTGACGAACCCCACGAAGGGAATGTTTACCTTCAAGGCTGACAGCCTGGACTTGCTCTACCTGAGCAGCGATGAGTTTGTGGAGAAATGCGCCAAGCTGAGGGGCTCGGTGCTCATGATAGGTCCGCTGCTGGGACGCTACGGCAAGGCGACAGTGGCAAAGCCTGGCGGCGACAAGATAGGCAGAAGGCGACTGGACACCCACTTTCTGGGCTTCCACAACCTGGGTGCCACATACAACCGTGTATCAGGTCGCGAGGTGTTTGAGCTAAAGGCTGACAAGCTGAAGGGATGCTACATGCTGCTCGACGAGGCATCGGTGACGGGTACTGCCAACATAATAATGGCGGCAGTGATGGCAGAGGGCACCACGACGATATACAATGCGGCATGCGAGCCGTACATACAGCAGTTGTGCCACATGCTCAACCGCATGGGAGCAAAGATTGGCGGCATAGGCAGCAACCTGCTCACCATTGAGGGAGTGACGGCGCTGCACGGCACGGACCACCGCCTGCTGCCCGACATGATAGAGGTGGGCTCGTTTATAGCTATGGCGGCAATGGTGGGCGACGGCATACGCATCAAGGATGCTTCGATAAAGAACCTTGGCATAATACCCGACGCCTTCCGCCGACTGGGCATCACCATAAGGGAGGAGGGCGACGACCTCTTCATACCACGTCACGACCACTACCAGATAGATTCCTTCATTGACGGCACCATAATGACACTTGCCGACGCACCATGGCCAGGACTGACACCCGACCTGCTGAGCGTACTGCTCGTGGTGGCAACACAGGCGGAGGGTAGCGTGCTGATACACCAGAAGATGTTCGAGAGCCGACTGTTCTTCGTGGATAAGCTTATAGACATGGGGGCACAGATAATACTCTGCGACCCGCATCGCGCCGTAGTGGTGGGACACGACCGCAAGATAAGGCTGAGAGCCTCACGAATGTCGAGCCCCGACATACGTGCCGGCATAGCACTGCTCATAGCGGCACTGTCTGCCGATGGCACATCGCAGATAAGCAACATAGCGCAGATAGATCGCGGATATGAGAACATCGAGGGACGACTGAATGCCTTGGGAGCGAAGATAATCAGAAATTAGGAATTTCCAATTGATTAAGGAAGAGGTATATAAAATAGGTAAGCTGGGAAAGGCGCACGGCATCAAGGGCGAGGTGACGATGCACGTGGACGACGACGTGTTTGACCGCGTGGATGCCGAATACCTCATACTGGAACTCGACGGCATCATGGTGCCCTTCTTCATGGAGGAATACCGCTTCAAGACCGACGAGACGGCGCTTATAAAGTTTGACGGCATCGACACACGGGAGAGGGCACGCGAACTGACGGACGCCGACGTATTCTTCACACGCAGCATGGCACAGGAGGACGAGAGCGACGAACTGAGCTACGCACAGCTGGTGGGCTACACGGTGATAAACGCTAATGACGGCAAGGAAGCGGGCGAGATAGCCTACATCGACGAACAGACGATAAACATAATGTTCGAACTGAAGGACGGCACACTCATTCCTGCCTCAGAAGAACTGATAACAGACATCGACACGGAAAAGAAAACCATAACCCTCAACATACCAGAGGGACTGCTATAGGATGACAAAACAACAAATCTGCATACTCGGCTCCACAGGCTCCATAGGCACACAGGCACTGGAGGTAATCGCTGAACACAGCGAGCGCTTCG
The DNA here is from genome assembly GCA_017479675.1 of Prevotella sp. Classification (GTDB taxonomy): domain Bacteria; phylum Bacteroidota; class Bacteroidia; order Bacteroidales; family Bacteroidaceae; genus Prevotella. The sequence goes on from JAFVBX010000073.1 coordinate 4,923, forward strand.
AGGCTTACTGCCTGAAGGCAAACAACAAAGTGGAGATGCTCGCCGAACAGGCAAGGAGGTTTAAGCCTGCCTGCGTGGTGATAGCCAACGAGGAGAAATACGACGAGCTAAAGGCATTGCTCGACGACTGCCCTGATATCAAGGTGTATGCCGGAGCTAAGGCGCTGTGCGAGGTAGTGGAGGCTGAGCCTGTCGATATGGTGCTGACCGCTATGGTGGGCTTTGCCGGACTGGCGCCGACCATATCCGCCATCAAGGCACACAAGAAGATTTGCCTTGCCAACAAGGAGACACTCGTGGTGGCTGGTGAGCTGATATGCGAACTGGCACAGGAGTACCACTCCCCCATCCTACCCGTTGACTCCGAGCACTCGGCTATATTCCAGAGCATAGTGGGCGAGGGAAACAACGAGATTGAGAAGATACTGCTGACGGCAAGCGGCGGACCGTTCCGCATGAAGACGCTCGACGAGATGCGCACCATGACGGCGGCTGACGCACTGCACCACCCCACATGGGACATGGGGGCAAAGATTACCATCGACTCTGCCACGATGATGAACAAGGGTTTTGAGGTAATTGAGGCGAAATGGCTATTTGGTGTCGAAGCTGACAGGATTCAGGTACTGGTACATCCGCAGTCGATAGTGCACAGTGCGGTACAGTTTCGCGACGGAGCAATAAAGGCACAGTTAGGAGTGCCAGACATGAGGTTGCCCATACAGTATGCCTTCACATATCCCGACCGCCTCACGATGACGGGCGAGAGGCTGGACTTCTTCCAGCACAAGCTGGAGTTCTTCGAGCCCGACCTAAATAAGTTCAAATGCCTTGCCCTCGCCTTTGAGGCTATCAAGCGCGGCGGCAATGCCTGCTGTGTGGTGAATGCCGCCAACGAGGTGGTGAACCTCGCATTCAGACAGGGCAAGATAGGTTTCCTCGACATGGGCGACATAATAGAAAAGACGCTCGACAGGGCAACGGTGATAAGAAAGCCGACATACGAAGATTACATAAATTCAGATAACGAAGCAAGAAAAATAGCACATGAGTCCATTCTTAATCAGAACGCTTGAGTTCATTCTCGCAATAACAATCCTCGTGGCACTCCATGAGGGCGGACACTTCTTCTTTGCCAAACTCTTCGGAGTAAGGGTAAACAAGTTCTACGTGTTCTTTGACTATAAGTTCTCACTCTTCTCAACCAAGTTCAACTGGTGGCGCCGTCTGCGCGGCAAGGTGGACAGCGATGGCAAGGTGATACCTGCCAAGAAGGATAAGGACGGCAACTACGAATATGAGGGCACGGAATACGGCATAGGCTGGATTCCCCTCGGCGGCTACTGCCAGATAGAGGGCATGATAGACGAGACGCAGCACGACGTGGAGAAACTGAAAGAGCCAGCAAAGCCTTGGGAGTTCAGGGGTAAGCCGACATGGCAGCGTCTGCTCATCATGATAGGCGGCGTATTGGTGAACTTCCTCCTTGCACTGGTGATATATAGTGCCGTATTCTTCACATGGGGCGAGGAATACTACGCCCTGAAGGATATGCCCTACGGCATGAAGTTCAACGAGATGGCGCAGTCGTACGGTTTCCGTGACGGCGACAAACTTCTTGGTACAGACCAGGGAGAGTTCCGCGAGTTCAGCGCTAACATGATGCGTGACATCTCTACGGCAAAAGAAGTCTTCGTTGAGCGTCAAGGCAAGAAAGTCACTGTAACGATGCCTGGCGACATTTCCCTGCTCAGCATGCTCAAGACGGAGCCTGTGTTCTGTCGTCCATTTGTTCCTGCCGACATCGACACCGTGATACCGCAGTCATCGGCTGCAAAGGCAGGACTGATGAAGGGCGACCGCATACTGGCTATAGGCGGAAAACAGGTGGATTCGTGGAACACCTTCTCATACGAGACTGGAAGGATAGCCGATGCCCTTGCCGACTGCAAGACGAAGGCTGACTCGGCAAAGGTGCTCACGCAGAGCATTATATATAAAAGAGGTGAACAGGTCGATTCCGCCAATGTGGTGTTTGAGGCAAAGGAAGAGAGTCCTTCGGGAGTAGTGATGGGTGTCGGTATGACAACGATAGGCAAATATATGGAGCCAACCCACATAGACTATAACCTGCTGACGTGCATTCCTGCCGGTGTGGGCTATGCGCTGGATATGTTGGGAGGCTACGTCTCCGACCTAAAGTATGTCTTCACCTCGGAAGGCGCAAAGAGTCTCGGCGGCTTCGGAGCCATCGGCTCAATGTTCCCACCAGTGTGGGACTGGTATATGTTCTGGATGATGACGGCATTCCTCTCTATCATCCTCGCCTTCATGAACATACTGCCTATACCAGCCCTCGACGGCGGACACGTGCTCTTCCTGCTCTACGAGATGATATTCCGCCGCAAGCCGAGCGACAACTTCATGGTGCGTGCCGAATATGTCGGTATGGGCATACTTCTGTTGCTCATGGTGGTGGCAAATCTTAATGACGTACTGCGCTTCTTCGGCATAATGTATTGATACTATGGGTAGCTTGATAATCTTTGCCGCACCGAGCGGCAGCGGCAAATCGACGATAATAAACTGGCTGATGCAGGAGCATCCCGAACTGAACATGCACTTCTCCATCAGCTGTACCTCACGGGCTCCACGCGGAACGGAGAAAAACGGAGTGGAATACTTCTTCCTCACGCCAGAGGAGTTCCGCCAGAAGATTGACAACGACGAGTTCGTGGAGTACGAAGAGGTATATACCGACCGCTACTACGGCACGCTGAAGTCACAGGTTGACAAGCAACTGGAGCAAGGTGAGAACGTAGTGTTCGACGTTGACGTGCATGGTGCCATGAACATAAAGAAGGCATACGGCAAACGCGCGATGAGCCTCTTCATCCAGCCACCGTCAATAGAAGAGTTGCGGAGGCGGCTCAACGGACGAGGCATGGATGCCCCCGAAGTGATAGAACAACGCATAGCACGTGCAGAATACGAACTGTCCTTCGCCCCAAAGTTTGACAAGATAGTTACAAACGACGATTTGGAAAAGGCAAAGCAACAAGTGCTGCAAATCATTAGTGAATTGATAAAGCCCTTATAACTCCCCTTTTACTTCTCTATAACTCCCTTTAACTCCCCAAGAAAAAACAATGACCAACATAGCAATATTTGTTTCTGGTAGCGGTAGCAACTGCGAGAACCTCATAAAGTATTTCAACGGCTCTGATCTGGTAAACTGCGCACTCGTAGTAAGCAACAAGGCTGACGCCTATGCGCTGGTGCGTGCCAAGAATCTCGGAGTACCTACGGCAGTAATGCCAAAGGCTGACCTCAACGACCCCGAGAAGATGATGCCCCTGCTTGCGGAGTACGGTATTGACTTCATCGTGCTGGCTGGATTCCTGCCACTCGTACCCACCTTCCTCATTGATGCCTTCCCACGCAAGATTATCAACCTCCACCCTGCCCTGTTGCCTAAATACGGCGGCAAAGGCATGTGGGGACACCATGTGCATGAGGCAGTGAAGGAGGCAGGCGAGAAAGAGACAGGCATGACTGTGCATTATGTCACACCTGTCTGTGACAGCGGCGAGATAATAGCCCAATACAGCGTAGCCCTCTCAACCGACGACACCGTTGACGACATCGCCGAGAAGGAGCATCAACTCGAGATGAAGTATTTCCCTGCCGTAGTCGAAAAAGTTATAAGTGAAATTGATTGAGAGCCTCAACGATTTGTTGTGCCTCATCCCTCGTTATTACCTGATTCATAGGTATTGAGAGTTCCTGTGCGTGTATCCTCTCTGTTATGGGATAACGCCTGTCGTTCCATTCCTTGTAGCACTCCTGCTTATGAGGCGGAATGGGATAGTGTATCATAGTTTCAATGCCCTTTTCTTTAAGGTATGCCTGCAAGCCGTCCCTCTGCTCACAGAAGACGGGGAACTGGTGATACACGTTATTGCTATCAGCAATACGCTTCGGCAATGTTATGAGGGGATTGCTGATATTCTCATAATAATATGCTGCAAGTTGTCGGCGTTTTCCGTTGTCCTCGTCAAGATATTTCAGTTTTACCAAGAGCACGGCAGCGTCCATCTCCGACATTCTGCTGTTCATGCCCACATACCTGAACACATATTTCTCATCGCTGCCATAATTTGCCAATGCCCTGACTATGCTTGCCAGTTCGGCATCGTCAGTAGTCACAGCGCCGGCATCGCCCATCGCCCCCATGTTCTTGCCGGGGTAGAAGGAATGGGCGGCAGCATCACCCAAGGCACCTGTCTTAATTCCGTCATACTCACAACCATGTGACTGTGCACAGTCCTCCATCAGCTTCAGGCTATGCCTCCGGCATATCTCCCTCATTCGCTCGTCATAGGCATTACGCCCATACAGGTGCACTGTCATGATGCCCTTCGTCCTCGGTGTTATCGCCTCCTCTATGCGTTCTGTGTCTATCTCAAGATTTTCCCATGTAGGCTCCACAAACACCGGCACCAGATTATTGTCGCTGATGGCGAGTATCGTCGCTATGTATGTGTTGGCAGGCACTATGATCTCGTCACCGTCCTTAAATATACCCATCTCCTTATATCCGCGCATGATGAGCCTCAGCGCATCGAGACCATTCGCCACTGCCACACAGTGCTTCGTACCTATATACGCAGCATAGGCTTCCTCAAAACGGGCTGTCTCCCTGCCCTGAAGAAACCAACCGCTTTCTATCACCCTCTCCACTGCCGCCTTGTATTCCTCAGCATGCTGCATGGTGATTTTCTGTAGGTCGTAAAACTTTATCATTTGTGCAAAGGTACAAAAAATAGTTGAAAGTTTGCTCAATTTATACTTTTTTTGTAATTTTGCAAAAATCACACTTTTCAAGACTTATAACGCAAATGTTTAAGCAGTTTTTCGAAATAATGGGGCGCTACCTCCGTCCATACAAGAAATATCTTGTGGGCTCGGTAGTGCTTAATTTTTTGTCCCAGTGGCTCAACGTCTTCTCGTTTGTTGTGCTCATACCTATCCTCAACATACTGTTCCAGATAGACCAAAAGGTTTATACATACAAGGAACTGACGTGGAACACACTCGACAAGGAAACGTTGCTCAACAACGGCTATGCCTACGTGCAGGAGCTCATTGCCACCCACGGACAATTCGTCACCCTATGCCTCATGGGCTTCGGACTGGTTTTCATGACTGGACTGAAGACTTTCTGCTACTTTGCCGCCTCTGCCGTCATGCTGCCGTTGCGCACAGGAGTGGTAAAGGATATACGCATGGAGGTATACCGCAAGGTGCTCAAGTTGCCTTTGGCATTCTTCTCGTCCGAGCGACGTGGTGACATCGTGGCACGCATGAGTGCCGACGTCAGCCAGGTAGAGGCATCGCTCACCAGCAGTATCGACCTGCTTATCAAGCACCCCATTGCTATCATCGTGTGTTTCTCCACCATGATATTTGTCTCATGGCAGCTCACCATCTTCGTTATCATCGTGGCGCCCTTGGCAGGCTATATCATGGGTAAGGTGAGTAAGAAGCTGAAGGCGCAATCCACACGCGTACAGACTCTGTGGGGCGACATCTTGGCACAGCTCGACGAGACTCTCGGCGGACTGCGCATCGTCAAGGCATTCATAGCCGAAGACAAGATGGAGCGACGTTTCGAGGCCGTCAACGACGACTACCGAAGCAGCAGCATCGCTATGACCATGCGCCAGTCATCAGCCCACCCTATGTCGGAGTTCCTCGGCACGGTAATCATAGTCATCGTGCTACTCTTCGGCGGATGGCTCATACTGGCAGGTTCATCGCTCATCGACGCCTCCACGTTCATCTTCTACATGGTGATACTCTATAGCGTCATCAACCCTCTCAAGGAGTTTATGAAGGCTACCTACCAGATACCGCTCGGACTGGCTTCTATGGATCGTATTGACTTCATCCTCAAGGCAGAAAACCCCATCAAGGAGCTTCCGCAACCCAAGTCGCTCACCAGTTTCGAGCAGCAGATAGAACTCAAGGATGTCTCCTTCCATTATCAAGAGGGCACCGACGTACTCAAACATATCAACCTGACCATCCCCAAAGGCAAGACCATCGCCCTGGTGGGGCAGTCGGGCTCAGGAAAGTCCACACTCGTTGACCTCATACCTCGCTACCACGACGTGAGCGACGGCTCATTGCTCATAGACGGAAAAGACGTGCGCGAGGTAGGCATAAGCGACCTGCGTTCACTGATAGGCAACGTCAACCAGGAGGCTATCCTGTTCAACGACACTTTCTATAATAATATAACCTTCGGTGTTGACAATGCCACAATGGACGAGGTCATCGAAGCGGCTAAGATTGCCAACGCACACGACTTCATCATGGAGTCAGAAAACGGCTACGACACTATGATAGGCGATCGTGGCGGACGTCTCTCCGGCGGACAGCGCCAGCGCATTTCCATAGCGCGCGCCATACTCAAGAACCCTCCTATCCTGATACTCGACGAAGCAACCTCTGCTCTCGACACTGAGTCCGAGCATCTGGTACAGGAGGCGCTCGACCGTCTCATGAAGAGCCGCACCACCGTAGCAATAGCCCACCGTCTCTCCACCATCAAGCACGCCGATGTCATCTACGTGCTCCATGAGGGAAAGATTGTGGAACAGGGTACCCACGACGAGCTCACCGCTCTCAATGGCTACTATAAGAGGCTTAACGATATGCAGACTTTATAGTTTATTCTGTCTTATAGCCTCCACGTATTCATCTATCCTCTGCAGTTCTATCGGTATTCTTATTCTCTGCGGACAGTGTGGCTCGCACTGTCCACATCCTATGCAGTGGTCTGCCTGACGCAGTTTCGGCACGCTTCTGTCGAGACCTATCAGGTATTGTCTGCGCAGTTTCCAATAATTCTCATCACCCACATTGCGTGGTAGCGTGCCCTCGTTCTTACATTTATTATAATGTACGAAGATGCCCGGTATATCCACCCCGTACGGACACGGCATACAGTATTTGCAGTCATTACACGGTATCGTCTCCAGTCCCACTATCTCCTTCGCCATCTCAGTGTCTAAATAGCGCATCTCCTTCTGCGTCAGAGGCTTCAGGGGGCAGTATGACAACAGGTTGTCTTTCAGGTGTTCCATGTACGTCATGCCCGACAGCACCGTCAGCACACCCTTTGGCGTACCGGCATAGCGGAAAGCCCACGATGCCGCAGACCTCTCTGGGTCGCGCTGTTTCAGTGCCTTCACCAAATACTGTGGTATATTCGACAGCCTACCGCCAAGCAGTGGCTCCATTATCACGGCCGGTATATTACGCTTCTGCAATTCTGCATACAGGTATGAGGCATCCGTATTGCGGTCGTTAATCTCGTCGGCATAGCTCCAGTCTAAGTAGTTCAGCTCTATCTGCACGAAGTCCCACTGATACTTGTCATGCTGCGACAGCAGATAGTCAAACACCTCAATCTCGCCATGATACGAGAAACCAAGGTTGCGTATGCGTCCTGCCTTGCGTTCCTCCACAAGGTAGTCCAGCATGCCGTTGTCAATGTACCTGCCCTGCAGGGCATCCATGCCTCCCATGCCTATGCCATGCAACAGGTAGTAGTCTATGTAATCTACCTGTAGCTCTTTCATCGAGTTATGGTACATCTCCATACTCGCGGCCCTGCTCCACGTCTCCTCGTTAAAGTTCGACAGCTTCGTTGCCACATAGTACGAGTTTCTCGGATGACGTTTGAGGGCTATTCCCGTGCTGCGCTCCGACAGTCCCTGGCAGTATGCCGGACTGGTATCGAAATAGTTCACTCCATGTTCTATGGCATAATCTACCAGTCTGTTCACCCTCTCCTGGTCTATCGCTGCCGTACTCTCGCGTCCCGATGCCTTGCCGTCAATGGTTGGCAGGCGCATCATGCCATATCCTAACAACGACACCTTCTCCCCCGTCTTGGGGTTCACCCTGTAGGTCATCTTACCCTTTGGGGGTTCCACCAGCCTCGTCTGTTCGTTGTCGCCATCCTTGTCCTTCGACACACAGCCCGTCAGCGATGCCGCCGTCACCGCCGCACCGCCGCCAAACATCTTCAGAAACGCTCTACGTGATATCTTTTTGCTCATTACTTTAACCCTTTGACCTTAGTCCTTTACTCCTTTGACCTTTGACTTTCAACTCACCCCATGCACCTCGTGTCCCTCCACGTATATGGCAGAGAACGGACGTGCCGGACACACATACTCACAGGCACCACATCCTATGCAACGCTCCTCGTTCACTGCCGGTACAGATATACTCTCCTCGTCGTCAGGATCCGATGCCACCATCTCTATCGCACCCACTGGACAGTGGCGCGCACAGTTGCCGCACTCCACACCGTCGGTCAGCGGCACACAGTTTTTCTTCACCCATACGGCATGCCCTATATGCGTCGATGCCTTGTCCTCATGGCTTATCGGCTTTATCGCCCCTGCCGGGCATACCTGCGAACAGCGGTTGCACTCCGGACGGCAAAAGCCCCTCTCATACGACATCACAGGTTGCATCAACGTCATTAGGTTGTCCGACGGACGCAACACGTCGTTAGGACACTCCGATATGCACAACTGGCACCCCGTACAACGCTTTGCCATATTCTCTGCCGACCGTGAGCCAGGCGGTGTCAGTGGCGTCATTCGCTTCGGAGCTACCTTGTCCTCTATCTCTGCCAGTCCGCCATCCACCTTCTTCTTCTCCTGCGCCAACGCAGCAGTGGCAAGCAGCGCCGACGATACAAGGAACGACCTGCGCGAAGCCTTGAACTCCTTCTGACTACTCTGAGTATTCTGATTACTCTGATTACTCCACTTCAACGCCCCGAACTTGCATGAGTCGAGACAGTCGCCGCACACCACGCAACGGCTTGCATCCACCGTATGCGACTTGTAGTCTATGCATGCCGCCTTGCACTTCTTCGTGCACAGCGAACAACTGCGACATTTCTCCGCATCAAAACGTATCTTAAACAGCGAGAAGCGCGACACAAACGACAGCACCGTACCCACAGGGCATACGGTGTTGCAATACGTCCTGCCGTTGCGCCAGGCAAGCACAAAGAGTATTATTACCGTCACCGCCGCTATTATCAGCGATGGCAAGGAGCGCATCCACACGTCACTATGGTAGAACATATAGCTGTCATACCTCTCCGCTATTGCTGCCAACACATTGTTGCCAGCCTGCCACACTGGCTGCAGCAGGTTGGTAGCTATCCTGCCGAAAGCCGAATAAGGTGCAAACAGCTGCACCACAGTGCCTACGCCAGCAAGACATGCCACCACGAACACACCGAGCATCGAATATCTCAGCCATCCCATCGCCTTGGAGTAGCCGTAACGGTTCTTCTTACTTTTCCTGCCTAACCATCCGAACACATCCTGCACTATGCCCAGCGGACACACCACCGAACAATATATCCTGCCGAGCAACAAGGTAACCACTACCAATGCCGCAATCACCACGACGTTGATGGCAAGCACCGCCTCCAGTGCTTGCACCTTTGCCATCCAGCCCACATAGCGATGCGCCGTCCCTGTGAAGTCAACAAACAACCATGTCAACCCCACCAACATCACCGTCGCCAGTATTATTCTAATCTTTCTCAACATCATTTCAACCTTAACGATAACTCTTATATCAACCTCACCGACACCTCATATAGCAACCACATCGGCAGCGCCACTACCATCAGCGTGAAAGCATCCGTCGTCGGCGTTATCACCGCCGCCACTATCAGTATCGCCACTAACGCATGTCGCCTATATCTCGCCATCGTGTCCGCCGATATCAGTCCCATGCGTCCTAACAACACAGTCACCACAGGCAACTCAAACACCACACCCATCGCCAAACTCATACCAAGCAACGTGTCGATGTACGACTGCAACGTGAGCATATTCGCCACGTCGCTGCTCACCTGGTAAGTTCCCAGGAAGCGCACCGTCAACGGAAATACAAGGAAGTAGTTCACCAGCGTACCCACGACAAACATCACATACGCTGCACCCACTATCCGCACGGCATAGCGCCTTACGTCAGCATACAGCCCTGGCGCAACAAAGCGGAACAACTCATACAGCACGTATGGTGAAGCCACCAACAGTCCGGCATACACCGCTGTCCGCATGTGTATCATGAACTGCTCCGTCAGCCCCGTGTTCATCAGGTGTATGTCGGAAGCACTCACCCCCAGCAACCTGTAGCTCACGAAGTCGCCGCTACGAGGTGCCAGCACCACGGCAAACAACTCATCCTTCATC
>JAFVBX010000013.1 GCA_017479675.1 Prevotella sp.
ACAGCCAATGCACTACAGATACCGAGTACCTGCACCAGCACCGGGTTGAGAATGTTCAACGGTGCCATAAAGACGTCCTTTATCTTACTCATGGCTCAAAAGGTTTTTATATTTCTTAAATCCGTCTTGCAACATATCGGAAACACCGTTGGAGGTCAGCGTGGCACCAGTGATGCCGTCAACCTCGCTTTCGGCGTTCTTCAGTTCGCTTGACTTTACTACCTTGAGTGCCGGCTCGCCGTCGGCACCGTAAATCTTCTTGCCCACGAACTTGTCCTGCCAAGCCTTGGAGTCCTTTATCTCGGCACCAAGACCGGCGGTCTCTGAGTCGTGGTTGAAGTAAGCACCATAGATGGTGTTGCCGTCGGCATTGACAGCCACGTAGCCCCAGATTGCACCCCACAATCCCATGCCATAGACAGGAACGACGTACTTCTTCTCGCCGTTGACCTGGCACTCGTAAATCTTGTAGTTGCCAGCCTTGTAGTCGCCGCTGTTGAGGGCGAAAGCCTCTTCGTTGTTAGCCTTGACAGTCTCATCGCTGAGCACCACCTCGTTATACTTTGCCTCGCTCTCTGCATCGCCAAGGTCGCGGATGTTGAGGGCTGCCAGTATCTGCTTTTTCTTGTTGAGAGCCACGTTGACGTCCTGACGCTCCTTGAGCACGCTGCTCACGAAGGCAAGCAGGAAGGCTACTATGACCACCATTGCGCAGCTGTAGGCAATGATGTATGCGTTGTTGTTGGTATTCAGTTTCATGCCTTTACCCTCCTCAATCGTTTGTTAATGTTGCTCTGCACCACGAAGTAGTCGATGGTAGGTGCCATCATGTTGCCAAAGAGTATGGCAAGCATCATGCCCTCTGGGAAACCAGGGTTCATAACGCGGATTATCATGGCGAGGGCACCGATGATGATGCCGTATATCCACTTGCCTGTCTCGGTGCGTGCCGAGGTGACAGGGTCGGTAGCCATGAAGACGGCGCCGAAGCAGAAGCCGCCTATCACAAGGTGCTGATACCATGTAACGCTCTCAGGCATCATGCCGAGCGACTGGAATATGAATGCCATAACGCCGCCACTGACAAATACGCTGAGCATAATCTTCCATGAAGCGATGCCAGTCCAGAGCAGTATCAGCGCGCCAAGGGCTATGGCGATGACGCTGGTCTCGCCTATTGAGCCTGGTATAAGACCGATGAAGCTGTCCATCACGCTTGCCGTAGGTGCCGCGTTCTGCGCCATCTGACCGAGAGGCGTTGCACAGGTGAAGGCATCAGGCAGGTCGTTGCCCAGTCCGAGGAAACTCTCTGTTGCCACCCATACGGAGTCACCGCTCATCATGGTAGGATAAGAAAAGAAAAGGAACGCACGCGCGAGGAGTGCCACGTTGAAGATGTTCATGCCCGTGCCGCCGAATATCTCCTTGCCGAAGATTACGGCAAAGGCTACGGCGAGTACGAGAATCCACAACGGACAGCCTACAGGCAGAATCATCGGAATGATGATACCGCTGACGAGGTAGCCCTCCTGTATCTCTTCGTGCTTCCACTGCGCCCAGGCAAACTCTATGCCCAGACCTACAATGTAACTCACGATAATCTTTGGCAGCACCAACAGACAGCCGTAGAGGAACACCTCCCAGCAAGGGGCGGTGGCGAGGGTGCCTGCTGCCAAGTAGTTCTGATAGCCCACATTATACATGCCGAAGAGCAATGCGGGGATGAGTGCTATCACCACCATACTCATGATGCGCTTTGAATCTATGGCATCATGGATGCTTACACCAGACTTTGACGTGGTGTTAGGAACGTAAAGAAAAGTCTCGAAGCCGTCGAAGACACTCTGGAATGCAGAGAACTTTCCGCCCGGCTCAAACTGAGGCTTAATCTTGTCTATGTATTTTCTTAAACTCATTATTCATTCTCCTTTCTCAGCATGTTAAGTCCTTCACGTACTATCTTCTGCAGTTCCAGCTTCGAGCTGTCCACAAACTCAGCGAGGGCGAAGTCTTCTGGGCTCACCTCGTAGATGCCGAGGGCTTCCATCTTGTCTATGTCCTGCGCTATGATAGCCTTTATAAGGTATTCGCCGTAGATGTCCATCGGCAGCACCTTGTCATACTCACCGCTCATAATCATGTGGCGCTCGCCTCCCTTCACGCGGGCATCGAGGATGTAGCCGTCCTTCTTTGGGAAGAGCCATGAGAAGTAAGAGCGGTTGACAGAGAACTGCTTGAAGCGTGGCATTATCCAACCCAATATCTCGTCGGCATCGTCACCCTCAGGGATAACGGTAATCTCCGACTGGTGGGCACCGATAACGGTTGAAGGTTGCACCTTACCTGTCAATGGGTTGCCAGCGATAACGCGGACGTTCCCGTTCTTGTTAACGTTCTTGCGCTCCTGTTGGTGCTCAGGCGCTTCGCGGAGCCCGTCAATGTTAACCTTCGCTCCTACCAACGCATCGAAATATGCAGGGGTCTCTACCTCTGAGCCTGCCAGTGCGAGGGTACGTGTGAGGTTCACCTTACCAGTGTTGAACAGTCTGCCGAAGAACAGCACTGCCGTTGGGTCAACAGTCCAAACCACCTCGCCCTTGTTTACAGGGTCGATATGGTTTACCTGCACGCCTACGTTGCCTGCCGGGCACTTGCCGTCGAATACTACGTATTCAACGTTAGTTCCCGTTCCCGTTGACGTTAACGTTGAATTCTTACCCACGCCAACATACACCTTCGCAATCTTGCTCAGTGCCGTGAGACCTGTCTGGAAGTCCTGTTCCTGACCTTGTACCTCATACTCGAAGTCGCCTGCAAGCGGCATATCCCTCAGTGCTGACACGAAGATAGCCTTTGGCTCTGTCTGCGGATTGGTTGAGATGGCGTAAGGCAACTGGTTGATGTAGCCGAACAAGCCAGCTTCGAGCAGAGAGGCTTTCACCTCCTCGCCAGTAAGCTTGCTTGCGTCCTTCTTGCCGAAATCCACAAACTCCTGCTTGGCATCAGCCTCCACCTGCACGCTGAGCACCTTACGGCGCTCGCCGCGCTCTATGAGCTTCACCGTACCGCTGACAGGACTTGCAAACTTCACCTCAGGATACGCCTTGTTGACAAACAGAGCGTCGCCTGCCTTCACCTTGTCGCCCTCCTTGACAACCACCTTAGGCTTCACGCCCTCGAAGTCGTCAGGTTGCAAGGCGTACACCGTATCAGCCTTCACCTCCATCTTCTCCTTCTTGGCAACGCCCTTCAGGTTGATGGTCAGACCACGATGCAGTTTTATAATCTTTGTCATAAATAAAAAAAAGAATTGTTATCCGTTACAATAAACAAAAAAAGTTGGACTATCGGGGCACACCGCCACAATGTCCAACTGTTTATGTCTTTATGATGCCACCCTGTTCTGTTACTTCTTGATGTTACCGTAACGCTGCTGGAAGCGATCCACACGACCCGCTGTATCGACGAGCTTGGACTTACCAGTGTAGAATGGGTGAGATGTAGAAGATATTTCTATCTTTACAACAGGGTATTCAGCACCCTCAAACTCAATTGTCTC
>JAFVBX010000074.1 GCA_017479675.1 Prevotella sp.
CAATGCTCACGGCAGGGAAGATGTGACCTCCTGTGCCGCCTCCGCTGATGATTATTCTCGGTTCGTTCATAATGTAGATATATTATAAGATGTAAGTTTAGGCTTCACGTTTCTTTGCCGTACGGCTGATGCTCAGTATGATGCCGATATATACGCAGTTGATGATGGATGAGGTACCGCCCTTGCTTATGAGAGGTAGCGGCTGACCTGTGACAGGTGCCAAGCCTGTGGCAACCATCATGTTGAACATTGCCTGCACTACGATGAGCAGCGCCAATCCCATGGCGAGGTAGGCAGGGAAGGTGTTCTGGCAACGACGTGCTATGTAGCCGGTGCGGAAGAGCAGGGAGATATAGAGTAATGCCACGAAGGCAGCACCAAACCATCCCAACTCCTCGAAGATGATGGCATAGATGAAGTCGGAGAAGGCGAGGGGCAGGAAGTCGCGCTGTACGGAGTTGCCTGGTCCTACGCCGATGAAGTGGCTGGAGGCAATGGCGATGTTGGCATGTCCTACCTGACCGTTCTTGTCGAGGTCGTACTTACGTGCTGGCACCTCTTCTTTGTTCATGAAGTTGTCGATACGTTGTTTCCACAGGTCGAGTCGGTGCAGCACTCCGCCGCGCTTGGTGGGCTTTGCCTCGGTAGTGTTATTGGCGGGTAGCACCTCGTCAGTTGTCTGGCGACCGTCAGCATTCTCGGTGGTAGTGGTGTTGGCATTCTCTGTTACTACGGCGACAGGCTGTTGCTGTGCCAGTTCAGAGGATGACTTACCCACAGCCCATACGAGCGTGATGGCTATGACGGCTATTATCGCGATGGCAGAACACAGGTAGCCCAATTGCTTCAGAGGCACCCTGCCGATAATCATCATGAGGAACACGACGAAACCCATCAGGGCAGCGGTGGAGAAGTTCTCGGGCAAGACTAAGAGTATCAGCGCTCCTGATGTCAGCATTACGTATTTGAATGCTTTGGGGTGAGCCCCTGAGGGTGTCTGCAACTGGCTTAGAATGTGGGCTGTGGCGAGCACCATGGTGCCTTTGGCTATCTCCGATGGCTGTAGGGGTATGATGCCAAAGAGTTTTATCCAGCGTGCTGCGTCATTTTCCTTTGAACCTATGATGTAAACGAGTATCAGCAACAATATGGAGAAAGGCACCAGGATAGGTGTCATCACCTTGAAGTAGCGACAGGGCACATTGAGCACGCACACCATCACCACCAGTCCGATGAGGATGGTGAAGGTGTGGAAGAATGCCGCCCACCAGTAGTTGCCTGACTTATAGCCAAGAAACGATGATGAAGAATATACCTCCACCACGCTGATGACACAGAGCAGGAAGAATATTATCCAGATGATACGGTCACCCTTGAACAGGTTTTGTAGTTGCTGAAATCGCCCCACGTTTTTGTTGATTATGAATTAAGAATTTTGAATTATGATTTATGAATTATGTACTAACTCCTTGAACTGTTCGCCACGGTCCTCCATGTTTTTGAACAGGTCGAAGGAAGCGCAGCAAGGGGACAGGAGCACCACGTCACCCTTCTGTGCCATCTTGCGGCAAGCCTCTACACACTCCTTCATGGAATGGGTGTCGGCAATAGGAAGTCCGAGGTCGTCGAAAGATGCGTGTAGCTTTGAGTTGTCAACACCCATATACACCAGTCCGCGACATTTCTCTTTCACCAGCGCCTTGATGTCGTTGTAGTCGTTGCCTTTGTCCTTTCCGCCTACGATGAGTACCGTAGGACGGCTCATAGCTTCGAGGGCTACATGGCAGGCATCCACGTTGGTAGCCTTGGAGTCGTTGATCCACAGTATGCCCTCTTTCTCAGCTACTTTCTCCAGTCTGTGCTCTACTCCCGGGAAATCCTTCAGACACTTGGTGAGCACATCCTCCATCTTACATTGCTGCCCCATCGGGAGGTCCATCTTCGCCATCGCTGCACGTACGGCAGCCCTTGCCGCCATCATGTTGCGCTGGTTGTGCTTGCCAGGCAGAGGGAAGTCGCTGTTAGGGTCTATGTCCTTGTCTGAGAAAGGAACGAGTGACGGATTACCCATAACGGCAGGACGGCTGCTCGGAGTAGGTTTTGGAGCATAGCCGTCGATGCGCTTTTGCAGTTCCTTGTCTATATATTCGTCCTCCACCCAGTATATGAAGCTGTCCTTCGGCGTCTGGTTCTGTATAATGCGCATCTTGGAGTCCACGTAGTTCTGCATGTTGAAGTCGTAGCGGTCGAGGTGGTCTGGCGTGATGTTCATCAGCACCGCCACGTCGGCGCGGAACTTAAACATATTGTCGAGTTGGAAGGAACTTATCTCGAGCACATACCAGTCGTGGTCTTTTGTTGCCACCTGCAAGGCATAGCTGCGCCCGATGTTGCCTGCCAGTCCAACGTCTATGCCCCATTTCTTCATGATGTAGTATATGAGCGACGTTGTGGTAGTCTTACCGTTAGAACCTGTGATACAGATGGTCTTGCCCTTGCTGTAGCGTTTAGCGAACTCCAGCTCGGCAAGTATTGGCGTACCCTTGGCTATGAGAGCCTTGACGATGGGTGCCGTGTCGGGTATGCCAGGACTCTTCACTACCTCCGTGGCAGCGAGTATTTCCTTTTCTGTGTGCATGCCTTCCTCCCATCGCACGCCGTACTCATCGAGCTTCTTTTTGTACTTGGGTTTTATTGTTCCCATGTCGCTGACAAAGACGTCATAGCCCTGCTGCTTGCCCAGAATGGCGGTCCCCACGCCACTCTCGCCTGCTCCGAGTATCACAAGTTTCTTCATTGTCATATCTTTTTTTATTATCTTATCTTCAGCGTTATGATGGCGAGTGCCGCCATACCTATTGTTATAATCCAGAAACGGGTGGTAATCTTTGACTCAAGCCACCTGCCGCGAGGACGGTTTAAGATGACCTTCATGCCCTCCAATTGTTCTGGTCCTGTGCGGAACGCGTCATGGATAGGAGCCCGCTTGAAGAGACGCAGTTTCTCACCGCGCTTGTTGCCATACTTCGCAACGCGCAGCTGCAGCAGCACCGAGATGCTCTCGCAGAGGAATATGAAGCAGAGAATCGGTATGAGCAGTTCTTTGTGTATTATGATACACGTCACGGCTATGATGCCTCCGATGGCAAGCGACCCTGTGTCGCCCATGAACACCTGTGCAGGGTAGGCATTGTACCACAGGAAACCTATCAAGGCACCTATGAAGGCGCTGAGGAATATCACCAGTTCCTCCGACTGCGGTATGTACATTATGTTAAAGTAAGCCGAATAACCTATGTGGCTCGATACGTAGGCAAGTATGCCCAAGGCGACGCAGATGATTGCTGAGTTGCCGGCACACATGCCGTCCATGCCGTCGTTGAGGTTTGAGCCGTTGCTCACTGCCATAACGAGGAATGTGGTCAGCAGCACGAAGAATATCCACCCGCCAGCCGCCTTGTGCTCACCCATCCATGAGAAGAATGTGTCGGTATAGTTGAGGTTGTTGTTCTTTACGAAAGGTATGGTCGTGGTGGTTGACTTCACGGGGTTGCTCTTGTGCATCACCACCTCTATGGTCTGCTGTCCGTTGACCGTCTTCTGTGCCGATACGTTCTCGCGTATCACGGCATCGGGGCTGAGCCACAGCGTCAGTCCTATGCCCAGTCCCAGCACAGCCTGTCCTATCAGCTTGTATATTGGTTTCAGTCCGTCCTTCGTCACCTTCATCTTGATGTAGTCGTCGGCAAAGCCTATCAGTCCTAACCACAGCGTGGTGACAATCATCAGTATCATGTAGATGTTCCTCAACCTGCCGAAGAACAGACATGGCACCACAGTTGCCACGATGATTATAATGCCGCCCATCGTGGGTACTCCGCGCTTCTCCGTGCCGTAGGGGTCTATGCTTCGGTCGCGCTGTGTCTCCGTACCTCCGTTGGCACGCATCCACTTGATGAAATACTCACCAAACCAAACTGAGATGATGAGTGACAGTACCAGTGCCAGTATTGAGCGGAACGAGATGTAGCTCCACATGCCTGAACCTGGTATGTTCCATTGCTCCAAAAATCTAAAGAGGTAGTATAGCATGATTTCTTCGTTATTTCGTTATTACGTTATTTCGGTATGTCGAAGATGTTACTCTATTCCGAAGGCTTTGCGGCACTCCTCTCGGTCGTCGAAGTGGTGCTTCACTCCCTTCACGTCCTGATAGTCCTCGTGTCCCTTGCCTGCTATGAGTATCACGTCGCCCTTCTGTGCCAGCATGCATGCCGCCTTGATAGCCTCGCGTCGGTCAACTATCGTCACCACCTTTTTCATCTGCTGTGGCGTCAGTCCTGCCAGCATGTCGTTGATGATAGCCTGAGGCTCTTCGAAGCGTGGGTTGTCGCTTGTTATTATCACCCTGTCGCTCTGTTTCACCGCCTCCTGTGCCATCAGCGGACGCTTGCCTTTGTCGCGGTTGCCGCCTGCTCCGCATACGGTGATTACCTTGCCTTGCTTCTTCTCCAGCACCTCGTGGATGGCTTTGAGCACATTCTCTAAGGCGTCGGGTGTATGGGCATAATCTACTACGGCGGTAAATCCGTCAGGCGACTGAATAGGTTCCAGTCTTCCTGCCACGCTCTTCAGCGTGCTCAGCACCACGAGTATCTCCTCTGCCTCCTTGCCCAGCATGCGTGCTGCACCATATACGGCGAGCAGGTTGCTCACGTTAAACTTGCCTATAAACTGCACGCCCACCTCGTGACCGTCCATCTCAAGATACATACCCTCGAAGTGGCATTCTATGATGTGTGCCGTGTAGTCGGCTATGGTGCGAGTAGAGTATGTCTTCACCGTCGCCTTCGTGTTCTGCACCATATACGTGCCGTTCTTGTCGTCGGCGTTGGTTATGGCGAAGGCATCCTTCGTCAGGTCGTCAAAGAATTTCTTCTTTGCGTCGCGATAGTTCTCGAAAGTCTTGTGGTAGTCCAGATGGTCGCGTGTGAGGTTGGTGAACAGTCCTCCTGCGAACTTCAGTCCTCCTATGCGCTTCTGTGCTATGGCGTGGCTTGAGCACTCCATGAAAGCATACTCACATCCTGCCTCCACCATCTTGGCAAGCAACATGTTGAGCTCTATAGGGTCTGGGGTAGTATGGTCTGTGGGGTATGCCTCGCCGTCAACGTAGTTGCAGACGGTGGAGAGCAGTCCGCACTTATGCCCCATCTTGCGGAACATGTTATATAACAGGGTAGCTATGGTTGTCTTGCCGTTGGTGCCTGTCACTCCCACCAGCTTCAGCTTCTCCGACGGGTTGCCGTAGTAAGCGGTGGCAACGGTACCTACGCAGTCCTCGCAGTCTGCCACTCTCACGTATGTCACTCCCTCTACAGGCTGTGCCACTTCCTCGCACAGCACGGCAGCGGCACCCTGTTCTATTGCCTTGGCAATAAACTGGTGGCCATCAACTTGTGTGCCGCGCATGGCAACGAAGAGATGTCCCTCCTTCACTTTTCGTGAGTCGATGTTGATGCCATTGATTTCGACGTCCTCGTTGCCGATAATCTCTAATGGCTTAATCTTTGACAGCAGTTCCTTTAACTTCATCAATTATGAATTATGAATTATAAATTAGCTCCCCAGTTCCAAGGTGACTTTCTCGCCCTTTACTATCAGGGCACCGGCAGGCTTGCTCTGTGCCTTCACCTTGCCGCAACCGTGTATCACCGCTTTGGCGCCTCGGCTCTCTATCAGATATACGGCATCCCTTGCGCCCATGCCCGTTACGTCGGGCATCTTGTCCTTTGCCGTACGCGGGTTGCGCTCCACTATCTCCTGTGAGTCGGTGCGTCGCATCCTGCCCCATACAGGGTTGCCGTCGGCATAGCTGCCGTTCCATCCTCCCTCTGCCTTGAAGCCCAGTCGTGACAGAACGTAGTCGGCAGCCAGTATGTTTCCTGCCTTCACGTCAGGCATCTTTATAGAGGTGGAATCGCCTGCTCCCTTGGCATCGTACTTCACGCGCTTTGCCATGATGCCCTCGGCTATGTCGTGGAACACCTGTCCGCTCATCAGTCCACCTGATGCCGGCAGTCCTGCCTTGTGGATACATACTATACAGGTGTATTCAGGAGCGTTTGATGGGAAGTATCCGCAGAATGACAACAGGTAGTTCACCGTGCCGTTCTTATATCCTCCGCCCGATGCCTTCTGAGCTGTTCCTGTCTTTCCTGACACCTCGAAATGTTTAGAACCTGCCGTCTTGCCAAGTCCTATGCTGACCACCTGACGCAGAATGGTCTGTATCTCTCCCAGCGCCTTCTTGCCGCAGATATGTTCTTTCAGCACCTCTACGGGGTATTCCTTTATCACCTCGCCGTCTTTCTCCACCGCCTTCACCAGTCGTGGGCGCACCATTCTGCCGTTGTTGGCTATGGCATTGTAGAATGTGCACACCGAGATGGGCGGCACGTTGGTCTCGTAGCCTATGCTCATCCAGGGCAGCGCCGTGTTGCTCCAGTTCAGGTAGTGCTTACCCTTCTTGTCTTTCTTCGGCATGCGCACCCTTGGCGGCATGTACTCGGGGTAGGGCAGGTGCAGGTTTTCTGCTATGCCTACGCGATGCAGTCCTTCCACGAATTTCTCTGGACGGTTGTGGTAGTACTTGTCTATCAGCGCACTGACGCCTATGTTAGAGCTCACTTGCAGCACCTTCGGCACGCTTATCACGCCGTAGCCGCCTCTGTGCCAGTTGTGGTCGCGCATCTTCGCGCCGTACATATCGCGTATGCCGCACCCTGTATCTACAGTCATCGTGGTGTCTATCACTCCGTCGTCGAGTGCCACCATGAAGCTTGCCGTCTTGAATACCGAGCCTGGCTCCAGCCAGTCGGCTATGGCGTGGTTACGTCCCTCGTGGTATTCGCCAGTCTCTGGGTCGCGGTCCATGTTCACCATCGCCTTGATGTCGCCGGTCTTCACCTCCATCACTATTGCCACGCCGGTATATCCGCCCACCGCCTTGAGCTCCTTTATCAGCGAGCGCTCCGCCAGGTCCTGTATGCCCACGTCTATGGTGGTTATGATGTTGCTGCCATCTACGGCGGCAGAGTCTATCATGTCAACCCATCCGTTGAGCACCTTCCTGCGATGCTTGAATCCTGCACGTCCTTTCAGTATGGAGTCGTAGGCGAGCTCCATGCCGCTGTATGCTATGCCTTTCTCCTTGTATGTGTCGCCCACTATGCTCGAAGCCAGCGAGCCGTAAGGACGGTTTCTCACCATGAACTCCTGTGCCGTGAAGCCTCCTATGCCAGGGCGCAGGCAGAATATGGGCAGTTTCTTCACCTCGTTGTAGGTGGTATAGTCCACGCGTTTCTTCACTATAGGCCAGTAGCGGCTGTCTTTTGCGTAGCCCTCTTTCAGGTGCTCCTTGAATTCCTCCGCTGTCTGTTCGGGGAATATGCGGTGCAATCCTTGGCAAATGGCGTTGAGCGTCTTGGTATCGTTGCCCAGCGAGTCGTGCCACAGCGTGTCCGCCTTGCCCTCCTTCAGCGCCACGAAGTCCATGTACATACGGTATTCGGGCAGGTTGCACGCCATCTGTTGTCCGT
This sequence comes from Prevotella sp., assembly GCA_017479675.1. GTDB lineage: Bacteria > Bacteroidota > Bacteroidia > Bacteroidales > Bacteroidaceae > Prevotella. The sequence goes on from JAFVBX010000074.1 coordinate 7,602, forward strand.
TGGCACTCAGTATGTTACCGCGTACGGGGGCTACCTCTATGCTGTCAAACTTTATGGTGGAGCTAACCTCGTTCCAGTATGAGCGTTCTACTGTCATGATGTAGAATCCCTTCGCCAGGACAGCCACGGCTATGACGGTCATCAGCACGCTGATGATCGAGTAGCGAAGCATTGATTTGTTATATTCGAAGGTACTCATATCTGTTTATTCGTTTATGCGTATTAAGTAGGGTGGGTCTTGCGGTATGGCGAGTGTGCTGTCGCCGTAGCTGTAGAGCAGTTCCATGATGTTGCTCTCGCGGCTTTTCTCTGTCAGCATGCTGGTGCATACCGTTGCCTTGTAGCGTGCCTTCACCAGTTTGGCTTCGAGTTTGTCTATCTCCACCAGCTTCTTCTGACAGACGTATCGGTTGCTTATATATATAATAAGGAACGCGCATATCAGCAACACCAGCCCCATCTGCCTCTGCACAGCCCTTGCTATGATGACGCCGCCCAGCGTTTTTGATATAGAGAATGGCGACGAGGTGTCCTGCTCCTCCTTCGCCTCGCGCTGTATCACGTCTTCGATGGTCTTGTTGCCGAGCACGCTGCTGGCGGGTTTCGTCAGCTTTTCATGCTTGGCATCGTCGTCCACGTCTACGTATGGAAGATCTGCTATCTGCTGTTCTATGTCAATGTCCTTATCAGCCATGTTACAACTCTTAACTCTTAATTCTTAACTCTTAACTCTTGACTCTTTCCGCTATGCGCAGCTTGGCGCTCCGCGACCTTGGATTTCTCTCCTGCTCCTCCTGCGACGGCACTATCACCTTGTTTGTCACCAGTCGGTAGGGTGTCTCCACCCTGCCGTAGAAGTCCTGCTGGCGTTTGCCCTCGGCGTTGCCCGTCTTCATCACGTTTTTCACTATGCGGTCTTCCAGGCTGTGGTAGGTTATCACGCTCAGCCTGCCTCCGGGCTTCAGCAGCTCTGTCGCCGCCTGCAGCATCTCCTTCAGCGCCTCCATCTCTTGGTTCACCTCTATGCGTAGAGCCTGAAACAGCCGCGCCAGCTCTTTCTTGTCGCGGCTCTCCGCCATTATCCCTACGGCATCCATCAGGTCCTGCGTGCTCTCAATGCGCCTGCGCTGCCTTGCCTTCGCAAGCAGGGAGGCTATCCTGCGTGAGTTCTTCATCTCGCCGTAGAGGTAGAACACGTCGGCGAGCCTCTCTTCCTCGTAGTCGTTCACCACGTCGGCTGCCGTCATGCCTGCCCTCTTGTTCATCCTCATGTCGAGGGGAGCGTCGAAACGGAATGAGAAGCCTCTGCTCTCATCGTCGAAGTGGTGGCTCGAAACGCCGAGGTCGGCAAGCAAGCCGTCTATCTGGCTCACGCCGTAGTAGCGCATCCAGTTTTTTAGGTATCTGAAGTTTGAACGGACAAACGTAAACCCCTTCTGTGCTTTCACGTTGCCCTCTGCGTCAGCATCTTGGTCGAAAGAATAAAGATGACCTCCGTCTGTCAGCCGTGAGAGAATCTCCCTGCTGTGGCCTCCACCGCCGAATGTCACGTCCACATACACCCCCTCGGGCTTGATGTCCAAGCCATCGACGCTCTCATGGAGCAGCACGGGTATGTGGTAGCTATCAATTATCAACTGTCATCAGCCCTTCCAGCGCCTCGGCAAAGTCGTCCTTATGCTCGGCAAACTTGTCGTACTCCGCCTCAGCCCATATCTCTATCGTGTCGCCCACGCCGATGAAGCGTACCGTCTGCGTGATGCCTGCCAGCTCCATGAAACGGCGGGGGATGAGAAACCTGCCGTTGCCGTCGAGACCTACCGTCTCCACGTCGCTCACAAATCGGCGGAACAGCTGCTGGTGCTGCTTGTTCCAGCGGTTCAGCTTCTGCCTCAGGGCATCCTCCTGCTCGTTCCATACCGAGTCGGGGAAGAGCACCAGACAGTTCTCGTGCACGTCCTTGCGAAGCACCAACTGCTCCACGCCCTCCTGCTGCAACACTTTGCGGAATGCTGCCGGCAGAAATACGCGTCCTTTTGCGTCTGTCTTTGCTTCTATGTTACCGAGAAATCTCATCTTTAATAATCTCGACTGCAAAGATACAAAATTTTTCCCCACTTTGCCCCACTTTGCTCCACTTTTTTATGAAAAAACTAATTTTTAACATTCTTTAGTTATTGTGCATCCTTCTCTTTCAACTTTCAACTTTCAACTTTCATCTAGTTTTTGTACCTTTGCACGAAATTTGTAAAAATTCCAAAATAAAATGGCAAAGAAAGCACTTTTGATGATTCTCGACGGATGGGGAATCGGCAAGCACGGCAAGGGCGACGTGATATACAACACTCCGACGCCCTATCTCGATTATCTACAGGCAGTTAGCAGCACCTCACAGCTCCAGGCATCAGGCGAAAACGTAGGTCTGCCCGACGGACAGATGGGCAACTCCGAAGTAGGTCACCTCAACATAGGCGCCGGCAGGGTGGTATATCAGGACCTCGTGAAGATAAACAAGGCATGCGCTGACGGCTCCATAGCCCAGAATCCGCAGGTCGTTGAGGCTTGCCAGTACGCCAAGCAGAACGGTAAGAAGCTCCACCTCATGGGACTCACCTCTAACGGTGGCGTACACTCATCACTCGACCACCTCTTCAAACTCATCGAGGTAGGCAAGGAGTTCGGACTCTCACAGCAGCTCTTCGTCCACTGTTTCATGGACGGACGCGACACCGACCCTAAGTCCGGCAAGGGCTTCATCGAGGCACTCCAGGCAAAATGCCGTGAGAACGACGCCAACATAGCATCCATCGTAGGACGCTTCTACGCCATGGACCGCGACAAGCGCTGGAACCGCGTCAAGGAAGCATACGACCTCATCGTCAGCGGAACGGGCAAGAAAGCCGCCGACATGGTGCAGGCTATGCAGGAGTCATACGACGAAGGCGTGACCGACGAGTTCGTGAAGCCTATCACCAACGCCTCTGTCGATGGCACCATCGGCGAGGGCGACGTGGTAATCTTCATCAACTTCCGCAACGACCGCGCCAAGGAACTCACCCAGGTGCTCACCCAGCAGGACATGCCAGAGGAGGGCATGCACACCATCGCTGGTCTGAAGTACTACTGCATGACACCCTATGACGCATCCTTCAAGGGCGTCGGCATACTCTTCCCCAAGGAGAACGTCACCAACACCCTCGGCGAATACCTCTCACAGCAGGGCAAGAAGCAGCTCCACACAGCCGAGACAGAGAAGTACGCACACGTCACTTTCTTCTTCAACGGCGGCAGGGAGGCACCCTTCGAGGGCGAAGACCGCATACTCGTGGCATCGCCAAAGGTAGCAACCTACGACCTCAAGCCTGAGATGTCAGCCTACGAGGTGAAAGACAAACTCGTCGAGGCTATCAAGACCGAGCAGTACGACTTCATCGTGGTGAACTTCGCCAATGGTGACATGGTAGGACATACCGGTGTATATAACGCCATCGCCAAGGCAGTCGTTGCCGTTGACAACTGCGTGCGCGACGTCATCGAGGCAGCAAAGGCAGCCGACTACGAGGCTATTATCATAGCCGACCACGGCAATGCCGACAACGCCATCAACCCCGACGGCACGCCAAACACGGCACACTCACTCAACCCCGTGCCCTGCATCTACGTCACCAACAACAACTCCGCCACCATCAAGGACGGACGCCTCGCCGACGTAGCCCCCACCATCCTCCACATCATGGGACTCGAACAGCCCGCCGAGATGACTGGCGAAAACCTCATACAAGACTAAGCTGCAAACAGCTTACCGTCAACAACTTACCGAAAGCTATCCTTTTGGCAGGCCAAAGGATAGCTTTTCCTTGCTTAAAGCATAGCTTTAGCACCCTAAAAGGATAACTTTTCCATACCAAAAGCAATGCTATAGGGTACATGAAGCATAGCTATTCCCATGTAGAAGCTTAGCCTCTGCTTCAAATTAACTAGTAAATTTTTAAAATTAACCAGTTAATTCGCGAAATTAACCGGTTAATTTATTACAGAAGCTTAGCCCCTTCATACGAAAGGCATGCCACTACATACGTAAACACAGCATTTTTCCCCCTTCTTTTTTGTCTGTTTCAAAAAATATTGTTACTTTTGCAAGCAGAAAATAGAACGGAGTATGAATAACAACGATGCTTTAATAACACTTTTGCAAAAAAGTCATGCACAAGCGATGGCTGGTGATACTGTGCCAATGAATGAAGTAGAGAATTTCATGCAAAACAAAATTTATGAACTTACACATTCAGTGGACACATATTGCGTTGCAGAGTCTCTCTAATGTCTTGGGATATACATTCGAAGAATTTGGAGAACAGCAATTACACCAACTAAGTCATAAGATAACGACTACCGTAAATCGTTTGTCAACCTTTCCACAGTTAGGTAAGACGGAGGATTATCTTACAGAAGTTACTGGCATAGAGTATCGAAGCGTCGTTGTTATTAAAGAGATAAAACTCATTTACACAGTGAATGAAGATTCAATCTATATTGAGTATGTTAAGAATAACAGGCAGGATGACTCGAAATTGTTAGAAAAATTAGAAAAATATTGATATCCGCCCAATCCTTGCACTCTATCCCAAGTGCAAGGTTTTTTGTTGTCCAACTTTTGGGGTGCACTTCACCAATGAAGTGGTATCTAAGTGGGGTGTCGCATATACACCCCACTTGCCTCAGTCCAGCAACCATGCGGCTTCGCGAGGAGCAAGTGAGTAAGTTGGGTGTCTTTGCGAAATTCTCAAAAAATACTGAGGAGACCTTTTTCAAATGCTCTTTTCTTGCACATCTCCCAATTTCTTAAAATTTTGTTACCTTCTGTATCAGAAATTGTAACATTATCTTGTGGTTGTACTTTTGGAATTTACAACTCAATTACGTGCGGCTTTACATCTGTATCGTGAGTAGCCAAAGACTCGATGCAATCGGAGCTCATACTTTGTTCACGAATCCACTGCAATGACTGGCGTTGCAGACGTTTGTCAAGCGTAATGCCAGAGGTTATCATGTCGCGCCACGACTTCGTGGCATAGCCGCCGTCGGCAAAGAGCAGGACATATTTGCCCTCGCTGTTGCGTATTTTCAAGGCACAAAGTCCTTCGCTGTGACCTGGGATGTTTACCATTGTCAGGCTGCCGTCGCCCAATACGTCGTATGACTTGCCGACGGGACCTTCCGTGCCGTTCCAGTCAAAAGTCAGTAGATTCACGCCCTGCCACCAACGCTTCTGAAATCTAATCTTAATCTGGAAATTCAGTCGTTTGGTTCCTTCCATTTCTGCCTTCGAGACAAGGATATGTTTTGCATCTGCCACCTGATTTAGACCGTTGGCATGGTCGCAGTCCAGATGTGAAAGAAGCACATAGTCAATGTCCGATGGTTTGATACCCATTGATGAAAGATGCTCATTGATTGCCTCGCCCTTGGCTATCCTTCCTTGATTGATATTATAGAGCAGCCACGACCCCAGCGACTTTATCTGAGCCTTCTTGTCATAGACTCCATCGGGTGACATGTCACGGTGCCAACCTGTATCAAACAGAATCCTCCCCTTCGGATGCTCTATCAGATAGGAGAATACGGGCAACCATATCCAGTCTTTCTTCGGTGTGGTCAGTCCCGATGCCTTGATGATGCTACAATCGTCGCCGCCAAAAGGCAGATAGGGCGACACACGGACTTCTCCCGTCCGCAATACGTGAATTTTTATCTTCTCCATAAATTATTGCTTTATGCTGAGACGTAGCCTAACTTCGCACGAGCTTGCGAGTGCAAAGGTACAAAAAATCCCGCAGATAATAACCTTTTCTCAGAAATAAACTTAAATAAATTTGTTTTTTCGTTCGCTTAATCGTACCTTTGCATCCGTAAACCAAAAACAAATACTTTTATGGAAAAGAAAGCTAAAAGAGCCATGTTCTTCAATGGCAGTCCGAGAAAGAACAAGAACACCGCCGACATGCTCAAGAGCGCGATGCGTGGAGCTGAGGCAGCAGGGGCAGAAACAGAACTCGTCCACCTCTACGACATCGACTTCAAGGGATGCAAGAGTTGTTTTGCCTGCAAGATTAAGAAATCCAAATGCAACGGCATTTGCGCCATCAAGGATGACCTGCGCCCCATACTGGAGCGTGCTCGTCAAGCTGATGTCATCGTGCTTGGCTCACCCGTCTATTACAGTTATCCCACAGGTATCATGCGTGCCTTCATGGAACGACTGATGTTCCCCATTGGTACGTATATGTATGAGAGGGAAGAAGGGGGCGATGGTCATGCAGGTCGCCACATAACCCTGCGCGACAAGGTTATTCCGACGGCGATGATTCTCACGATGAACTGCCCTGAGGACTATATGAAAGTGATTGGCTATCCTGCCATCCTCGATGAGAACGCCAAGGTGATGGAGGATATCTACGGCTATAGCGAGACACTGTATGTATGCAACACCTACCAGTTCAACGACTACTCTCGCTACGATTTCAACCTCTTCTCGGAAGAGGAAAAGCGGAAATATCGCGATGAACACTATGACATAGACCTGAAGAATGCCTACGAATTGGGCAAGCGACTGGTAGATTTACTTACTCACTAAGCAACCGCGTATTTCATTAGATCTCAGACAGCAGTTTGAGATAGGTGTCGATGGCGTGCTCTATCTCGTTGAGGCAGATGTACTCGTCGGCGGAGTGGGAGCGGCGGCTCTCGCCAGGACCGAGCTTAAAGCTGGGGAATGGCATGAGTGCCTGGTCGGAGAGAGTGGGGGAGCCGAATGGTTGCAATCCTAATTCCTTAAACTTGTCGAGGAAGAGGTTGACGATTGACGGTTGACAGTTCCCGTTATACAGGGATGAGCTTTGCAGGTGGAAGGAGCGAGCCTTGAGGTCGCTGTGGAGTTTGCTTTGCAGGAATTCGAAGATTTCTTCGTTGGTGTAGAGTTCGTTGGAGCGCACATCGATGGTGAAGCGACATTCATCGGGTACGACGTTGTGCTGGGTGCCGCTATTGATTATGGTCCATTGCATCTTTGTCTCGCCGAGAAGGGGTGAGACGCGTTGGAACTTGTAGTCGCGGATGAAGAGCAGGTCGTCAAGGGCTTGGTAGATGGCATTGATGCCCTCGCCGCGTGCAGCATGACCGCTCTTGCCATGTGCTACGGCATCGATGACCATGAGACCGCGCTCTGCAACAGCGGGTTGCATGCCGGTGGGCTCGCCTACGATGGCAACGTCAACCTTGGGTAGTGAGGGGATGACGGCGCGGATGCCGCCTGCTCCACTGACTTCTTCCTCACAGCTTGCCAAATAAAGGAGATTAAAACCTTGCGCTTTTGAATCCTTGGACTCTTGAATTTTCCTAAACACTTGCAGGAGACTGACCAATCCTCCACCACAATCGTTGGAGCCGAGACCATAGAGACGGTCACCCTCGATGACAGGGGTGAAAGGGCCTCGCGTCCAGGTAGAAACTGGTTTTACTGTGTCAATATGTGCGTTAAGCAGTATGGTGGGACGACGGTCGTCCCAGGTGTCGGACTTGATGAGCAAGTTGTTGCCGATGCGCTGGGGCTCGTAGCCGTAGGAGCGTATGGCTTGCTCCATGATGTCGGCTGCTGCTGTCTCGTCGCGGCTTACTGAGGGTGTGGCGATGAGTTGCTGGAGTAGCTTGACGGCATCTTGTGTGAGGGTTTCTGTTGACATAGAGTGTGCAAGAGTTGGTAAGTTTCTCGCAAAGGTAGTAAAAATAATTAATAATTAAGAAGTAAGAATTAAGAAAATGTCAAAAAACCTTCAACTTTCAACTTTTTTTTGTAAATTTGCATTCAAATAAATGAAAGGTTAATCGCGGATAGCTATGCAAACAGTATGTCATTTGGCGTTGTTGCCCCATGAGCAGGCAAAGAAATATGGTGACAGGACGGTCTTTGAGTATAAGGACTTTGGTGGCACCATGTGGAGGAAAGTGTCGTGGAACGAGTTCTCGGACAGGGTGAAGGCGGTGTCTAACGCGCTGCTCAACCTGGGTGTGGGGGTGCAGGAGAACATCGGCGTGTTTTCGCAGAATGCCCTGCCATATCTTTATACCGACTTCGGGGCGTTCGGCGTGAGGGCGGCAACGATACCGTTCTATGCCACCAGTTCGGAGCAACAGCTGCAGTACGTGATAAACGACGCACAGATACGCATAGTGTTTGTAGGCGAGCAGGAGCAATATGACAAGGCAAGGAGGGTGCAGTCGCTGTGTCCTACGTTTGAGCGTATAGTGATATATGATGCTGCCGTGACGAGGGCTGAGCACGACGTGACGTCGATGTACTTCGACGACTTCCTGAATATGGGCGAGGGACATCCACGCCAGGCTGAGGTGGAGCGCCTGTGGGGGGAGGCTAACGATGACGACATAGCCAACATACTATATACCTCGGGTACGACGGGCGAGTCGAAGGGCGTGGTGCTGACATACGGACAGTATGCGGCAGCTTTCAAGGCTAACGACGAGTGCGTGCCGGTGGGCGAGAAGGACAGGGTGATAACATTCCTGCCGATAGCACACATATTCGAGAGAGGATGGGACTTCCTCGCGCTGACGGAGGGCAGCACGCTGATAATAAACACCAATCCGCACGAGATACAGCAGTCGATGAGGGAGACACACCCCACGTGCATGTCGGCGGTGCCGCGATTCTGGGAAAAAGTATATGCTGGCATACAGGCAAAGATAGACGGCGCGTCGCCGATGCAAAAGAAGCTGTTCAAGGAGGCACTGGCGATAGGCAGGAAATACAACGTGGAGTGCAAGGCTTGTGGTAAGCGGCCGTCGCTGATGCTCACCATGAAATATAAGGCGATAGACAAGACGCTGCTGGCGGTGGTGAGAAAACAGTTTGGACTGGAGAAGCCCAACATATTCCCTACGGCAGGAGCGGTGGTGTCGCCAGAGGTGGAGACATTCGTGCATAGCTTGGGACTGAACATGATAGTGGGCTACGGACTGACAGAGAGCCTTGCTACCGTGTCGTGCGACCACAGGGACGAGCCATATACCATAGGCTCGGTGGGCAAGCCGATAAGCGGCATAGACGTGAAGATAGGCGACAACAACGAGATACTCCTCAAGGGACCAACGATAACGCGAGGATACTACAAGCGTGAGGCTCTCAACAAGGAGTCGTTCACGGAGGACGGATATTTCCGTACGGGCGACGCCGGCTACATGAGGGACGGGGAACTCTTCCTGACGGAGAGGATAAAGGACCTGTACAAGACATCGAACGGAAAATACATAGCACCACAGGCGGTGGAGTCGAAGTTGCTGGTGGATAAGTTCATAGAGCAGATAGTGGTGATAGCTGAGGAGAGAAAGTTCGTTTCGGCGCTGATAGTGCCTGCATACCCCATGCTGGAGGAATATGCGCGCGAGCAGGGCATACCGTTTAAGGGACGTGAAGATCTGTGCAGCAACGAGAAGATAAAGGCGATGCTTAAGGAACGCATAGACACTCTGCAACAGGGACTGTCGGGCTACGAACAGGTAAAGCGCTTCACGCTGCTCACCATGCCGTTCACTATGGAGAGCGGAGAGCTGACGAACACGTTGAAGACGCGTCGCCCGGTGGTGATAAAGAACTATGCCGAGGTCATCGAGGCGATGTACTCTGAGTAATTCATAATTCAAAATTCATAATTCAAAATTGATAACACAGGAACAACTGAAGGATGTGATGGACAGGGCAGAGGCTCTGAACAAATATCTGGACATAGACAGAAAGAAGATAGAATACGAGGAGGAAGACCTCCGCACTCAGGCACCCGACTTCTGGGATGACCCGGAGAGGGCGCGCCAACAGATGAAGGTGGTGGGCGAGTTGAAGAAATGGCTCGACGGCTATAAGGAGGTGCGCACAGCGGCTGACGAGGTACAGCTGGCAATGGAGTTCTATAAGGACGAGATGGTGACGGAAGAGGAGGTTGATGATGCCTACGCACGCGCCATCAAGGCGATAGAGGACCTGGAGCTGAAGAATATGCTGCGTCAGGAAGAGGATCCTATGGATGCTGTGCTGAAGATAAACTCGGGCGCTGGCGGCACGGAGGCACAGGATTGGGCGCAGATGCTGATGCGTATGTATATGCGATGGGCAGAGAAAGGCGGCTACAAGGTGACCGTGGTAGATCTGCTGGAGGCAGATGATGCCGGCATAAAGTCGGTGACGATGCAGATAGAGAACCAGGGCGAGGCAGACTATGCCTATGGCTACCTGAAATCGGAGAGCGGAGTACACCGTTTGGTTAGGGTAAGCCCATATAATGCGCAGGGTAAGCGAATGACGAGTTTCGCTTCGGTATTCGTGACGCCGCTCATAGACGACACGATAGAAGTGGAGATAGACCCAGCGAGAATTTCGTGGGACACGTTCCGTTCATCGGGTGCCGGCGGACAGAATGTCAACAAGGTGGAGACGGGCGTCAGGGTGCGCTATATGTACCAAGACCCTGACACAGGTGAGGAGGAGGAGATACTCATAGCCAACACCGAGTCGCGCAAGCAGCAGCAGAACAGGGAGAACGCCCTGCGACTGCTGAAGTCACAGCTCTACGACCGCGCCATGAAGAAGCGGCAGGCGGCGCAGGCGGCGATAGAGGCAGGAAAGAAAAAGATAGAGTGGGGCAGCCAGATACGTTCGTATGTGTTTGATGATCGTAGGGTGAAAGACCATCGCACGGGCTATCAGACGGCTGACGTGGATGGCGTGATGGACGGAAAGATTGACGGATTCATCAAGGCGTACCTGATGGAGGGAGAATAAAAAAAGCGTTGCCAGACGGCAGCGCTTTTTTTATTGATATTCCTTGGGAACGAGGGCTTTCCATTGAGGATAGGGATTGCGGAGCAGGTTCTTGTTGTAGAAATGGCGGTCGCCAGTCACCTCTGGTCCCAACCAGGAGGGTTTGTCGAAAGGCTCATCGGCAGAACGTAGCTCTATCTCGGCAAAGAGCAATCCCTCGTTGGCACCAGTAAACTCATCGACCTCAAAGGTGTGACCACCGCATGGTACGAGATAGCGCACTTTCTCCACTATTCCGCCACGGCACAGCTTGAGCATCTCGCGGGCATCGGCAAGGGGTATCTCACGCTCAAACTCATAGCGTGACAATCCGCCGTCACGTGACGGTCCTTTGATGGTTAGAAAGGCTTTGTCGTCACGTAGCCGTACGCGCACCGTAGCACCGTTGACGTCCATGTAGCCCTGGGCTATGACAGAACGCGATGATGCCTCCGTCTTGAAGGCACCATCGCGTTTTACCAAGAATTTCCGTTCTATCTCCTGCATGGTACTATTCCAGAGATACTACGGTGTAAACGGCATAGAGCACACCAAGTGCTATCAGTATGCCGAATATCCAGTTTATCACATTCTTTTGTTGCTTCTCTTGTCTTTCAGCGTAAGCAGCCTTTTTCGCCTCACGCTTAGCACGTCTAAAATTACTCATGTTGATTCAGTTTTTTGTTTATATATTTCTTTTTATACTTTATTCCTTACACCTTATTCCTTATTCCTTTACCTCGCAATCCATTGTTCCGGGTTGAGCTTTGCGCGCTCCTTGCGTAGCTGGAACTGCAAGATGTTGTCTCTCCCCACTACGCCGAGTGTCTGGCGAGCAGATACCTTCTGACCGCGTGCTACGCTGACACTCTTGAGGTTGCAATAGACGGAGATGTAGGCACCATGACGCACGAGGACACCCATAGAACCGCCGACGTTGAATACTGCGCTTACCTCGCCGTCGTAGATGGAACGAACGGCTGAGCCTTGTGAGCCGAGTATGTTGATACCCTTATTGTCGAGAACTACGCCAGGCAGTCCCTCTACACCGTGCTGACCGAAATGGCTTACTATGCGTCCCCCTGCGACAGGTGACGGCATGCGTCCCTTGTTAGCCTCGAAACCGCCGCTGATGAGACGGTCGGCGCTACTGAGGGTGACGGCAGCATCGCTCTCTCTGCGTGCTTCGGCAACGGCTTTGTCGGCGCGCGCCTTGTCAGCGGCAGCCTTGCGCTCTGCTGCTACGCGTGCAGACTCTGCCTCACGTGCCAGCTGTTCTGCACGCTCACGTGCAGCCTTGTCTTTTGCCGCAGCCCTGGCAGCAGCCTTCGCTTTCTCCTCGGCAGCTTTAGCCTCGGCTATGCGACGCTCGTTCTCACGTGCCTTTGCCTCTGCTTCAGCCTTCTTGCGTGCCAGCTCCTCTGCCTTACGCTTTGCCTCGGCAGCCTGTTCTGCCTTGCGCTTAGCTTCGGCTATGGCACGCTGGCGCGCCTTCTCCACTTCTATTGCTACGAGTTTGTCGATTTCGGCATTGAGGGCGGCATCCTTCTTCTTTTGTTCAGCAATTATGCCCTGTATGGTCTTCTGCTGGTTTTGCAGTGAGTTTACAATCTTCTGTTGCTCATCCTTTTGTGCCATGAGAGCCTGTTTCTCACGCGTGCCCTGATAGAGCAGGGTGTTCTTCTCGCCCCTCACTACGTCGAGTTGCTGACGCTTAGAGCTCACCTGCTCCTGCTTCGCCTTGAGCGCCTTGCCCTGTGAACGCTGATAGTCGGCATACTGTTTTACGAAGCGCATGCGACGATACAGCTGGCTGAGGTCTTTGGCAGAGAAAACGAACATGAGCTGGTTGTGTATGCCGCGTTGCTTTGCCATGTAGCGCATGGACTTGACGTAGCTCTCCTTGCGCTGTTCCAGTTGTGCCGTGAGGTTGTCGAGCTGCGACGTGAGCATACCTATGTCGTTGTTGATGCGATGCAGGTCGGTATTGATGGAGTCGATGGACTGCTGACGACGGTTCATGTCAGCACCGATGCGTTCCAGGTCGCGCAGTTTCTTCTGCACCTGTGCCTTGTTTGCACGTAGGGCTTGTTCCTGTTTACGTATGTTCTGTTTTATGCGTGCCTGTTCGCTGCGCAGTCCGCTGATAGACTTCGGCTCCGTGTTCTTGGTGGCTTTGCCCTTTTGCGATGCGGCGGTGTTTTTCTTCGTGGTAGTATTCTTCTTTGTTGAGGTCTTGGTGGCAACGGCTTTCTTTGTCGTCTTCTTGCCCGTCTGGGCTTGTGAAAGCGATAAAGACAGCGATGCTATTATGATAATGAGTAGGGTTCGCATTACGGAATCGATATTGTGTATTTGGGAGTGTTACATTTTGCTGAGGCGCGAGAAGAACTCTTCTGCCGATACCTGCCTGTAGCGGTCGGAAACGGTAGTGACAGCCTCCCAGTTGGCATCGGTGCTGATGGTGCCCATGCTGATGTCGAGCGACATGGTGCCAGTGGAGAACGCCTTGGTGTTGAAGGTGATATGCTCACGTGACGGGAAACGCTTCATGCCGAGTGTGACGAAGTTGCCGTATGCCACGTTGACGCTTGACTCGTTCTTGGTGCCTTTGTCGTATGTGATGTTGGTGTTGGTAATGTAGGCATAGCTATTGGTGGTCCAACGGAACTTGAGACGGTTGTCGAGTAAGTCCACGAGGTGGTTGCCGCCTGCAGTGTCGGAGAGTGAGAAGGTGGAGAGGTCGCTGTCAGACAGTTTAGCCTTGCCAGGCTGGAACAGCTCGTTCCAGAAGAGTGACTGCAAGGTGTAGAATGTCAAGCCCTCTGCCTTGAGGAATGCCACGTCGCTGTATGACGCCTTGACGTACTCCTTGTGTATGCGGTCTATGAGTAGCACGTAGCTCGGTGTGAACTCCAGCCGTGCTGCCTCCATGAGTCCGAAGGGTGTTATGGTGATGCGTATCACTTTGTTACGACGCATCTGCAGCTTGCCGTCAAGTGTGATGTCGTGTCCCAGTCCGCTGATGCCAAGGTCTATGCGTGCCGAGATGTTCTGCATATATACGGCATGGTCGTACACTTTGCGCAGAAAGTCGCGCTTAGCCTGCATGGCGACGAATGAAGAGTCGGGGGCAGCTATGGGTGTGGCAGCAATAGTATCTACTGCTACGGTGTCAACAGCTATGGTGTCAATTGCTACGGTGTTGCACGTCTGCTCGTCTGACGAGGTCTGGGCGTAGGATGCTGCGTGGATGGCAATCATCACGGCAAGTATTATGGCTTTCTTCATTTCTTCTTCAGTTTCTTGTTTATCATTTCGGCATGTTTGGCAATCTCGCCGTCAGCGTCTTCACCCTCTTTGAGGTTCTCCAACGCCATGTCGATATATGCCTTAGCATCCTCATAGCGTTTCTGTTTGTAGAGTATCCAAGCGTAAGTGTCAAGGTACACGGCGTTGTTGGCTTCGGCTGTGATGGCGCGGTAGCTCATCTTCTCTGCCTTCTTGAGGTCTTTCCCCTCCTCGGAGAGAAAGTAGGCGTAGTTGTTGAGGCACAGCACCTTGTCGGGGTTGTACACCAGACAACTGTCGTATGCCACGTATGTCTCTTGAATGCGTCCCTCCTTCTGGTATATGTCGCCGAGTAAGGCGTAGATGTCGGCAGCTATGTCCTTGTTTGTCTCGTTCGTTATGCTGTTGGCACCACGTCGCAGGCTGCTTATGGCATCTTTGTTGCGTTTGTTTATAAACTGTGCTAGTCCGAGGTAATAGAACAGGGCAGGCTCGTCGGGGATATACTCTACCGCCTTCTCACATTCACGTATCACGTTGTCGTCGATGCTGTCGCGCCACATCTGTTGTATCAGTTGCAGGCGTGCTGATGAATTGTCGGGAGCTATGCGGAGTACGTCGCGCCATGCCTGCTGTATGTCTGCCGAGGGGTATTTCTTCAGTTCCATGTATGCAGCCTTCATGACTGCTACGTCGGCTGTCTGTTGCGGCAGGGCGAGCACACGGTCGAACACCTGTATGACACGCAGGGAGTCGCCACCTCGCGACTCGCTGTCTCTCACCCAGCTGCCTATAAGGTCGAGGCGCGTGTCGGAATCGGTGCGTGGGTTTACCAGTATGTCGTATAGCAGGGTGTCAGCCTTGTTTATTTCACCCTCGCTGCGGTAGTAGTCCATCAGCGACATCTGTGCCTGGGCGTTGTCTGGCTCCTCTTGTAGCACCCTGTCGAAGGTAGCGAGAGCCTCTTTCTTCTTGCCTTGGTTGAGATACCAGTTGCCCAGCATCACTTGCAGGTTCATGTCGAAAGGATGTGCGTCGATAAGGCTTTTCAGTTCGCGGTAGGCACCCTCGTTGTCGTCCATCATGGAGCGAATGCGCATCTTTTCAAGTGTCACGCTCTCTGTCTGTCCCTCTTGCAACTCTATGCGATCGAGGGTTGAGAGTATCTTGGGGTAGTCGTGTTGCTGACGGTATATGCGCAACAACAGTTCGAGGTATTCGGTGCGGTCTGGCTGTCGCTTCACCAGTGCCTCATACACATCAGTGGCAGCTTCGATATTGTTCTGATACAGGTACGTCTGTGCCAGTCGCTCGCAGAACTCGTCGTTGTCAGGCTCCAGTTCGGTGGCACGTTTCAGGTATGCCACGCCAATGGAGTCCTGTTGCAGCACCATGTAAAACATACCGAGGGCGTAGTTCACCTCTGGTGCGTCGGGGTTAAGTTCATAGCAATGGCGGAACAGTTCGAATGCTGCGGCGTAATTCTCCATGTCCTGCTGTCTTACCGCTTCTATGTAGTAATAGCGGTACTTGTTCGCTGAAACACTTAGCGAACACAGCATAAGCAGTATGGATAGCAGAGATTTCAACTGTCAACTATAATCTGTAAACCGTAAACTTACTTCACTCCAGTATGTCCGTAACCGCCGGCGCCACGCTCTGTCTCGTCGAGTTCGCTGACAACTACGAAGTCTGCCTGCTCGTGCTTGGCTATCACCATTTGCGCTATGCGTTCGCCAGGCTCCACAGTGAACGGTTCGTTAGACAAGTTTACCAGTACCACGCCTATCTCTCCACGGTAGTCGGCATCTATGGTGCCGGGTGTGTTGAGCACGGTGATGCCGTGTTTCAAGGCAAGACCGCTGCGTGGGCGCACCTGTGCCTCATAGCCTTCCGGCAAAGCCATAAACAGTCCAGTGGGAACGAGTCTGCGCTCAAGAGGCTTCAGGGTGAATGCCTCCTCTGTGTTTGCGCGTAGGTCCATGCCGGCACTCTGTGGTGTGGCATATTGCGGCAATGGTTGCTTGCCCTTGTTGATTACGTTTACCTTTATCATGTTATTCTCCTGATTTCCGGACACGGAAGCGTAGCTTCCTTATGCAAATAATATGCAAAGGTAGTAATTTATGCTGACACAGACAAAAAAATAAACTATTTTTAATAAACAGGCGGTATGCCGGGCGCGTTTATTTGTTGCGCAACTCTGAGGGGTAAGCCCCGAGGTAGCGCTTGGTGTAGCGGTTAAAATAAGAAGTACTGGTGAAGTGGAACATCTCGGCTATCTCCGAGCTTGGCAACCCGTCTCTTGTGAGCAGCTCGTATATGTCCTGCGCCGTGAACTTGTTTATCCAGTATGATGCAGAGAATCCGCTCACCTTGTTGCATATCTCGCTGAGATATTTAGGCACCACGCACAGTTGCTCGGCATAGTAAGCCACCTCGCGGTTGTAGCGGTATTCCTTGGTTTGCAGCATCTGTATGAAGCGTGCCATGATGTCCGATGACTTTTGTGTGACTTTTTCCGAAATGTGCGTACGTGAGTAGATGTCGAAAAGGTCTAAGGCAAGCATTTGTGCCGATGTCCTCAGTATGCCGTCATAGAACTTGTGGGTGGTGATTTCAACCCTGCGCTGGAAGTTGACGAAGAGGTTGATGCACAGCTCCTGGTCGTCCTCTCCTACATTTATTATCGGGTCGGCATAGAGTGCCAACGATGCCTGTATGATGTAGGGGTGGCGAGGACCGTGCTGACGCAGGAACGATTCGTCAATGTAGATGGTGTCACAGACGAAGTCCGGCGACGGCTTGGTGTTGTTTACGAAGCTGAGGTTCAAGAAGATAGCACATTGATTACTCTTCAACGTGATTTTCTTCCCGTTGTAGTCAATGTCGCAGAAACCCTTGTAGCAGTAGGCAAACGCGCGGTATGACTTCATTTCAGCATTTGTCAAGTTACTGATGTTCTGTTCGATGATTACGTTCTTCATCCGTTCACATGTTTTTGTTGTACCAATATTGCAGTTTTTGATAATGTTGGCTGTCCTAATGTTGCAAATGTAAGGAAAATAATCCAATTTTGCAAATAAACATCGAAAAAAGTTGAATTTTACCGAATAAAAAACAACCAATCACTCCTTTTTCTGGAGAGATTGGTTGTTTTTCGGCTTAGCCAAAGCCTTTTTCGTGTACGGAAAAATTTACTTTCCGTGATGCTCGTCGCTTACAGAGAGCTTCTTACGACCCTGAGCGCGGCGGTTAGCGAGCACCTTGCGACCGTTCTTTGTTGACATGCGTGCACGGAAACCATGCTTGTTCACGCGACGGCGATTGTGTGGCTGAAATGTTCTTTTCATTTTCTCTTAAGATATCTTATTTTTGTTAATTTTCGCAATTTCGAGGTGCAAAGGTACAAAGAAAAGTTGAAAGATGGGAGTTGAATGTTGAAAGTGAGCTTTGTTTTAATTTTTTTTAACATGCTATACTAAAAACTTTATGCTTTCTACTTTATACTTTCTACTTTTTTCGTACCTTTGCAGCGCTTTATGCGTACGCACGAGGCGGGCGCAGCGTGATACATCAGTAATACACAAGATAAAAACAACAATGATTAATTCACAGGACATTAAGAAAGGCGTTGCCGTACGTATGGACGGTGGCATTTGGGTTTGCATCGATTTCCAGCCCCGCAAGCCAGGTAAGGGTAACACTATCATGATTATCAAGTTGAAGAACGTGACCGACGGCCGCGTGCTTGAGCGTCGTTTCAACATCGGCGAGAAGCTCGAGGAGGTGCAGATTACCCGTCGTCCTTACCAGTATCTCTACAAGGAGGGTGAGGACTATATCTTCATGAACCAGGAGACCTACGACCAGACTCCTATACCTGCTGAGCTTGTTACAGGTGTGGAGTACATGAAGGAGTCAGACATCGTAGAGGTAGTAAGCGATGCTGATACCGACACGGTGCTTTATGCCGAGATGCCAGTAAAGACCATCCTTCGCGTTACTCACTCTGAGCCAGGCGTAAAGGGTGACACGGCAACCAACACTCTCAAGCCCGCTACGCTGGAGACAGGCGTTGAAATCCGCGTGCCTCTCTTCATCGAGGAAGGTGAACTCGTGCAGGTTGACACCCGCGACGGCAGCTACTTGCAGCGCATAAAGGAATAAGACGAAGTTGAAATACAGTATCATAGTACCGGTATATAATAGGCCTGATGAGGTTGATGAACTGCTTGACAGTCTCACTCGTCAGGCTTATGCCGATTTTGAGGTCGTCATAGTCGAGGACGGCTCGGCAACGCCCTGCAAGGAGGTGTGCGACAAATATGCCGACAGACTTCCGTTGCGCTATTTTGTGAAGGAGAACAGCGGACCAGGACAGAGCCGTAACTATGGTGCGGAGCGTTCTAATGGTGACTACCTCATCATCCTCGACAGCGACGTGGTGGTGCCTGACGGCTATCTTTCTGCCGTCGATGCCGAGCTGCAGGCTGAGCCTTGCGATGCCTTTGGCGGTGCCGATGCCTCACATCCTTCCTTCACTCCCGTGCAGAAGGCAATC
The DNA here is from genome assembly GCA_017479675.1 of Prevotella sp. Classification (GTDB taxonomy): domain Bacteria; phylum Bacteroidota; class Bacteroidia; order Bacteroidales; family Bacteroidaceae; genus Prevotella. The sequence goes on from JAFVBX010000074.1 coordinate 26,321, forward strand.
AGCTATTCCATGACGAGCTTCTTCACCACGGGCGGCATACGTGGCGGAAAGAAGAAACTGGACAAGTTCTATCCGCGCTCATATAACATGGGCATACGCCGCGAGGTATATCAGCAGTTGGGAGGGTTCTCGAAGATGCGCTTCGGCGAAGACATCGACTTCTCCTACCGCATAGTGGAGGCAGGCTACAAATGCCGCCTGTTTCCCAAAGCATGGGTTTGGCACAAGCGTCGTACAGACCTGAAGAAATTCTTCCGTCAGGTGTATAACAGCGGCATAGCACGCATAAACCTCGAGAAACGCCATCCAGGAACGATGAAGATTGTCCACCTCCTGCCTATGGTGTTCACCGTCGGAGTAATAGCCTTCGTGCTCATGTCGGCAGTAGGCAGGGCTTTGATGCACTATGACGATGTTCACAAATGGTACTGGCTATGCGCTTTGCCGTGGTTGCCTATATTACTCTATTCCCTGCTCATCTTTGTTGATTCGGCATGGCAGAACAGGTCATTGAAGATAGGTGCTATAAGCATTGCCGCCTCCTTTGTCCAGCTGATGGGCTATGGTTGCGGTTTCCTTGAAGCATGGTGGAAACGCTGTGTGCTTGGCAAGGACGAATTTCAGGCTTTCGAGAAAAACTTTTACAAATGACAAAACTCACTGTGAAGCAGCTTGCCGAGGAAGACCGCCCTCGCGAAAGACTTATGATGCATGGAGCTCATGCCCTGTCGAGTGCTGAGTTGCTTGCCATACTGATAGGCTCAGGTAACAAGGACGAGACAGCCGTTGACCTCATGAAGCGTCTGCTAAGTGACTGCGACAACAATCTGGCGAAGCTCAGCAAGATGTCCATCGACCAACTGATGACCTACAACGGCATCGGCGAGGCAAAGGCGATAACCATCCTTGCAGCCTGCGAACTGGGCAGACGACGTGAGGCGGCAGCCATGCCCGAGCGTAAGAAGTTTGCTACGGCGCAAGATATATACTCCCACCTGTGGAGCCGCATGCGCGATCTTGACGTGGAAGAGAGCTATGTGATACTCATGAATCAGGCGTTTCGCGAGATTAAGACCATCCGCCTCTCGCATGGCGGCATCACTGAGACAGCCGTCGATGTGCGTCTCATCATGAAAGAGGCACTGCTTGCCAACGCCACCACCATAGCCCTCGCCCATAATCATCCGAGCGGCAACGTGCATCCCAGTCGCGACGACGAACGTCTGACAAGGAAAGTCAGCGAGGCATGTGACACCATGCGCCTCCACTTCCTCGACCACGTCATCATCACCGACGGCAACTATTACTCATTCAGAGAACAAGGCAAACTATGAAGTTCTTTACCAGAAAATCCAAAACGATGACAATACAAGAAAAGAACGAAGCAGAACAGCGCATCATAGAGGTACTGAAGACGGTATTCGACCCCGAGATACCCGTCAACATCTATGACCTGGGACTCATCTACAAGATAGACCTTGCCGATGACGGAGCCCTCGACATCGATATGACCTTCACCGCCCCTTCGTGCCCTGCTGCCGACTATATAATAGAAGATGTACGCACCAAGGTCTCTGCCGTGAAGGGAGTCACCTCCGCCAATGTCAACATGGTCTTTGAACCTGAGTGGGACAAGAGCATGATGACGGAAGAAGCACGCGTAGAACTTGGATTTGAGTAGCTCTTAATTCATAATTCAGATTTCTTAATTCACAATTCAAAATTGATTTATTTTCTCTCCGATGCTCACCTCGGTTCCCTTGCCATACCTCACAGGAGGATGCAGGAACGTCGCCTTGTCAATTTCCTCGACGAGATAAAGGACAAGGCAGAAGCCGTATATCTGCTTGGCGACATGTTCGACTTCTGGTACGAATACCGTCAGGTGGTGCCCAAAGGCTACACACGCTTCCTGGGCAAACTGTCCGAACTCACCGACATGGGCGTGGAGGTGCATTTCTTCACTGGCAACCACGACATCTGGGCATACGACTATCTCGAAGAGGAGTGCGGAGTGATACTCCATAAGAAACCCGTAACCCTTGAACTTCACGGCAAGACCTTCTACCTCGCACACGGTGACGGACTCGGTGATCCTGACCGTAAGTTCAAGTTGATACGTGCCATATTCCACAATCAGCTCTGCCAGCGCATGTTCAACTGGCTGCACCCCGACCTCGGTGTCAAGTTCGGACTTGCATGGGCAAAGCACTCGCGCATGAAACGTGTCGATGGCAAGGAACCGCCATATATGGGTGAAAACACGGAACACCTCGTGCTCTTTGCCAAGGACTACCTCAAGACACACCCCGATATAGACTATTTCCTCTTCGGTCATCGCCACATAGAGCTTGACCTTATGCTCACCAAGCAGTCGCGTCTCATGATACTTGGCGACTGGATAAGCCAGTTTACCTATGCTGTGTTCGACGGAGAGCACCTCTTTATGGAGAATTACATGGAGGGGGAGAAATAAATTCGGTACCGAATCCAGCCAATTCGGTACCGAATTCGTTCAATTTGGTACCGAATTCAAAACGCACCCATAGCTATATCGTATCTAAAAGCAAAAGAAAGAGCAGCTACGAACCAACGTAACTGCTCTTTTTTCAGTGTGGTGCCAACGGGATTCGAACCAGTGACACACGGATTTTCAGTCCATTTTAATATGATTTATTGAGATTTTTTTGAATTTTCTTTTGCTTTCTAAGTGGCTAATTCAGAATAATTTAGTAATTTTGTGGCTGAATTGGGAAAATCTCTAAAAATGGCTTTTGAAATTTTTATCGTTCGCAAATCGTTCGCAAAATGGGTAGAAAAACAACTTCAATGACGGCTAACAGAGTGGGGAATGTGAATATTGCCCTACTTCTTGATAAAAGAAGTAACAAGTTTTCAAATGAATATCCTCTGACTATTCGGTTTTATATATATGAGAATGGTAGGGAGGAAAGGTATTTTCATCATTTTCCAGAGTTCTACACGGAAAAGTATTTTGAGGAGGTGGTGAATACTACAGCATCCAGGAGTTCTCTACTTCCTGTAAAAAAGAAGTGGGAAGCATTACTTGACGAATATCGAGAGAAAATCGTGAAATTGGCTAAGAGCCATCCCAAGCTGTCGATAGAACTGGTTAAAAACTGCATAAGTGGACAGATGGTTGATGGGGAAACGGGAACATCGTTTTTGAAAGTTTGGGAACATGTTATAGAGTCCAGGCGTGGAGAGGGCAGGGCAGGAACGGCACAAAGCTACCAGTGCGCCCTACGTTCTTTCCTGCTTATAGTGGGAGAGGTGTCTGGCTTCGCCATAGATAAAACCGTTATCTCGAAGTGGGATAAGGGAATGAGAGAGGGAGTGAGGAAGAATGGGAAAATCGTAGGAAAGATAGCAGATGCAACAAGAGGTATATACCTTCGTACTTGTCGAGTAATATGGAACGAATGCAGGAGGCAGGGGTTCCTATCTGAGGTAGAATATCCCTTCTCTAACAAGGATAATTCTCTCGTATCAATTCCAAAAGGAAAAAGACGGCAAAAGTCCTACCTGTCGGTGGAGGAGATGACTGAACTCTACGAGGTATTTATTGAAAAGAGATACCCAAGTGACAGATGGACGGAAGACTATGTAAAGAAGGTACATTATTCTCTCGGACTTTTCCTGGCACAGTATCTGTGCAATGGATTTAACCTTGCAGACCAAGCACGCCTCAGATATAACCAAACGTACTGGCAGGAGGGTGGCAGAGCATTCGAGTTTCAGCGCAAAAAGACTGCCGCCAGGAGTGGCGATAACTCAACTGTTATCGTTCCTATTATAGAGCCTCTGAAAGCTATCCTGAACGAGATAGCTGCACCTCCTACGAAAAACGGCTATGTCTTCCCTCAGATATTTCGTGGTGTGACGGATGAGGAAGAGAGAAGGAAGATACAGTTGAAGGAGCACTCCAATATGAAGGATAGGGTAAGAAGAGTTTGCAAGGAGGTGTTGCACTGGGATAAAGAACTGGTATCAAGCACATGGGCTCGCCACAGTTTTGCTACAAACTTAAAGCTTGCAGGTGTGGAGGAGGAATACATCGCAGAAAGCATGGGACATTCTCATGGAAACGATGTGACTGCAGGCTATCAGGATATGTACCCTCTCGAAGTACGTTTCAAGAATAATATGAAGTTGTTGAAGCAGGATGAGGGCAACGAAGGAGATATCGATGTCGATAAGATGTCGGTGGAGGAGATGCGGCAGCTGTTGAAAACGATGTTGAGAAGCTGATTTATTTTTTTTCGACATAAGGGAAAGAAATTGGAGAGCTACGCTCTCAATTTCACACAATACACTACTTATACTTATTTATATATAAATATAATAGTAAAAAGAGTATATTTTACCCCTCTCCACTTCTCTCCACTTCTCTCCAAAACCCCTCAAATCCTCTCCAGAATGGGCTTTTTCCTCTCCAAAGTATGGGATTTTAACATTTGAAAGATGGCTGAGATAGCGGAGAGAGGAAAGTGTGTCGTTTCTTTTTCCCTTTATTTCAAAAAAATAGGATGACTTATCGCCATCCTATATATAGTATATAATATATAATAAGGTGTATTCAGCTATCAAGTCGTTTTAGTTCCGTCTCAATTTTCTTAGAATACGCCTGGCCACGAGAAACGAGATACTGAAAACATACTGTATCTTCGATAACCAGGATGAAGAAAGCACGCATACCACCTATGCGAATACAATAGACGCTGTTGTAACCTATCAATCGTTTGCAGTCAGTGATGTCATCTATGCGTTTTGCATTCTTAACCTCAGCTATAACTTCCCTGACGCTGCCAAGCTGCTTACCAGAGAGACGGGATATAGTCTTGACAAAGCTCTTTGAGTATTGTACTTTCATAGACCGTATTTCGTTTCAAAGGCGGTTTGCTCTTCTGGAGTAAGAACTTCATGCCCCTTTGGGTCACTTTTGCTAAGCACAGAATATATCAAACTGTCATTATATGATTCTGCCAGTTCATCAAGATGGTGTTCGATGAAATTCTTCAGATTAGTTCCCTGGCTTGCTGCCATGATGGAAAGCCCACGAAAAGTGGATGCCTTGATGTCGATAATTTTCTTTCGACTTGGTGCTTCTGTAGTTATCATACTTAGTTTTTTGAAATAATTGCATGCAAATATACCATATATACGATATATTTACAAGAATTTGCCTGGATTTTGCTATTTTTTGGAAAAAAATCGCGAAAAACTTTTGGTTAATCAAAAAATAATATTTAATTTTGCACACGACAACAGGAAAAGGCGGAAAATCCGCCACGAAAAAGGCATAAGCCACTATGGGCTGGTTAGACAGCCTTAAGCTGAGGGCATCGCCACTCGGCAAGTCACTTCTTCAAGGGTGAACATCTAACGAATACTTAACACAAAAACCAAAACAGAAAATCAGGTTGTGAAAAAATCACAACTGATTGGTTTTTGTTCTGATTCGTTAGGGTTCCTGTAATTTTTTAATCCAATGAAGAAATGACAAAATTTCTTGAGCAAATGGAGCGCGAGATTGAGGATCGCGCATCTGCAAGAGCAGCACAAATGTTTGCCGAAATGCAGGCTAATGGGGGTGTGAAGGTTCCAGAACTCCCATCAGATGTCGCACCTAACGGACAGGTGGTAACACCTTTCCTCGTAGGAGGTGTGAAGTACCTCACCCGTAAGGATGCCGCTGCCCTCTTGGGTATCGACCTCCCAGCTCTCTGGATATGGACAGAGAAGAGACAGGTGCTGAAAAAGCACAAAGTGGGAAGTCATGTTTATTATGAATACGACGAGGTGGCAAGTATCATACACGGCAATGGCAGGAAGGAGGTGAGCTATGAAGAACAACAGTGAGAAGTACGCATGGGTTGGCAGCACTATATATAAGTGGTGTGAAAAACCGAATGCCAGAGGTGAGTTAGTTCATGAACGGATTTCGTGGTCGAGAGAGAGAATTATCAATGACTATGGAAAAGATTTTCTCAAGGAAATTCCTCGCTACGATGGTTTTTGTTGCGTTCCCAGCCATATCCATTACCAAGAAGAAATAGGGAAATTCCTCAACGAGTATCAACCGTTGCCACACGAGCCTGCAACAGAGCCTGGGGATTGGCCGAATATCGAGAAGTTTCTTCGCCATGTTTTTGGTGAACATTTTGAAATAGGACTGGATTATATCCAAATTCTTTTAACTGACCCCCTGCAGATGCTGCCAGTTCTTCTTCTGGTATCTCGCGAACATGGTACGGGTAAGACTACATTCCTTAACTTTATGCGGGAAATCTTTGGCGATAATGCGACGTTCAATACAAATGAGGATTTCCGATCCGAGTTTAATGCCGACTGGAGCGACAAATTACTGATTCTCGTAGATGAACTCTTTCTCAACAGGAAAGAAGACTCGGAGAAGCTCAAGAATCTGGTAACGAAAAAGTACCACAAGAAGCAGCAGAAGTGTAAGGATAAGGTCACAGTTGATTTTTTCTCGAAGTTTATTCTCTGCACGAATAACGAAGATTTTCCCATCCTGATTGAGGAGAAGGAAAACCGTTATTTCGTTAAGAAATTGAATAGGTTAGAATCTGAAGATGTAGGGCTGGAGGAAAAGATGAAAAAGGAAATCCCAGCCTTCCTTTTCGCGCTGCTGCATAGAAAACTCTCCACAGAAGATAAGTCCAGGTTTTATTTCGATTATGCTCTCATAGATACTCCTGAAGGTAAGAGAATGAAGGATTCTTGCTTGCCAAAAGCTGAGAAAGACCTTTCTCTAATTCTGGCAGAAATGTTCTCTCAGGATGAGGAAGTAGACCAGCTCCAATTCTCTCTCATTGATGCAGGCGCGTGGGCGTGTGGACTTGGATACAGAATAGAGAAAACGGACATTAAAAACATCCTGGAGAAGAAGTGGGAGGTACCAAAAGATAAACGTGGTGGAAGGACTTATTATTTTTTGCCTGTAGAAGGAAGGTTACAGAAAAAGACTGGGCGTTTCTACACGGTGACCAGAGAATTTTTCGAATCGCGTTTCCCAGATTTGTAGATAGTTGGGGAAGGTCTTCCTTCCCCCTATCTTTTCCCTTTTGTCATAAATAATGTATATACAATCTTGTTTTTGAAAAAGAGACCAAAATCAAACTTGCAGCAAGTTGGTTCGATGTATATACATTTTAATGTATAACAAACGAAGATGACAACTCGCAAGCTCGCAGTATTCAAATTAAAAAACTAATAAAAATATGGAGAACAAGCATAAAAATAACGGACATGTAAGCTTAGATTTTGCTTTTTTGGAAGAAGCTAAGACAGCTACCCTAACCCCTAAGCAAATAGTAAAGCCTGAAGCTAAGACTGGAGTTATACCTCAGGCCAAGGATAAAAAGGAGAAGAAGGAAATACCACCTCAGATAGATGATGTGGAGAAAGTGTTGAGGTGTAATGGAAAGGGACTTTATTTTTGGTGGGGAAAAAAAGATGAGGACGGGAAACCGATTACTACCCCGACAGGGAAAACCTCTAAAGAAATAATACCTTTACGCATAGGTCGTTTATGGGTGGAGCGGAAAGATGGAAGTTTCTATTTAAATTTTTTTGTGAAGCCTAAACAGCAAATCCCTCTACAATCTGTTCAAATATCTGAACAAGAATACAATCAGTTTCTATCTACCGCCTCACTAAAAAAACGAATAAACATTTTGAGAAATCACGTAGATGGAGAAGTGTTTATAAGAAAATTTAAAAAAGATAAAGGTGTTTTTTTTCGTCTGGGTGAGGAAGACTGTAATCTTCTAAAAGAACTTACAGCCAAGACTGGTCTCTCCGAATCTGATTTAATAATCAGCAGACTCTGGGGAACTATCCTGCATGAGGCGTTAACACCAGAAGAAAAAGCCAACCAAAAGAAACTATTGGGATTGGCGGACGAGATGAAGCAATTTGCCGTGGCTTTGGCGAATTACCTGAAAACGACTGGAGCCAAGGGTGCACAGCGTCTCGACTTTATTTTCAACAGTCAGCCTGGGACAGACTACGCTAAGGCTATTTTGGAGGCTGCAAATCTAATAAAAAAATCAATAAAGAACAATAATAATGATAATTAAGACAACCCCCATAGGTAGCAAACATGGCGCAGGAGTCATCAGCTACGCAATGAACAAGGAGGAAGCACTGCTTGTAAAGATGCAACATCTACAATACACCAGCTTCGGCCCTCCTAATGACCATTCCGTTTTTGAGCAGATGAATCTGCACCAGAAACTCTCAGGGAAGAAGTGCAAAGAACCCTTTTTCCGTATCGAGGCGTGTCCTCCTCCCGATAAGACAGGAGAGTGGACGATGGAGGACTGGCAGAAACTATGCGATGACACCTTGAATGAACTGGCTGAACAAGGGATAGACCTAAGAGACAGCCAGCTGATATGCTACCTTCACAGAGACTCTGGGAAACTGCACCTTCATATCATAGCCAGTCGCATAGATATGGACGGCAAGCTAATCAATTCCTGGCAATGCAAAAATAAGTCCATAGCTGCCGCCAACGCAATCGCCAAAGCTCATGGCTGGAGCCTGGCTGCAGAGGTAAAAAGTCCTGAGAGGAAAACTGAGATACGCAATGAGGCAATGGAAGTCCTTGCAGGCATGGAGAAATTCGACATTAAAGACTTCTTTGCCGAGATGCGTGCTCGTGGGTACATTATCCAGGACAGATGGTCGAAGGGGAAGTGCGTAGGCTACTCCATCGGAAAGGAGGATGGCGTCCTGTTCAAGTCCTCACAACTTACAGGGCGTGACCTTATGCCATCTCGTATCGAAGAAACATGGAAGAAACTGCATGTCACTCCGAAGGTGTTATATACTTACAATACAGATTATGACGGTCACATTCCTTTCTCTATTCCTAAGGTGCTGGATGATGTTATTCAGGAAGAAATAGAAGTGCCAGACGAGCTGTACGACGATAGCGACCTCGATTGTGACGAGGACTGGGATGCCGAACTTGCCGACCGTCCACGTGTAGCGAGAGGAGCAGCAGCAATACTGGTGGGTCTGATGCTGCCAGATGGTAGCGATGGCGCAGCCGTTGGCGGTGGTGGCGGTGGCGTTCAAGGTGAACTGTCACGTTGGGATGGTCTGCCAGCAGAAAGGCAGGATGATTATATCGACTGGGCAAGGAGAGCTGCGCATGAAGCTAATGAGTATTACCATCCTAAGAAAGTGAGGAAACGTTGGGGGTGGAATAGATAATTAACACCACATAAAAATATATTTATATGGTGCATAAAATATGAAAACTATGGTTAAAGAAATGATTTTGAAGTGGTTGGGTCTCCAAGAGGAGATAGACCAGATGGTTAAAGAACGAAGTGAGAAAGTTACCAAGCAGCTCACAGAAGAGAAGGAGGCGGCTATAGCCGCACTATCGAAGCAACACGGAGAAGAGATTGCTGCGCTAAAGAAGAAAATAAGTGATTCTTTAGAGGCTGCGGAGAAAGAAAAGAAGCAGTATGCTGCTCTTCAGGAAAGGTTAGACAAATACAGAGAACTCGGCCAAAGGATTGCCCATAGTGGGCCAGGCAGACCCCGACTTAATCGTGTACCGTTCAACTTGCAGATTGATGGCGAGTTGAAAGAATCGATTGCGCTTCTGGAGCAAGTGGGTATAATTAAGCGTGGAGCGGTCACAGCCCACATCAATGAAGAGCTCTGGGCGTGGCTGAAACCTCTCCGAGAGCAACTTTTGGCAGAAGCAATGTGAATGTTTATTCTTTTTCCCTTATGTCGGGCAAAGACAAAAATTCGGCTGTTTGTTTTGGAGAATCAATGATATTTAGTAATTTTGCAAAAAGATAAAATACAGGTATGATAGACAAAGACATTATGTTGCCTAACGGCAAAACAGTGGCAGAAGCAGAGGAAGCTTCTCGTAAGAAGATAGAAGGTATATATCTGGAAACATGGAGGAAAGGACATCCTGTGCCTTTCTTTGATGGCGAGGGAAATATATACCTTGCTAATCCTGATGGAAGTGAGGATGAGGTAAGGCTTGACCGCCCTACAAGAACTTTCCATGTAAAGAGACGTATCGCTGCCCCAGGAAAGGGCAGAATGGCTTACCTTTTATCTTAATGACTATGAGAAGACCTGAATTTACAATAGTAGCAGGCCCCAACGGGGCTGGTAAGAGTAACCTGTCTTCATTATATGTTAAGACGGTTGCCTTTGATGGTGACAATATGGCTCTGCAGTTGCGTAAAGAACACCCTGGCTGGCCTGAGGAATGGGTAAGTGGTACTGTTGCACAGGAACTGCAGAGACAGAAAGAGGATGCTCTGAACAATAACAAGGACTTTGCTTTTGAAACCAATTTCTCTACTGATATTGCAGAGAACATGGTAAAAGAGTTTAAGGAAAAAGGCTATAAGGTGTCTCTTTGCTATTTCGGACTTTCTTCAGTCAGGGATAGTATAACACGTGTTATTCAGAGGAAAATAGCAGGTGGGCATGACGTTGAAGAAAATGTCATAAGCTTTAACTTCTATGAAGGTATGAACAGGTGTCGTAAGTGTATTGACCTTTTCGACAACGTAACATTTATAGACAGTACAGAAAAGTATGGTACTATCGTTGCCATACATATTGGTAACGGCGACATCCATAAAATAAGCCCTGCTGCTCCCGAATGGTTCAGAGATCAGTTCCAGGAGGTTTTTGAAGCATTGAAAGGAAAGTCTCAGACAGTCAATCAGACTGTAGGGGAAACTGTTCAGGTAGCGCAAGAAACCTCAATAGCTGAAACTGATACGCTCTTGAATGAAGCCGTACGGGCAGTAATTGGGAGAATAACAGACAGTGGTTCAAGGGAATTCTCCGATGAACAGATTGAAGTCCTGGAAGATTTTAAGAGTGACGCAGAGAATGATAATATGCAAGAAAGGTTCGTAGAACTGTGGGAGAATGTTACAGCAGAGTTAGAAAGAAGAAGAGGCATCCCCAGACAATGGGTAGATGGTGCTCTGGACGAATTGAGAGATTTCTGGAACGGAGAAGAATTGACACGTTCAAGAGGAATACATAGATAAAGGTTAAAGGGGGTGCATCACTGCATCCCCTTTCCTGTTTATTAAAACCAATGAAGAAATTTTTGCTAAATTTCTATGTCACCATCTGTACAGTGGATAACTGTAATAGCTGATTTAGAATTCCATGCATGATAATAATTACTCTCTGGGCTTTTATTGATGGCATTCCACTGTTGCATTGTACCACCATAATTTATCGAAGTAAGTGAGGAACATCTGTAGTATCTGTAAATCGTTCTATACCAGTTGTTTATGTGTTAAATGGTAGAAAAGTGACGATGAGGATTATGTAGAGGATAAAAATGTTGGAGATTTAACGTTTTTAACTTCTTGTAACGTGATGCGAATTCAACAAGCAAGTGCAAATTTACAATGAAGAAAAAAAACTATGCTAATGGAATTGAGCAGTTGGATTTCTATATTGGTTGCAAACTTATTAAAACAAGTACAGACAGGAATGTAAATATACTAAGACAACAGCAGTTATAATCAATTGTCATTGAATATAACTGCTGTTGTCGATAATTTGTCTTTGTATTGTTATGTAAAATCGGCGCTATACCTGTATTTTTACATATTCTTTTTTAATTGAGACGTTTCTTAGGGAGGTTGAAGACATCTTGTACTTCCTTCATCTGGGCTGCTGTCATGCCATCGGGCTCTGAACCCATGTTGCGGGCACACATATAGATGTTGGCTGCTTTGCAGAGCACATCGGTCTGGTCGAAGGCATCCATAATGTCCTTGCCTACTGCTACGGTGCCATGCTTTTCCCATAGCACTACGTCGTGGGTCTTTATCTGTTCGAGTGTAGCCTGTGCCAGTTCCACTGATGATGGCAATGCGTAAGGCACGATGCCGATGCCGAGTGGCGCAAAGGCGAGTGTCTCAGGAATCATTGACCACAATACGCGAGTCATCTCATCACCCTTCAGGAAACGCTGGATATGACTCATGGCCACGAGTTCGATGGGGTGAGTATGCAGTGTTGCCTTATAGCAAGAACCTGTTTCGAGCAGGTAATTCTGCAAAGCAAGGTGTGTGGGCAACTCCGAGGTAGGAGCTACTGGGTTATCGGCTATAATCTCATACGAAGCGCAATCATCGCAGATACGTATGATAGAACCATTCTGCATGGGCTCACGAGCAAGGTCGCGCATGCGCTTGCCATTACCTTTACAGAAGAAATACTTACCCTTCAGATGAGGCAGAGTCATACCTATCTGACGTGCTGGCATCAGCGCTGGCAATGCCTTGCACTCATCGTCCATAAACTCTGTGACATTGACGGTGATGTTGCCGCCATTGCGTTCTGCCCAGCCTTTTTGCCAGAGATAGCCAGTCACTTCAGCTATCTGATATACTACGTCCTTCAGTGCTGGACGACCTTCTAAAATACTTTTCATAATATCTTTCAACTTTAAACTCTAAACTTTAAACTCTAAACTTTATATTAGTACCCCTCACCGTAACGTTCTTTGACGATATCATCGAGAGAACGTCCACGAGTGTTAGGCATGCCAATAAGACCCACGATGAGAGAAATTAGGAGCAGTGCAACCATGCAGTAAGCTGCAAGGGTGAAACCTTCACCATTCTCACCATATATAAAGGTGAAGATCAATCCCCACAGTGCTGAGAGTCCACGTACGAGGAAGAACATGAAACCTTGAGCGCCAGCACGGAACTTGGCAGGGAAGAGTTCAGAGCCCCACAGGGCATAGAATACCTGTACGGAAGAGCCGTTATTGATGCCCCATAGTATGGTGAAGAGCCATATTCCGCCAATGGTCTGCACACCGCCACCGATGATGAGTAACCATGCCGTCAATGCCGCCGCCAATCCAAAGATATAGAAGAAGCGGTGCGTCACCTTGTCAACAAAGAACGAGATAATAAACGTTGTCACAACCACGAATACCCAACTGATGCAACTTAGCATATTAGCCTGTTCGTTGTCAAGTCCTCCAGCAGTTTCATAAATATGTGGCATAAAGAATCCCATCACAGATGCCACAAGATTCCACGTGAGGTATATTGCGGCAAGGAATGCTACGGTCTTCACGGCTGTCTTGTTGGTGAAAAGCAGTTTGATATTATCCATAATGCTGCTCTTATCCTTCGCCTTGTTAGCAGTAAACTCGGCACTCTCCTCAAGTTGGCGTTGCAGGTTCCATGCTATGAAAGCTACGATGAACAGCGTGAGGAATACCACACGTGAACTGAACACCCTGACCGCCTCTTCTGAAGCGTCAGCACCAAGGAACAGGCCAGCCAAACTCTCCACAGGACCATACCATGCACCACCTGGTGCAAAGAGCATGCCGAAAAAGAGTATGACCATAGGTCCGATGCCCCACGACATCTGCGAGATACAGATATTGCGACCGCGATTGTTTACTTCAGAGCTCTCAGAGATATATGTCCATGAGGCTGGTACACCGATGCCCACAGAGATGCCAGTAACGAGGAATCCGCACAGAAGCATTGGGAAATTGTAGCTGAGCATAATGATGAGCACACCTGTCATATAGACCAACAGGTTATACGTGAAGATAAATTTGCGACCAAACCTGTCGGCAAGGAAGCCACCGATGATGGCACCGATAGCAGCTCCAAGTGCATTGGCACTGAGGGCATTGAGCCATCCCAGATGCATCTCACTCAGTCCAAGATAGTTTTGCCACAGGGTGACACCACTGGCGCCTGCCACGATGGCACCTGCGTCGAGATAATTATTGAGAGACACTGCGATAGTGCTCTTCAAAGAACCGTTGTTTGCCATTTCTTTTCGTTATATCGTTATTACGTTATTGCGAAATATCGTTATTGCGACTAACGACAAACGATATCCACTTCAACATTAAAAATCTTTGCAACCTTGAGTATGGTGTCGATGTGACGACCTACTGCAGCTGCCATGTGGTGGGTAGGACCAGCCTCGCTCCAACGATTGCAGAACTCGCGGGCTCCGATAGAGAAGCGTGTGCGCATATTGGTGTCGCCAAAGGTGAAGATAGGTCCATCCTCGTTGACGCCCTCAGCAACGACAAACTTAAATACTCCATTCTTGTCCTGCGTGATACCCAGATAGGTTACATCGCCCGTAGGAGGATAGAACTGCGTGAGATAGCCACCACCACTCTTGCCGTGGAACACTGGGACTATCTTCATCGTAGGTTTCTTAGCTTGCGAGATGTCGAAGTCGCCTGAACCAGAATGGCCTATGATGCAGATATCCTCGTTGAAATCGATGGAATACATCTCTGACAGTGTGCCAGTACCACTGATGGTCTTGAGGATTGACATAGCCATAGCAACCTTCATATCGCCCTCCACAGCACATGCTGTATGTTGCTTTATGAGCATGGAGAAGGCTGGTATGAGCATAGAGTCGAGTTTGCCTGCCACTCCCTGTGCAAAACCATCATAGTGTGAGGCGATGAGTCCGAGTTGCTCATCCTTCACCCATTGTTCGAAAGCTACCACATAGCGTGCCATATCCCACACCTTCTCTACGGTGCCTCCATCCTCTATGTCGAAGGTGGCAAGAATATCCTCTGCCTTAGCACGGATAGCAGCCTCGTCAGTGATATTATCAGCGATAGCCCACATCTTTTCCCAATCCAACTGCTTGGTATAGAGCCACATGCGATGGTAGAGGTTGGTCTCATCGATGTAGAGGTCCATCATACCAGGATAAGGACGACCTATCTGTGCGATGTTGGTATCGCGGAAGCGACGGCGCACCTGAGCGGCTCTGCACCAGTCTTCTATTTCAGCCTGCACCTGTGGGTCGCCACCTTCCACCACACCAGTGATGACGGCATGGCGCTTGCCAGCACGCTCAAGGTCGGCAACCATTTCGCCCACAGCACCGCATGCATAGAGTTCGCCGAGCCATGTGGGTATATCGGTGTTAGCATAATCTGGTGCCTTCTTCTTCTGCACGTTAACCAATACGACAGGTACGTCGAGGTCGCGAACAGCAGGCAACATATTATAAGAGGTGGCATAGGTGAGCAGCTGCAGAATGACGAGGTCAACGTCAGCAGCGCGGAACTTATCGCCAGCTGCCTGTGACTGTTCCTTGGTGGTCACCATGCCTCCGTCTATAATCTCTACGGTGCTGGGCAGTGTCTTTTTGAAAGCTTCATACTGTGCCTGAAATTCAGGAACGAGGGTTGGAAACTGTGGTAGGTATGCCCCTAGTGCTATTGAGAATACGCCTACCCTTGCCTTTGTTTCTACTAATGGTTTGCTCATATTGTTTTAGTTTTTAGGTTTTGTAATGTCTTTTATCTCCTTCTAACTCCTTCTATCTTCTTCTGTCTCCTTCAACTTTAATATTCCCAGATATCGCTGGTAAGCAGCCTCCCACTCTTCCTTATCCGTAGGATGGAAAGCCTTAAGTTCAAGACTGTTGGCAATGATGCGACGCATATCCCAGATATCAGAGACTTCACCCGCAGCCTTCGCCTGTACCATTATATTACCCAGGGCTGTACCCTCCTGCGGTCCTGCGAGCACCTCGATGCCGAGGCTGTTGGCAGTGAACTGGTTAAGATATGCATTGAGAGAACCTCCACCAATGATATGCAGCACATCGATAGGGAATGCACCAAACTCGGTGAGATAACCAAACACCTGACGATAGCGCAGTGCCAGCGACTCAAAGATACAGCGGCAGGTTTCTGCATAGCCCTCTGGAACGTGTTGATCTGTCATGCGACAGTATTCCTTTATCGCCTCCACCATCGATGTGGGGTTGGCAAACATCTCATCGTCAGGATTTATAATGCTTTGGAAGGCAGGCTGTTTCATTGCCTCGGCCTGCAGTTCAGGGTGCGACTTGGGGGCATCGGTCCACTCCTTGCGACAACGTTCGTATATCCACATGCCACAGATATTCTTCAGGAAGCGTGTGGTACCCTCTATGCCACCCTCATTGGTAAAGTTGCGCTCGTATGAGAGGTTGTTGATTATGGCATCCTTGGTCTCAATACCCATCAGCGACCATGTGCCACTGGATAGGTAGGCGAAATTCTCATTCTTAGCAGGAACAGCAGCTACGGCACTGGCAGTGTCATGACCAGCAACAGCCACTACAGGTATAGCACCTAAGCCTGTCATCGCCTGCACTTCTGAGGTCAGCGTACCAATGAATTCGCCTGGCATCACTATGCGTCCAAACTTAGACTGTGACAGTCCGACAGAAGCCAAGAGGCGTGGGTCAAGCTGTTTTGTGCATGGGTCCAGCAACTGCGCTGTTGATGCTACGGTATATTCACACACCATATTGCCCGTGAGCATATAGCTGAGTGCATCGGGGATAAAGAGCAACTTCTGCGCATTTGCCAGTGCACTGTTCTCAGCGCGCTGCATGGCATAGAGTTGATATAGGGTGTTGAAATTCAGGAATTGTATGCCTGTGGTGTTATACACCTGTTCGCGACTCATCACGTTCTCCAGATAGTCGTTCATGGCATCAAAGGTGTGCGGATCGCGATATGATATGGGTTGGCTGATAATGCCGTCATCAGCCACGCATACAAAATCCACGCCCCATGTGTCTATGCCGATACTGGTGATGTTGAGGTTGCGTTGTTTAGCAACCTTCAGTCCCTTGATAATTTCATTATACAGGGCATATATGTCCCAGAAGAAATGGCCTGACACCTGTATAAGGTTATTATCAAAACGTGTCAGTTCTTCAAGTATGATTTTGCCTTCTTTTAGGTTACCAATTATCGTTCTGCCACTGGTGGCGCCGAGGTCTACGGCGAAATAGCATGTACCCATGTTAGTTGAAAGTTGAAGGTTGAAAGTTGAAAGTTGAAGGTTGAAAGTTGAAAGTTTTAGTCTAAGTGAAACACTTCTTGCAGTGGAACGGTGACAGGTGAGTTGTCAGGGTTCACCTCCCTAATGTCGGCCATCATGTCCCACCAGCGCTGAGTGATGGGGTCAACGGTGTCAGTCTCCTGTGACGTTGTGTCGCCTGAGCATTCCTGATAGGCAAACAGCAGGTTAGTGTCCTTGTCCCAGTATATGCTGTAGTTTGACACTCCCTGTTGGTGTATCATCTCAACAAGTTCAGGCCAGATGGCTGCATGGCGCTTTTCATATTCCTTCTCTAGACCAGGCTTTAGTTTCATTTTAAATGCAAATCGTTTCATAGATACACCTTAGGGGTTGTTTCGGGTTTAGCTTTAGGGAATTGTTCAAAATCTATGGTTTCACCGTCAAGAGTAAAGTCGATGAGCTCATATTTGTCTGAGGTCATAACATCAAGCATTGTTTCTGCCTGCACATTATTATTACGCATAATGATGTTATTGCAACGGCTCAGGGGCATGTCCTGTCTGTCGCCTGGCTTAAAGAACTGAGTCCAGGGGTGAATGAAGAGGAACTTGCCACATTTGCCTGTCACATTCTCCACCTTCACATATTCATAGTGCTGAGGGGTGTCAGGACGCATCTTCAGCCACAACACCCTGTTGCTGTTCTCTGAATGGCAGTTGCGCAGAATGATGTTTCGACAGTGTATCGCCTCTGATCCCAGCGTGAGGCATCCATGCACCTTGCCATAGCGACAGTTTTGTATCAACACTCGCTCGCAGTCTCCGTTCGTCTCATCTTTATCTGCCCATGTGCCTTTGCCGCCTTTCATCACTACGGCATCGTCATTCACATGCATAAAGCAACCGTCTATGAGCACATCTGTGCAGGCATCCACGTCGATGGCGTCTGACGATGGAGCCCCACGCTGTGGGTTGCCAGACCATACCTTCTCTGTTGGGGCGAAGATGTAGCAGTCCAGATAGCGCACATGGTCGCTCTTGTAAATGTGGTTAGTCCAGAAGGGCGAATTGACTATGTGCACATCCTGCACCGTCACGTTGCGGCTGTTGGAGATATAGACCAGTCGTGGACGCTGTGCATCCTTGTTGGTGCATTGAGGATTCCAACTGCGTCGTATCCAGAACTCCTGCCAGTACTGCAGTCCGTTGCCGTCTATAGTGCCCTTGCCGCTGATGGTGAAGCCGTCAACGCCGTCCACATTTACCAGTGCACAGAAATATTTGCATGTCTCACCCTCTATGCGTGTGGTCATAATGGGGTAGTCGATAATGCGGTCTGAACCCTTCAGCCTAGCTCCCTCGGCAAGATGCAGGTGGGTGCCTTGCTTGAAGAACAGTGCTCCAGTTGAGAAAGTGCCTGCTGGCACTACCACCACACCACCGCCCTGCTGGGCACATAGGTCAATGACCGCCTGTATCTGGGTGGTCTGGATCGTGGTACTGTCGGCCTTTACACCATAATCGGTAATGACATACTGCTTGCCCAGAGTGTTGATGTCCACCTTTGTCTTATTAGCAAACCATGCATCCATCACCGTGCCGTCAGGCCATCTGTCCTTAGGTGTCTTAGCTTGCACACTGGTAGCTATGAATGTAGCAAGTGCGATAAATAATTGTAAAGTCTTAAATTTCACGTTTATTTGGGTTTTGGTTATTATATCCAAGTGCAAAATTAAGAAATACTTTCGTAAGAAGATGCAAAATTTCGTTCAAAATAATCGAAAATTGAACAAAATTAGCCTTTTCAGTACAATAAAGCACTGCTGACAGCGAAAAATAACTTAACTTTGCAAACATAACATTATTATAAATATCAACAAAGCACTATGAACCTAAAAAAGAGATTTTTTTTGTGTCTTGCTACAATGATCGTGGCCTTGGCATCATGGTCACAGAGTGACGTTCTTGACGCAGCAAGAAAGACTAATGACTATTTCATGTCAAAGTACAGTGACCCCACTCAGCCTACGAACGTAAAGAAAATACGTCCGAGCAGCCTGTGGACTCGTGCTGTGTATTACGAGGGACTGATGGCTCTCTATAGCATAGACCGTCAGCAGCGATACCTTGATTATACGTATAAATGGGCCGACTTCCACCAGTGGACCCCTCGCAATGGTGTGAAGACTACTGATGCTGACGACCAGTGTTGCGAACAGACATACATAGAATATAACCTGCTGACAGGAAAAGGTTCGCTGGAACCCACGAAAGAGAACCTGGAAAAGCAGATGGCAACAGGGCGCATAGACTACTGGACATGGATTGACGCCATACAGATGGCTATGCCTGTATATGTAAAGATGTATGCCATTACCAAGGAGCAGAAGTATCTGGATTATGCCATGAAATGCTACAACTGGAGTCGCAATGAATGTGGTGGCGGACTGTTCAACCTGAAGGAAGGACTATGGTGGCGCGATAAGGATTTTGTGCCTCCATACAAAGAGCCTGACGGCAAGAACTGCTACTGGAGTCGTGGCAACGGTTGGGTGTATGCAGCCTTGGTGAGATGTCTTGAGCAGTTGCCTAAAAATAGCAAGGAGTATAAGGCGCTTAAGAAAGACTTCGTGATGATGAGCGAAGCATTGCTCAAGTGCCAGCATGACGATGGTTTCTGGAGAGCCAGTCTGGTGAGCGATGCCACCTATCCTGGTCCTGAGATGACTGGCACCGCGCTGTTCCTTTACGGTATGGCATGGGGCATACAGCATGGGGTGCTGAAGTGTAAGAAATACAGTCCTGCGTGCGACAAGGCATGGATGGCACTGAAGACCTGCGTTCATGACGATGGTTTCCTCGGTTGGAACCAAGGTACAGGCAAACAGCCTTCTGATGGTCAGCCAGTCACTTTCACCAGCGTTCCCGATTTTGAGGACTATGGCACAGGGTGCTACCTCTTGGGACTGGTGGAGTATTATAAGTTAATTTCTAAGGGAGTTAAAGGGAGTTAGAACATGAGAAAAGTCCTTGCAATAGCAATTATAATCTTCAGTTTTGTCAATTCGGTATCCGCTCAGTCGTGGCCCACTCCCCGTCAGGAGGCTAAGGCTGGCACACGCTGGTGGTGGATGGGGTCTGCCGTAAACAAGCACGACCTGCGCTGGAACCTCTCCGAATATGCTCGCACAGGTATAGGCACGGTTGAGATAACCCCTCTTTATGGTGTGCAGGGCAATGAGAAGAACGAACTGTCGTTTCTCTCCCCACAGTGGATGTCGGCATTGAAGGATGTGCAGGATATCTCCAAGGAACTGGGCATCGAGGTCGATATGAACTGTGGCACTGGTTGGCCGTTTGGCGGTCCCCAAGTGCCCTTGAGTGAGGCAGCTTGCAAGGCAATCTTCCATGATAGCATCGTTGGTGGCAAACACTTCTATACCATAGAGTTGGGCAACACCCGTCAGCAAGTGAAGCGTGCAGCTCCTGGTGGCGAAGGATGGGTGATAGACCATTTCGACCGTACTGCCGTGCGTCATTACCTCGATAGGTTTGAGCAGGCATTCAGCCAGTCTGGTGTACCTTACCCACATACCTTCTTCAACGACTCCTACGAGGTGTATCATGCCAACTGGACTCCCACCTTGTTTGATGAATTTCAGAAGCGCCGTGGCTACGACCTAAGGGAGCATCTGCCTGAGCTCTTAGGCACAGTGGATGACGGCAACAAAGTGCTGTGCGATTATCGCGAGACACTCAGCGACCTGCTCTACGAGAATTTCACGCAGCAGTGGGTGGAGTGGGCACATAGTCATGGTGTGAAGGTGCGCAATCAGGCTCATGGTTCGCCAGCCAACCTCCTCGACCTCTATGCCGCTGTCGATATACCCGAGATAGAGGGCTTCGGACTCTCTGAGTTTGGCATTAAGGGATTGCGTACCGACCCTGGCATGACCAAGAAGAATTTCAGTGATGTGTCAATGCTTAAGTATGCCTCTTCAGCTGCTCATGTGATGGGCAAGCCCCTCACATCCAGCGAGACATTCACCTGGCTGACGGAACATTTCCGTACCTCCTGGTCACAGATGAAGCCCGACCTTGACCTGATGTTCACCTGTGGAGTCAACCACATGTTCTTCCATGGCTCGTGCTATACACCCAAGGATGACCCCTGGCCAGGGTGGAAGTTCTATGCCAGCATCGATATGAGTCCCACCAACTCCATCTGGCGCGATGCCCCTTATATGATGCAGTATATCGAGCGCTGTCAGAGTTTTCTGCAGATGGGCAAACCCGATAATGATTTCCTCGTCTATCTGCCCGTTCGCGATATGTGGCGCAAGCGTCTGCCCAGCAAGAATGACAATCCACAACTGGGTGACGACCTGCTGATGCAGTTTGACATTCATAGCATGGAAGAGAAAGCCCCTGAGTTTATCCACAGCATTCTTACCATCGACAGTTTGGGTTACGACTGCGACTATATCAGTGACCGCCAACTGGCTAAGGTGAGGGTAGAGGACGGTATACTGGTGACAGAAGGAGGCACACGCTATCGTGCCCTTATCATTCCTACAGGCACCACCGTTGATGACAAACTGAAAGCACTGCTTGACAAAGTTACACCTTATATAATATATGGTGAGGACGCTACGGCGATGGCGAAATACGCAAAGGCTGAGCCCTTGCGCACAGACTATGGCTTGCGTGTCATACGTCGTCAGAACGATAAGGGACACCACTATTTCATCGCCAACCTCACACCAAATGATATCTGCGGAGGCTTCGACCTTGCCGAAGGCAACACCTCCGAGGCACTGTGGTTCAACCCCATGACGGGTGCCATCACCCCAGTCGAAACTCTCGACGACTATAGCTGGAAAATCTCTCTTCGCAGTGGTGAGTCTATCATCCTGCAAACATTTGATGAACCTGGTAACCTGCCAAAGACTGAGAAGAAATCATCAACTTCCAACCTCCAACCTCCAACCCTAGAGATTTCATCCCCTTGGACGCTCTCCTTCATAGACGAGTTCCCCAAGGTTACAGAAACCTTCACCCTTCCCAAGCCCCAGACATGGGAGAGCCTCAGCCCCGAGGCAGTTGTCACGATGGGTACAGGAGTATATACCACCACCTTCCGCCTATCAGCCAAACAGGCAAAGCAGCAGTGGCTCATAGACCTTGGCGACGTGCGTGAGTCAGCTCGTGTATATATCAACGACAAGTTCATAGGCTGTGCATGGGCAGTACCCTTCATCCTCGATTGTGGCGATGCTCTGAAGAAAGGCAAGAACACACTCCGCATTGAGGTCACCAACCTGCCAGCCAACCGCATCAGCGACCTTGACCGCAAACAAGTACCTTGGCGCAAGATGAAAGAGATAAATATGGTGAATATCAACTACCAGAAAACCTCCTACGCCGACTGGGCACCGATGCCAAGCGGACTCAACTCCCCCGTCAAGCTGATACCAAAAGAATAAAGACTAACAATTATAGCATAAAAAGCGGGAAACTCAGTTGACAAAGTTGACAAAAACACCCCGTGTAGGAATTGCCTACATGGGGTATTTTGCACGAGATGATAAAAAAATGTACAAAATTTTCATCTGTACAATAAATATATTATTAACTTTGCATGCATGTTATTCCAGTGAAATAACGGGAACGTTAACGTTAACGATAACTAGAAATGTCAAAATAATAAAATAACAATGAAACTGAAAACAATAATACTCCTTACGGCATTGGTGTTCTCCACCGCTGCCTTGGCACAAAAAAATAAAGTGGTTGGTCCGCTTGCCGATGATAATGGTGTGGTAGATAATACTGGCGACAGCATCAGCAAGGCAAACACGGCACGTCCTGTACCTGGCTTATCGCGCAAGGGCTCTAACCCTGTAGCTTTCTACATCGGCGACAGTACCATGCGTAATGGCACACTGGGCAATGGCAACAACGGTCAGTGGGGATGGGGATTCTTTGCCGATAAGTATTTTGACAGCGACAAGATAACTGTTGAGAACCAGGCTCTGGGTGGTATGTCCACGCGTACCTTTTATAATAAGTTGTGGCCTGACATTCGTGAGGCACTGAAACCAGGCGACTGGGTGATAGTGTCACTCGGACATAATGACAACGGACCATACGACAGCGGAAGGGCTCGTGCCTGCATACCAGGAACGGGAAACGAGACACTGGATGTAACCATCAAGGAAACAGGCGACAAAGAGACTGTTTACACCTATGGCGGCTATATGCGCAAGTATATCAGCGAGATACGTGCTGCGGGTGCCAACCCCGTGCTGATGTCGCTGACCCCTCGCAATGCTTACGATGAGCAGGGCAAGGCCGTTCGAAAGAAGCAGACCGAATGGCTTAAGCAGATAGCTGCGGAGGAGAAGGTGCCCTTCATCGACCTCAACGAGATATCTGGTCAGAAGCTGGACTCATACAGTACTTGGAAGAAACAGTATATGTTCTACAAGGACAAGATTCACACCAGCCGTTTTGGTGCTGAGATGAATGCCCGTTCGGCTGCTGAGGGTATAGCACAGAGCACTGACCCCGCACTGGCTCCGCTGCAGGCTATGATGAAGGATGTGGCACTGCCAGTGGAAAAGGTGAAGCGTCAGGATGGCAAACCTGTTGTGTTTATCACTGGCGACAGCACCGTAAAGAACCAAGACAAGAAGGAAGATGGTATGTGGGGCTGGGGCTCTCAGGCATATACTGTGTTTGATGCTGACAAGATAGTGGTGGCAAACTGTGCAAAGGCTGGTCGCAGCACACGCTCTTTCCTTAACGAGGGACGCTGGGAGAAGGTGTATAACTCTCTCCAGCCTGGCGACTATGTCATCATTGAGTTTGGACATAACGACCAGGCACCAACTGACAAGAAGCCTTATCGTGGTACTATTCGCGACTCCAAGGACACATGTAAGGTATATAAGATGGAAGGAACGGGCAAATATGAACTGGTCTATTCCTTTGGCTGGTATCTGAAGAAATTCATTGACGACGTTCGCGAGAAGGGTGCCACACCTATCCTCGTATCGCTCACTCCGCGCAATCGTTGGAAGGATGGTAAGATAGAGCGCCGCATGACGGACCTCGGCAAGTGGTATCGTGATGTTGCTGCTGAGACGGGTGTGGAGTTTATTGACCTTCACAACGTGGCTGCCGACTACTATGACGGCATTGGTGAAGAGGCTACCAAGGAATACTTCATGCCTGACCGCACCCATACCGCTAAGAAGGGGGCACAGCAGAATGCTCAGAGTTTGGCTAAGGCACTGAAGGATGCTAACTCATCATTGGCGAAGTATTTGAAGTAGTCGAAATGCCGAAATAACGTAATAACGAAATAAACGAAAACCTATGAAACGAAAGACAATGCTTTTATTTGCTGTTATGGCCACGTTGACCGCTATGGCAGAGACACAACAGACCTTTGAGTATGACATGACAAAGTCACAGCCAGTATATTCCGATGAAGCAGGCTACGGCTATGATGTTGTCGAGGCACCTAATGGTAAGATGCAGCCATTCTACTTCTCACAGAAGGTGGATGACGGCAACTATAAAGTTACAGTGGTGTTGGGCTCTAAGAAACAGGCTGGCAACACCGTGGTGCGTGCTGAGTCACGCCGTCTGTTCGTTGAAGAGACAGCCACCAAGAAGGGTGAGCTGAAAACAGTGGAATTCATTGTCAACAAGCGTTCACCACGCATTGACAATAAAAATAAGGTCAGCATCAAGGAACGTGAGAAAGAGTACCTTGACTGGGACGATCGCCTCACCCTTGAGTTTAATGGTTCAGCACCTACGGTTAGCAGCATCAAGATAGAACCTGCTCCAGCTGATGTTACCACTATCTTCCTTTGTGGCAACAGTACCGTCGTCGACCAGAACAACGAGCCCTACGCCTCATGGGGACAGATGATTCCCCGCTGGTTCGATACCACAGTATCTATTTCTAACCATGCAGAGAGTGGACTAACTGCAAGAACTTTTCTCGGAAGTAAACGACTTGACAAGATTCTTACTATGATGAAGAAAGGCGATTGGGTGTTTGTTGAGTTTGGTCATAACGATGAAAAGGAGAAGAAACCTGGTGACGGACCATGGTATCACTACAGCTATAATTTGAAAATTTTTGTTGACCGTGTTCGTGCTAATGGAGGAAATATAGTTTTTTGTACACCTACGCAACGACGAACATTCGATGAGGATATGAAGACATTGGTAAATTCACACGGTGATTTTCCTGCAGCGATGAAGGCAGTGGCTGAGCGTGAGAATGTGCCAATCATTGATCTTAATGAGATGACAAAAGAATTTTTCGTTTCATTGGGTTATGAGGGCTCTAAGAAGGCTCTTTGCTATTATGCTAAAGGTTCTTTCCCTAATCAGGAGAAAGAACTTGCCGATCGTACCCACTTTAATCCTTACGGAGCTTACGAGGTTGCCAAGATGGTTATCATGGGAATGAAGCAGAATAAATTGCCGTTTGTTAGTAGCTTAAAGCCAGACTTTAAGGACTATAGTCCCCAGAAACCTGATGACCCTGATAAATTTGTCTGGTATCGCTCTGTAAAAAATGATGTTATAAAGCCTGATGGCGATTAATAGGATTATGATTCATCCAAAACTTTTACTGATCCTTGCGACTCTTATTGCTATGCCTGCCGTGGCACAGCGTTCTCGTATTAGTCTTAACGAGGGTTGGCTATTTAGTCGAGACTCCTTGTTCACTAATGCTACGCATGTCGATGTACCTCACGATTTCCAGATAACCCAGCCATGGGTGGCACCATCTGCTGACGAGAAGGCAAGCAGTAAAGATGCTGCTGCAAATGTCGCTAGCCGCCTCTCTGCACGTGGTTTTAAAGAGATGGGAGAGGGATGGTATCAGTTAGAGTTGAGTGTTGATGGTTTAAATTTGAAAGATTGCAGGGTGTTACTCGATTTTGAGGGTATCATGTTAGTGGGTGATGTGTGGCTGAATGGTAAACATGTTGGCAAGACCGACTATGGATACCTGGGTTTTGAGATTGATATAACAAAGCATCTTAGGCATAATGCCCCGAATGTCTTAGTTGTCAAGGCAGACACTCGTAGAGCAGAAAATTCTCGTTGGTACACTGGTGGTGGATTGTTTCGCAATGTTAGTCTTGTCTTAACTCCGAAAGAGAAGTATTTTGCTCGCCATCCGCTATATATCACGACTCGAGACAACCGCGAGGTGAATATCAAAGCAGAGGTGTATTATAATGATAAGGATACGAAGAATCTAAACATCCTCACTCGCATATTGGATGCAGAGGGTAGGGTTGTGGCAGAGAAGCTATCTACCCCTCCTTATTACTCCAGACAGCGACAGGCTGAGTATCAGTTGGATGCCATAACTATCCCTGAACAAGGCGGGAAGGGCATACATCTTTGGTCTCCTGACAGTCCTTATTTATACACAGCCGAAGTGTCGTTGCTTGGTGCTGACGGCAAGGTGCTTGATAAGGTTTACGACCACTTCGGCATTCGAACGGTAGAGTTTGGTCCTGAGTTTGGCATGAAACTGAATGGCAAGAAGGTGTTGCTGAAAGGTTGGGCAAACCATCACACTCTCGGAGCCCTTGGAGCTGCAGCTTATCCTGATGCTATCAGGGCACGTTTGCAACTGATGAAGTCATTTGGCTTCAACCATATCCGCACCTCTCATAATCCTTATTCCGAAGATTTATATCGTTTGTGTGATGAGATGGGCATTTTGGTTGTCGATGAGCTATATGATAAATGGATCACGCAGTATGCTGGTGGACGTGCCGACTGGACATCCCTATGGCAACGTGATATACCCGAGTGGGTGAAGCGTGACCGCAACCATCCCTCTGTGGTGCTATGGAGTCTGGGTAACGAACTGCAACAGATGTCAAACCTGCCTTTTAATGACTGGGGTGTTACTGCGTATAAGTTACAACGTGAACTATTGAGACGTTATGACACCACACGTCTCACCACCGTCGCCATGCACCCAAGATTTCGCGACCTCTCCACAGACTCTCTCCCAGCGCCTTTAGCAAGGGCTACCGATATACAGTCGTATAACTATCGTTATATGTATTTCCCTGGTGATGGCAGGCGTTTCCCCAAGATGATATTCTATCAAAGCGAAGCAAATATGACAGGCTTGCCTGGCAATTTCTTTGAGATGGACCTCAACCGTGTAGTAGGCTTGGCTTATTGGGGGGCTATTGACTATCTTGGAGAGAGTCGTGGTTGGCCTCTCAAAGGTTGGTCTGACGGCTTTTTTGATATCTCCTTACAACCTAAACCTTTGGCATATCTCATCAAGAGCATCTTCAAACCTGATGAGCCCGTAGTGCAGCTTGCCATCGTCGATAAGGGTGGTGATGGCAAGGAGTGGAATGGTATAAAGTTTGACAACGAACAGACCACTACACATTGGAATCGGCTATCTGGCCAGAAGCTTAAGATGTACACCTACACAAATGCTGACGAGGTGGAGCTAATCGTTAATGGAAAGTCACTTGGTAAACAAAAGAACCCTAAGAACAATCCCAAGCGTCGCAATATCATAGTTTGGAAAGATGTGGTTTACCAGCCAGGATATGTAGAAGCTCGAGCATATACTGGTAGCAAGCTTGTTGCCTCTCAGCGTTTTGAGACAACAGGTAAAGCTGTATGTTTGGAGTTGAAACAAGAATTCTCTCAACCCACGACTCTCAACTCTCAACTCTCATCTCTCAACTCAAAGTTACATCACATCCGCATTACCGCTGTTGACGAACAGGGTCGCATCGTTCCTACATCAGATCTCAACGTGCAACTCAGCGTCAGTGGCAATGCCCGTCTCGTGGCTGTCGGCAACGGCAACCTTGCTTCTGATGATACAGCAGGTCAGCAACATGTTCACCTCTATCAGGGTTCTGCTCTCGTCATCCTACGTGATACTATCCCTGAAGGTGATATTTCCATTACCGCTAAAGCCAATGGCATACAACCTGCGTCCTTATATATTGTGCAGCATTGATATTTATAGAGGCTCCACAAAAAAAGAAATAAGCATCACAGTGAGCTGAATAGCTCTAAGTGACGCTTATTTCTTTTTGCTCTGATGCACGCTTGCACAGATTCTGCTAACCTAATTAATTTACTAACTTTTAATGAAAAAAACTATTTACTAATCATTCGATGCAAAGGTAGTACAAAAATTAACCTGTAGAAATAATAAATTGTACGCAGATATATAATTTTGTTCTATAATTATTTTTTCTCGTTTGTGCACTTTATTAATGAGGCTTTCGAATAAAAACATACGTTTTTGCACGTAATCCTCGCTTGCACATATTAAAAAACACTTAATTTTGCAGGCATAAACACAACGATAACTAACCTAAAAGTAACATGTTTTACAGAAACTTCTTTTTGGCACTCCTCATGTTGCTCTCGTTCGGGGCATCCGAGGTTTCTGCCCAGCGTCAGGCAGAATGGCTTGACCGCGGTCTGTATGTAGCCCGTTCAGAAGACGGCATATTTGTCAGCTGGCGTTTGCGCAGTAATGAAAAAAACGCAGCGTTCAACGTGTATAAGAACGGCAAGCTATGGAAGAAGGTTTCAGCCAAGGCTGCCACCAACGTGATTGACGCAGGCGGCTCCATGAAGGACCTATACCAAGTGCGCAAGGTAGAAAACGGACAGGAGGTGGACTTCTCATACGAGATGCGTCCGCAGATGATGGACTATTTCGAGATACCCCTGCAACGTCCACAGCCAGGCAAGACTCCTCCATGCGCAGTATTCAGAAACGACAAGCATGGCATAGATTTCCCTGATGGCGACCCTTATAAGTATGAGCCAGGCGAGGGTGCTGTGGGCGACCTTGACGGAGATGGCGAGTATGACATCGTGGTAAAATGGAATCCTACACCAGCCAGTTATGACAATGGACGCATAGGAATGTCTGGCGAACAGATTATTGATGCCTATAAGATGGACGGCACGTTGCTCTGGCGCATACACATGGGGCAGAACATTCGTGCAGGCGAACATTATACCATGATATTGGTGTATGACTTCGATGGCGACGGAAAGTCGGAGGTGGTAATGCGTACGGCTCCAGGAACTCGCGATGGAAAGGGCAAATATGTTCTTCTGAACGGCGATGATCCAAAGGCTGACTATCGCATTACGATGGAGGAAAACCGCAAGCGTAATGGATTTATGAAGACGGGTCCTGAATACCTGACAGTATTTCGTGGCATCGATGGTGCAGAGATATGTTCTTGCCCTTACACACCTGAGCGTGGCGACGTTAACACATGGGGCGACAACTACGGCAACCGTGCCGACCGTTTCCTTGCGGCTGTGGCATATCTTGACGGTGTGCACCCCAGCATTATCAATGCACGTGGATATTACATGAAGTCTGCTGTGGCAGCATACTATTTTGACGGTAAGACCCTGACTAAGCAGTGGGAGGTTATGAGTGACAAACCAGGCGAAGGCATCTGGGGCGCAGGCAACCATAACATTTCCGTAGGCGATATTGACTTTGATGGTAAGGATGAGATTGTTCACGCTAATTGTGCCATAGACGATGACGGCAGGGTGATGTATAACACCAACCTCCTTCATGGTGATGCGATGCACCTTGGCGTACTCGACCCCACGCGTAAGGGTTTGCAGGTACTGGAGGTGCATGAAGAGCCCGAGACATGGCCTACTGCAGGTATGGAGATGCACGACGCGCTCACGGGCGAAGTGCTGTGGAAGGTGCCTGCCACCGATGACAACGGCAAGGGCATAGCAGCCGATATCGACCCCACATCAAAAGGCCATGAGTGCTGGAGCTACTTCAGTGATGGTCTGTATAATTGCAAGGGCAAAAAGATTTCAGACACTAAGCCGAAACACATGTCATTCCGTACCTATTGGGATGGTGACCTGCTCGATGAGCTATATGCCAAGAACTTATATAAGTGGGATTGGGATAAGAACGAGTTGAAACTGTTAAAGGACATGACGGGTTGTGAACAGTCCAATGGCACCAAGATGGTACCATTCCTGCAGGCGGACCTCTTCGGCGACTGGCGCGAGGAAATCATAAGTCGTGTGAAAGGCAGAGCTGATGTTTTGAGGGTTTATTCCACCACCATACCTACTGACTACAGACTGTACACCTTGATGGACGACCCGCAGTATAGGGTGTCAGTGGCTTGGCAGAATATTTCATACAATCAGCCACCACACCTCTCATTCTGGCTCGCAGGCGGAGAAAAGACATGGCCGTGGCCAGTGCACAATATTATAAGGAAGAAATAATAAATAATAATGTAATAACTAATTCACAAAACAGAAACCTATGAAAAAATCAATGCTGAAAGTCTTTGGACTGTTGCTGCTTGGTGCAGGTGCTGTAGTGAGTTGTGATGATGACGGTCTGACAAAGGGCGACCTCAGCACACTTACTGCAAATCGCTTCCAGGCATACGTACAGACAGACGACAAAGACTCACTGATGTGGTTTATTGACAATCTCGATGGTACGGCATCTGTCACTTACGACCCAACAAATCCTTTGCACAGGGCATCGGAATCAAGTACCACGATACGCGTACCATATTGTTGGGGAGAGCGTTTCATACCTGAGGTAGTGACGTCAGTTGCTGATGGAAAGGAATACAGTGTAACTGCCGTAGGGCAGGAGGCGTTTATGGGATGCTGGAAGATGACCTCTATCACTATTCCTGAAACCGTTACCGCCATTGGAGAGGGAGCCTTCACCATGTGCAATAACCTGGCAACGGTGAACATACCCGGTGCTGTTACCGAGATTCCTGCTGCATGCTTTGCACGCTGCAGCTCGTTGCGCAATACCGACATGTTGCACAGTGATGTGACTTCTATCGGCAAGATGGCATTCTACTACTGCACTAAACTGGCATCAATCACCATTCCTGAGGGTGTGCAGAGCATAGGTGAAAGAGCTTTCTTCTACTGTACCAATGCTTCGCTCACATCAGTGCGCATACCTGCCACTGTGACTAAGATAGGTGCATACGCCTTTGGTCATAGTTATAATGGCGATGCCAGCAAACCTGAGGAGACCTTCTCACACATTGTAGATTACTATATTGACGCCAGTGAGCCTCCAGTGTTGGAGGGACCATTGTTCACTACCGACAGTTCACCCCGTGCTGTTCCTACAGTGCATGTGCCCGCTTCAAGTGTAGATGCTTACAAGGCAGCACCTTATTGGCAAGATCTTAATATTGTAGCAGAATAAAAACGCATTAGAGATATGAAAAAGATAATAACAATAAGTATCCTTATAATGTTTGCCGTATTATCATACGCGCAAAACGTAGTGAAGGGAACTGTCACCGATACCAGTGGCGAACCTCTCATAGGTGCCACTGTCAAGGGTGTGGGAACACAGCAGGCAACAGTTACCGATATAGACGGAAACTATACACTGAAGACCTCTGCCAAGGCTATAGAGATATCATACGTGGGATATAACACTATGACGGTACCTGTAAAGAATGGTAAGGCTAACGCACAGCTCTCTGATGATGCTCAGTTGCTTAACGAGGTTGTCGCAGTAGGTTACGGTTCTGTCAAGAAAGGCGACATAACCAATGCCATTGCCCAGGTAAAGGGTGATGACCTTGCCGACCGTCCTGTTGCCAATATAGGTCAGGCGCTGCAGGGTGAACTTGCAGGTGTTGACGTCCAGTCAACCTCAGGCGCTCCAGGTTCTGGAGTGCAGATAAAGGTGCGTGGTGCTACGTCAATTAATGAGGATGCATCGTCAAATCCCCTGTATGTTGTTGACGGCGTACCTATGGATGACGACTTCGACATGCAGCAACTCAATCCTCATGACATAGAATCTATCGACGTGCTCAAGGATGCATCATCATCAGCTATTTACGGTTCACGAGGAGCTAATGGTGTAATCCTCATCACCTCAAAGAAAGCAAACAATGACAGCAAGACGCGCGTCAATGCTTCAGTCAACTTCTCCATATCGTCTCCTGAGCGTTATGCCAAGATAATGTCAAGTGAGCAGTGGATGGCATGGCGCACACGTGCTAACTATGCCAATTACGTTGCCAATTACGGCGGTCTGGGTGCACAGGTGGGTGACACTTACGCAGAGCAGATAGCTGTGGTAGGCAGTGCTGGTACTGGCTACGTCAACGACCCTCGCTGGGCTATGGCGGGCTATGGAGGTCTCAACCTCGTTGACTGGCAGAAGGCGATGTTCCAGACGGCTTTCTCACAGAACTACAACTTCTCCATCTCGCAGGGCAACAGTACGAGCAACTATCGTGCTTCAGCCTCTTACACCAATCAGGATGGTATAGTCATCAACACTGGTTTCAAGCGCCTGAACGCAAAACTCTCTGGCGAGACAACGATAAAGAACAAACTGAAGCTCACACTCGATGTAGCTCCACAATATACCGTCACCACAGGTGGTAATGTGGATGGTAAGGACAATACAGCCATGCAGGCATTGTCACTCGTTCCTATAACAGAGAATGAGGCTGGACTATACACTGCAGCGGAGCCATACACTCGATATATATATGCAGGCTCCACCGTTTCACCTGTAGCCACAATGGAACAGCGCAGCTATCGCGATGAACAGATACGCGTTGTCACCAGTCTCAAAGCCAACTACGAGATACAGAAAGACTGGAACGCCGAGGTGCTGGGTTCGTGGATATATAACAATCGCGAACGTAGGATATTCACTCCGTCATCGGCTAACCGTTCATGGAGTTCAGGTGAGGGCTACTATGCTTCATCAACATGGAATGGCAACCGCTCTCACAAATACCTGTTGCAGGCAACCACTACCTACAAGCACACCTTTGCCCGCAAGCATAACCTGAATGTAGTGGCTGGTTGGTCGCTGGAGTCAACTAAGTACTCTACGTCATATAACCTCGGAGCAACGCAGTTCCCTGGCAACACCATACAGGGTTGGACCATCAACGATGTGCAGCCAACCACCTTTACTACTACGATAGCCACTGACGATCAGCTGATATCTTATTTCGCTCGTGCTGAATACGGATATGACAATCGTTATCTGGTCAATGCTTCTTTACGTCGCGATGGTTCATCACGTTTCGGTGCCGATCGCAAGTGGGGTACCTTCCCTGCTATCTCAGCAGCATGGCGCATATCTAACGAGAAGTTCTGGAATCCTTCATGGGCTATGAACCAGGCTAAGGTGCGTGTTTCATACGGTTCCAACGGTACCAACTCCATACCTGCCAATTCTGCTGATGCCCTGATGGCAGCTTCATACTACAGCACAGGCGGTACGGTGACCACTGGTTATGTACCAGCTACAAGCAGTAATCCTGACCTCGGATGGCAGAAGACCAAGTCATGGAACTTTGGTGTTGACATGTCGTTCCTGCGCAACCGCATCAGTTTCGCTATCGACTACTACGTAAAGACCATTTCTGATATGCTCTACCTGCAGACAGTGCCTGCTGTTGTGGGCTATAAGAGTGCATACTCTAATATAGGTAACATACGCACACAGGGTGTGGAGATGGAACTGAAGACAGAGAACCTGACAGGCAAACTGAAATGGCAGACAAAGGCTTCAGTGGGTTATTCTACCAACAAGGTGACTGACCTCGGCAACAACTCTGCCATATATACTGGCTACGACAATGCCACACAGATAATAGAGGTGGGACACCCAATAGGCGAGTACTACCTCTACATAGCCGATGGTGTGTATGAGACAGAAGAAGACCTCGTACGCTATCCTACGGAATCTACCTCTCAGGTGGGCGATGTACGCTTCCGCGACGTGAACGGCGATGGTATCATTGACGAGAACGACCGCACCTACTGTGGCAAACCACAGGCATCATGGACCTTTGGTCTCACTAACAGCTTCAAGTGGAAAAACTGGGATGCTTCCATCCTCTTCACCGCACAGTTGGGTGGTAAGATATGGTCGGCACTCGGACGTGCCATCGACATGCAGTCGCAGGGCACCAGCATCAACCGCTTAGAGCGCTGGACAGAGCAGTGGTTCAGCGAGAACGCCCCTGGCAATGGCATAGTGCCTAATGCGTCAAGCAACAATGCCGAGCAGTTCTCTACACGCTGGCTGTATTCTACTGACTTCCTCAAACTGAAGAATATCACCATTGGTTATCGCTTCAATTTCAAGAAGTCGGCATTCATCAGCATGCTGCGCATCACGGCATCTGCCGAGAACCTCTTCATGATTGACAAGTATGACGGAGGCTACTCTCCTGAGTCTAACAACTCTGGTTCGCAGATAAAGACGTACGACTACGGTGCTTACCCATCAGCTCGCACGTTCTCTCTTGGATTACAAGTAGCATTCTGATTATAGAGTATAGAGTATAAAGTATAAAGTATAAGGTATATGAAAAAGATAAGTTCAATATACAAGGTAATGGCAGTGATTGTTATGGCTGTCCTCATTACAGGCTGTCAGGATACACTCACTACTGATTCACAAAGTTCATTGATGAAGGATAAGTTCTATACCACCCAGGGCAATATGGATCGTGCTCTCATTGGTGTGTATGGATGCCTCAAACCCTTCTCAACATATTACTTCGCCATGTCTGAAAACCGTTCTGACAATATGCTCAACATCACAGAGTCAAAGAAGAACGAGTATGCTGACTGTGCGCAGTTTAATTCCACTGGTCTGCTGAATGACAATATAGTGTATAACTGCTGGGCAGACCACTATGCTCTCATAGCAGCAGCAAATGGTCTGTTGGCTAATGTCAATAATATCTCATACACACGTGAGGGAACAGCTACGCAGTATTCTGCTGAGGCTCGCTTCCTGCGTGCGCTGGCTTACTTCGACCTCGTACGTTACTTCGGCAGGGTGCCAGTGTCAACCCAGGAGCTTACTGTAGAAGAGGCATTCAATCTCAAGCAGAGCGAACCAGCTCAGGTGTATGAGCAGATAGTGGAAGACCTCACCTACGCTGAGGAAAACCTTGCTGACGAAGCTAAAGACTACACAGGTGCCACACGCGCTGAGCGTGCCACCAAGACTGCTGCTCAGGCATTGCTCGGCAAGGTGTATATGCAGATGGCAGGTTATCCGCTTTATGACGCTACGGCTAAGGATAAGGCAAAGGAATATC
This sequence comes from Prevotella sp., assembly GCA_017479675.1. Taxonomy (GTDB): domain Bacteria; phylum Bacteroidota; class Bacteroidia; order Bacteroidales; family Bacteroidaceae; genus Prevotella. Next base: position 61,436 of record JAFVBX010000074.1, read on the forward strand.
TTGGCAAGGTGCTCACCACTGTGGGACTGCTCAGCGGCGGCAATGTAGTTGCTGGTGCTACTCCAAGCAAATACTGGGCACTCGATGCCGATGAGTGGAACAATATGTGGTTTCATGAGAATGACAACAGGTACTTCATCTTCGAGATACAGTATGCTTGCTCCAAGAATCAGGGCAACCCTATGACACCACTCACACATAAGTCGGAGTCAAGCAAAACCAAGTTCTGTAATGCCAACCTCGTAGTAGGTCCTCATGCCTACGTGGAGCGTAGTTTCGTAGCAAACCATTTCGTTGGGGCTGACAATGTTGACGAAGAAGGCATACCACTTGACAAGCGCTATCCTAATTCCATCAACCTCATACCTGAGAGCAGCAGCTCTGATGATGACATCATAGCCAGTGACGGCGATGCCTTCATGCCTAAGTTCTTCGAGCATAAGGTAAAGCGCTCCACATACGGCTATGCTGATATGGACGACCAGATAGTTGACCGCACCTACTGGCCACAGAATTTCCCCATCCTGCGACTTGAGGATGTTATGTTGCTCTATGCTGAGTGTGTAGGCAAGGCTGAAGGTCTGCCCCTGCTTAACCTTATCCATAGCAGGGCGATGGACTACAGCTATCCATCAAGTCTCTCTGAGAGCCGCTTCCAGCAGTATGTTATGGAAGAGCGCCGCATAGAGTTGCTGGGCGAGGGCCATCGCTGGTTTGATGAGGTGCGCAATAAGACTTTCGTGAATGACATAAAGGCGAAGTTTGAGTATTACCGCGAAAACTGCGACCGCAACCACTCACCTAAGTACAGCGTTTATGCCAACCAGGTGACTGTCAATGGCCGCTATTACCCCATACCTCTCTCACAGATGCAGGTGCGTGACGGACTTTACACACAAAATGACGGATACTAATGTGGTATCCTAGTTTAAAGTTTAAGGTTTAAAGTTTAAAGTTTATGAAAAAGATAACGATAGCAATATTAGCAATAGCAGCCACATTAGGGGCATGCAGCAACGAAGACTACCTTGGTGGTCACGTCAATAAAGACGGTGCGGGTGTGCCTCTGGCATCATTGACGGCACAGATGGGTCAGACAGCCTCTGACCGCTCATGGAGTGCCAATGACAAGATAGGCGTGTCAGTGTCTTACTATGACCTCACCGCACAGAATCGTTCCTTCCTTTGCGCTGAGGATGCCAAGACATTCTCAGCTGAGACAGGAGTGCCTATATATATAAAAGGTGACTGCTCCGTAGTGGCTTACTGGCCGTTCATAGGCACTGACGCTGCAGAGCCTGTGTTTGAGATTGATACGCAGGATCAAACCTCCATCACCGACTATCTCTTTGCCAAGGCTGATGGTGTCAACATCAACAACGGTGGTGCTGTAAACCTCACCTTTGAGCGTGTGCTTGCCAACCTGAAGGTCAACATCACTGCTACTGACGATGTCATCAGCAAGTGGATACTCTCAGGAGCATATACCGATGGTGTAGTCAACACCTACGACCTTAGTATAGCTCTGGCTAGTCAGAAAGACATTACAGACTCTGGCTCAGCCATTACGCAGATTGATCTCAAACTCCTTCCTCAGACGGTGAATGTCAGTGAACAGGAGGTGTCCTTAATGTTGTTCGGACAGAAGCGCACCTACTCCTTCGTGCTCAATGCGAGTGAGGCTCTTGAACTCATCTCTGCCCAGACCACCACATACAATGTGGACATAAAGAATGGCATGACAACCATAGAACTCGTTCCTTCAGGAACTGTTGACTGGCAGGAAAAGTAGGGCTTTTACGTAGTATATAGTATAATGTATAGAGTATAAAGTATAAAGTTTATGAAAAAGTACAATATATATTCGTTAGCGCTATCAGTTGCGTTTTCGTTAGCATTTTCCCTGTTGTTGGCAGGCTGCTCTAATGATGACACCTACTCTAATGCCGACAGCAAGTCGGGTGGTATTACGTTTCAGCTGTCCGATCAGCCCTCAGGCATAAATTCCAAGGCTGTTACCAAGAATTTCCAAACCTCCTTTGAGGTGGGCGACGAGGCAGGCGTGTTCATAGTCAAGGCTGGCAAGGTGGTAGGTGAGAACATCAAGATAACCTACAACTCCTATGGCTACTGGTCGGCAGACGAGTCCTTCGACTATGCCACCTATGCCGATGCTCAGTTCTATGCCTATTACCCATACGCTGAGGCGGTAGAGTTTGACACTACGCTCGACTCCCCCTTCCAGACCTACATCGATACCTTCCAACCACAGGCTGATCAGTCAGAGGCAGTTGCCTACGAAGCGAGCGACCTTATGACATCCTATGCTGCTACAGTCGATGCTACCAGCCGTACTGTCAGTGTGTATATGCACCACGATATGGCAATGGTGTGCATGGAACTGCCCAACCATTCCTACACCTTCTCTAACGATGAACTGTCCACCTATGTAGTGTCTGAGGCTACCGATGCCACCTTCAAGTTTGGCGACAACAATATTGTTCCCTCGCTTGATGATGCCACACAGCAATACCGCTATCTGGTAAATCCCCTTGCTACAGCCAATATTTCTGTAACCTATAAGAACAACGGTGTTGAAGCCCAGGCAACAGTTACAGGTATAGGTGAGATAGGTTCTGGCAACTACCATGTGGAGAAAATCGATGGTGGTGTAAAGCTCACCCCGTGGACCTTGCAGGAAGGCGACTTCTATATGAACGATGGCACCTTGCTGGCAAAGGGCACCACGCTCACTAATGAGCAGAAGGCTGCCGTGCTTGGAGTAGTATATAAGATAGGCACCTCTGAGCCTGTCGTTGCTGCCGATTCACGTTGGTGCCACGCTATGGTAGTGGGACTCACCAAGACGCAGAACACATGGGCTCCAGACATAAACCCTGACGATCCAACTACTACAGCCCTTACAAGTGCACAGAACAGCGCAGGCTGGAAATCCTGGTATTCAAACTTTGGCCTCAGTCACCTTATCAGTAATAATGCTTCTGCAAGCAAGATTGTTATCGATGAATTGGAGGAAACGGGCCATAGAAACACCGTCAACTGGTCGTTAGTGCCTGATATCATCAGCAGTGCCAATGCACCAAAGATTACCGATGATTCCAAGAAGAACTTCGCCACAGTATTCAAGGGCATATATCAGGCTCAGCAAGAAGCAGTACCAGTGCCCACAGCACTCTGCACCTCATGGTATGTGCCATCTCTTGCTGCATGGGTGGACATGAAGAATAGCGACCTCACAGCCGTTGAGGCTTCTATCAGCGCAGCAGGCGGCGAGGCACTTGGCATCAGCTCCAAGCTCTCAGTACCATATTGGTCAAGCAACCTGCGCGGTCATGAAACCATGTGGGGCTTCACCGCTGACGGCACTACCTCCGACAAGCTATTCACATCTCTTGATATGCGCAAGAATTCTCGATTCTACCGTTGGATTCTTGCATTCTAAAAGCCTATGAGACGCGAAGCATTCAAGATGTTCCTCAATCCCGGGCAGAAGGAGGAATACAAACGCAGGCACAAGAACCTTTTTCCTGAGTTGCGCGCACTGCTCCATGAGAGTGGTGTACGCAACTACAGCATTTATCTTGATGAAGACACCGACACCCTCTATGCCTATCAGGAACTTGAGGGCGACGGCGGGTCACAAGATCTTGGGGCAACAGAGATTTGCCAGCGGTGGTGGGCTTATATGGCAGACATCATGAAGTGCAATCCCGATAATTCGCCCGTCAGCATCCCGCTGCCTGAGATGTTTCACATGGACTGAACAAAAATATAGGTGATTGTACGTAATTGTAAGTGTACAGTCACCTATGTTTTATAATTTTGCAACAGAAAACGATTAATCATTCATAAAACTTTTACAAATTTTACAAACATGAGAAAATTACTACAAAAGACACTTATCCTGGCACTGCTCAGTGTCGTGGGTATTAATGCGAAGGCTGTTCAGAAGGTTATCTACAGCTACAATCAGGGTACAGAGAGCGGTACGGCTACTGCTACCGTAGTAGGTACTGCTACAGGTGAAAAAGCTGTTGACAAGGCTTACTCTTCAAAAATCAACAGCAACCAATCTGCTGTTACTTGTATTACATTCCCCAGCAGCATTACCAGTAGTGGAGCTTATGTCGCTGCACTGAAGGTGGAAGGCGACTTCAAGGCTGGCGACAAGATTACTGTGCAGCCATTCACTCAGATGAGCACCGATGATTTTACTGGTGGTGCAAAGTATGCTACAGTAATGCTCTATGACGCTGACGTAAAGAAGATTGCCGACATCACAGGCAGTGCAGCAGGTGCCCTCACCATAACCGACGGTCACGAGGAGGCTGGCGATCCAAAGTCTTTCGACTACTATCTTGAGAAGGACTACACCGAGCTTTACTTCGGTCGTGCCGGCGGCACGCGTCTCAACATCCTCTCTCTCACCATCACTCGTGAAGTGGCAGGTGGCACAGCAATAGAGCTAACCACCTCATCGGCTGCTATCTATGCGCTGAACTCTACTACTCCAGAAGGAAAGTTGCCAACCGAAACAGGAACGAGCTCCGCAACATGGGAGGGCACAAGCTACTCATTTTCTCTGACAGGCGCAACGTCATCAGAGTATCTGCGAGATCTCAATAGCACAAAGGCAGAACGCCAGATTGTGATTAATGAAACGAGCTACCGTCCAATCCTCTTAAACAAAGGCACGAATGGTGTATATAACATCACAAAGTCTGATAACGTAAAGTCTGTCACACTCTATGCAAAGTACAATGCTACAAGCGGAACGGCAGGAACAATTATCTTCGATTATGGCTTGACAGGTCAGACTACGGCTACTACCCTTCCTCTGCTTGAGGAGACGGCTGCAGAGTTTGACGTTACTGACAAGACGAACATCCGCGTTTCAGGTGGTACGGCAATAGCATTTGCCATTGAGTATGAAAGCGGTGCTTCCGTAACCGTTGCCGACATCAACTGGGCATCGCTCTATCTGCCTGTGGCAGTGACTATACCTGAGGGAGTCAAGGCTTACTACGCTTCTAATGTATCTTCTTCAAGTGTTACTCTCACGGAGATAACAGATGCCATACCTGCCAACACTGGCGTAGTAATCAACGCGGAGGCAGACACATATTCCTTCCCTATCGCTACAACAGAGGTTGCAGCTCTTGGCGACGGAGTAAACAAATTTGACGGCGTTGCTGCTGACACACCTTGCGATGCAAGGACTGCCTATGTGCTCTCTGGTGCCAACGAAGCCAAGACAGCTCCAAAGTTCGGTCTCTACACGGGAACTACTCTTGGTGCATACAAGGCTTACATCGACAAGGAGGCAAACAATCTTGGCGATGCCTTGACACTCAACTTCGTCATCGGTGAGCCCACTGCGATAGATTCCATCGAGGCAGCTACTCCTGCAGCACAAGTCAAGAAGTATATACTCAACGGCGCTGTCATCGTAGAGAAGGACGGCAAGAAGTATAATACTGCAGGTGCTCAGGTGAAATAGTTTACAGTTTACCGTTTATGGTTTACAGTTTTAGGTATAAAGAAAAAGTATATAAGTATATGAAAAAAGTATATATGGCTCCCCTTGCGGAGGTTATAAAGCTACAGAACATGCCGTTGCTGGCAGCAGTATCTGGCGAGATTAGCGGAGAAACAGAAATACAGTACTCCAAGGACCTCGAATTTGAAGAAGAAGATGAATAGTAATAGTAAGATTAGTAAATAAGTTTTTTCACGATTGTATCAGACGTGCCGCCGTGCTCCCCGTAGCATGACGGCACGTCACTTTTTTTTCATTTTTCTAAGCAATTATTTTGTCTGATTGCAAAATATTTATTATCTTTGCAACCGATATTAACTTAATGCACATTAAATTAATTGGTGCCAGATATGAGATTCTATGACAGAGAAAAGGAGTTGGCAATACTCCAGACAAATTGGGAGCAGACTTCAGAACGGGGACGAATGACTGTCCTGATAGGACGAAGGCGCATAGGTAAGACTACGCTATTGACAAAGAGTGCCGATGAAGGTGGACAACCATTACTTTATCTCTATGTCTCAAAAGATAACGAACGGGTATTGACTGGCAAATTCCAAGAAGCGGCAGAGCAGGCTCTTGGACTTCAAATTTTTGGTCGTATGGAGACGTTTGCGCAGTTCTTCGAACAACTGTTGCGTTATGGTCAGGAAAATCACTTTACGCTGGTATTTGATGAATTCCAGAATTTCCTGAAAGTGAATCCAGCCATCCCAAGTCATATACAAGATATTTGGGATCGCTATCACGAAAAGTCAAAGGTCAATATGGTTGCCTGTGGAAGTATTTATAATATGATGCACAAGATATTCGACAATGAAGATGAGCCTCTTTATGGTCGTCAGGATTGCCGATTGAATATGTTGCCGTTCCGTATCAGCATACTGAAACAAATTCTTCACGACCATAACCCTAAATACACACCAGAAGACTTGCTTTGTCTTTACACACTGACAGGCGGTGTTGCTAAATACGTGGCATGGCTGATGAATGCCAAAGCAACGACAAAGGCAAAAATGCTTAGATGGGTCACTCAGGCTGGTTCTCCTTACCTCTCTGAGGGTACAGAACTCATTATGTCTGAATTTGGCAAGGACTATACCAACTATCTGAGCATTCTGCAATTGATAGCATCAGGTATGAATACCCAGAGCGAGATAGACGGTGCCATCGGCAAGAATACAGGTGCTTACCTTGACAATTTGGAAGAAGACTACAGTTATATCCACCGCAAGCAACCCATGTTCAGCAAGCCTGGTGGAAGGAATTCCCGTTGGCAGCTGGACGACTGCTTCCTGCGTTTATGGTTCCGCTTTATCATGCGCAACCAGTCATTAGTCGAAATGGAACGCAACGACCTGCTACTTGAAATAGTCGAAAAAGGGTATGAGCAATATACTGGCCTTGTGCTCGAACAGTACTTCCGCCAAAAGTGGATGGAAGAGGAACGGGTGACACTGGTAGGCAACTATTGGGATCGCAAGGGGCAGAATGAAATAGACATGATTGCACTCAACGACATTGACAAAACTGCCGTAGTAGCGGAAATCAAGCGCCAGCGTAGGAAATTCAGCCCCACAGAACTTGCTGAGAAAGCAGCGTCTCTTAACAAGGAGTTGTCAAAATATTCCGTTATGCAGATAGGCTTGTCAATGGAAGATATGTAATGGCCTACTCTCCGCAAGGCATGAGCCCCTGCGGAGAGTTTTTTCTCCCGTGTATATAAATGTACACTTTTGAACAAAACCTTTCACTGTGTACATTGTTTTATTACTACATTTGTGCCGAGAAATCAAATCATTTTATTATTAACCTATAAACAAAGAAAATTTATGAAGAAAATTTTTACTCTTATCGCAACAGCATTGTTGGCACTGACAGCCAATGCTGAAACAATCGCATCGTGGAAGACGGGTACTGCTACTGGCACATGGACAGTTGAACAGGCAGCCGATGGCTACATCATTACAGACGGTACTGGCAAGTACAACAGTAACTCCACTTCCGTAAATGCCATTAAGTTCACCAAGAGCATTGTGTCAAGCGGTGAGTTCCAGGCAGCTTACAAGGTTACCGTTGAGGGCGGTTTCAAGAAAGGTGACAAGATTACCGTGCAGCCGTTTACATCAATGAACGCAACAGACTATGCTGGCGGCTCAAAGTATGCTAACATCCTTGTGTATAGCGCAGAGAAGAAGCAGATAGCAGACCTCACAGGCAGCGCAGCAGGTGCCCTCACCGTAACAGACGGTCATGAGGAGGCAGGAGAGCCCAAGACTTTTGATTATACACTTGACTCAGACTATGATGCCCTCTACTTCGGTCGTGGCGGCAATACCAACATCTACGTTATGAACATTGAAATAGTTCGCGGCGAAGATACAACAGGCGGCGGCGAGGCTGCTCCTGCTACCTCTAAGGTATGGGACTTCTCTACATTTGCTGCTGAAGAGGCAGAGTACACCTCTCCATATGACTACGACGGACTGTCATGCGTGATGACCTACGTTTCAGGCAAGGACTACATCACCTCAAAGGGTTTCCACGCTAACGGTCAGAGCACAGCTACAAACCGCTACATATCATTCAAGCCTACCGCAGCAGGTACTCTCAGCGCAACCTTCACTTCTAACAATGCCGCTGATGCTGCCAACCGCACTACGGCTATCGGCACTAAAGTGACAAAGGACGCAACTGCAGAGACAGATGGTGTGCTGGCAATAGCAACTGCAGAGACTGGCACCGTGTCAGCACCTGTTGAGGCAAACACCACTTACTACATCTGGCTTGCTGTAGGCGGTCAGACCATCAAGACTGTAACATACGAGCCAAGTGCTACAGCCGTTGAGGCTATCGCTGAGAATGCACCAGCTGTTGCAAAGGCAGTAAAGGTTATCAAGAATGGTAAGCTCTACATCGGCAACTATAATGTAGCTGGTCAGCAAGTAAAGTAAGTTGACAGTTGACAGTTTACGGTTTACTGTATAAATACAGGACTGTGCCAGGCGAATGCTTGGCACAGTTTTTTTATACATGAAATCCTACGGATTTGTATAAAACAATACGTCGCTTTTCGCTTATTATTCCTACCTTTGCAGACGAAAACAACACTATTGCTGTAAAAAAACTAACCAAATAAGTAAAACCAAGTTATGAACAACAGAAAACTTTCTCTCACACTCATGGTCTGCGCCCTGTTTGCATGGATAGGTGCCAGCGGCGGCGAACGCTACAACTTCAATGCAGACTGGAAACTGGCTCTGGGCAAGGAACTGAAAGGCTCAAGCCTGAAGATAGACGACAGCTCCTGGAAGAGTGTTACCCTGCCCTATGCCTACAACCAGCATGAGGCTTTTGCCCGTGCCTGCCAGGAACTGAGCGACACCGTCATGTGGTATCGCAAGCACTTCGTGCTGCCAAAGTCTGCCAAGGGCAAGAAGGTGTTCATAGAGTTCGAGGGCGCACGCTTCGGCGCACGCGTGTTCATCAACGGCAAATCGCTGGGATGGGCAGAGAACGGCGTGATGGCTTTCGGCTTTGACCTGACACCTTATATAAAATATGACAAGGAGAACATCGTGGCAGTATATGTCGATAGCGACTGGCGCTACAAGGAGCACATCAAGACCATACGCGAGAAGGACGGCAAGGAGGTGCGCTCCGGCTTCCAGTGGAACGACAAGAACTTCTACTGCAACTACGGCGGCATCAACAAGAATGTATGGCTGCACATCATGGACCCCGTGCACCAGACCCTTCCACTATATACCAACCTCGGCACTACGGGCGTATATGTCTATGCCAAGGACATAACGGTGAAGGGCGGCAAGGCTACCGTATGCGCCGAGACGCAGGTGGTCAACGACAGCCAGTCACCCAGACAGGTGGAGTATCAGGTAACCCTCATAGACAAGGACGGCAACGAGGTGGCACGCTTCAACGGCGAGAAGAAGACAGTGGAAATGGGCGACACCGTTACGCTAAGGGCAGAGAAGAAAGTGAGCGGGCTGCACCTGTGGAGCTGGGGCTACGGCTACCTCTACACGGTGAAGTCGAGCATACTCGTTGACGGCAAGCTTACCGACACCCAGACAATCAGGACTGGCTTCCGCAAGACGGAGTTCAAGAACGGCATGTTCTACCTCAACGACCGCGTGCTGCAGCTGAAAGGCTTCGCCCAGCGTTCCACTAACGAGTGGCCTGCCCTCGGCATCTCCATCCCTGCGTGGATGAGCGACTACAGCAACAGCCTCGTGCTCGGCTGCAACGGCAACTTCTACCGCTGGATGCACGTGACGCCGTCCAAGCAGGATGTAAACTCCTTCGACCGTCTCGGTCTCATCATGGCTATGCCTGCAGGCGACTCGGAGAAAGACGTCAACGACCGCCGCTGGCAGCAGCGCGTGGAGCTGATGCGCGATGCCACGATATACAACCGCAACAACCCCTCCGTCATATTCTATGAAGGCGGCAACAACCAGATAACAGAAGCCCACATGAGCGAACTCAAAGCTGTGCGCGACCAGTACGACCCCAACGGCGGCAGGGCGTCAGGCTCACGCAACATGCTCGACTCCAAGGTGGCAGAGTACGGCGGCGAGATGCTCTAAGTCAACAAGTCGGCAGGCAAGCCCATGTTCATGATGGAGTACAACCGCGACGAGGGCATACGCCGCTACTGGGACCAGTGGAGCTACCCCTATCACATGGAGGGCGAAGGTCCGCTCTACCGCGGTGACCGTGCCGTTGCCTACAACCACAACCAGGACGGACTTGCCGTGGAGAACATCATAAGGTGGAACGAATACTGGATGGCACGCCCTGGACAGGGCAAGCGTGTCAACAGCGGCGGCGCAAAGATTATCTTCTCCGATTCCAACACCCATGCTCGCGGCGAGAAGTCATACCGCACTTCGGGCGACGTCGATGCCATGCGCATACCCAAAGACTCATGGTTCGTCCATCAGGCTATATGGGACGGATGGGTTGACACGGAGGCAGAACACACCTACATCATAGGACACTGGAACTACGAGCAGGGCGACAAGGACGGCAAGCCGGTGGTAAAGCCCGTCTATGTGGCATCGACCGGCGACGAGGTGGAGCTGTTGCTCAACGGCAAGTCCCTCGGCAAGGGAGTACGTTCAAACACTTTCCTCTTTACCTTCAGCGACATAAAATGGGAGGCTGGCACCCTCAAGGCTGTCAGCTACAAGGACGGCAAGGAGGTAAGCAGCCACGAGGTGAAGACTGCGGGCAAGCCCGTAAGCCTGCGCATGAAGTGGATAGACGCCCCCGAGACATTCCGCGCCGACGGCAGCGACATACGCATAGCCGAGATAGAAGCGGTTGACAAGGACGGCCAGCGCCATCCTCTCGCCCACGACATGGTGACCTTCGACGTTACGGGATGCGGCGAATACATAGGCGGCGTGAGCGGTGTGGTGAGCGAAGAGGAGAAAGCCCTCAACGCGGCTGCCGTGCCAGCTACCGAAGGCGAGATAACTGCCGAGGGAGGACACAGCAAGGATACCAACGGCGTGATGTCAAAGGAACTGATGCTCGAAGGCGGTGTGATACGCGTAATGGTGCGCTCCACCCTCAATGCAGGAAAGGTAAGCCTCAGCGCCAAGGCAAAGGGCTACAAGACGGCAAGCCTCACGACGAACACCGTAAGCTGTCCACAGAAGAACGGTTTCTATGTAGATGCCGCAGGCAACGCCATCGAAGCGGACTGGGCTGCGGAACTGCCGCTGTACCTGAAGCGCGGCGAGACACCTGCCACGCCTTCGTACCGCCAGCACCTGAGCACCGTAGAGATTAAGGACGTGGAGGTACCCGTAAACCAGGAACTTGCCAAATACATGTTTGACGACAACGAGAACAGTAGCAAGGAAAGTCCCTCACTGTGGAAAAACGACGGCAAACTGCAGACGGCATGGGTGAAGGTGACGCTGGCGAAACCTGCTGCCATAAAGCGCATAGCACTTCGCATGGACGGTTTCCGCCGCACCAGCTACCCCCTGCAGGTGTATGCTGACGGCAAGATGGTATGGGAAGGCTATACCGACAAGACGCTCGGTGACTGCTACCTCGACATAAAGGAGCCAGTGAAGACAGATAAGTATGAGATACGCATGGTAGGCGCAGCAACCGTAAAGGAGGCTTTCGGCTCCATGACCGAGCTTGCGGCAAAGACCAACGTCTCCACCAAGGCGTCGAAGTCAAACACCCTCTCGATAATTGAAATGGCATTCAACGAATAGAAATGGCATCCAACGAATAGAAATGGCATCCAACGAATAGAAATGGCATCCAACGCATAGTTTTTGCGGATTAGAAATACGTCTTAAAACTTTTGTAGCATAGCTTCCTGCATAGGGAAGCTATGCTTTTTTGTATTAAACCAAACTGATTATAAAAACAAAATAGCCTAATTTGTTGAACAAAATAGCCTGATTTGTTTAACAAAGTAGCCTAAATTGATTAACAAAATAGCCTATTTTGTTATTCGCTTGCATTGCTTCTTGTGGTTAAAGGCATAGCTACGGGAAGCCGGAAACAATATAAAATGGTGCGCAAATACGAAAAAACAGCAGGAAAAGTTTGGCGATTAGGTTTTATTTGTATAATTTTGTACACGGAATAAACCCAAAAGACTACTAACTAATCTGAACGAAACTATGCGAGCAAGGCTCATCATTTGCTGTTTGCTGCTTGCCGTGACGTGTCATACACAGGCGGCACAACCCATCATCACGGCTCATCACTATACTACGGACAACGGATTACCCGACAACAACGTGCGCTGCATGGTGCAGGACGACGACGGCTTTCTGTGGCTGGGCACCCTCTACGGCCTGTACCGCTTCGACGGACATTCATACAGAAGTTTCCTTAGGACGTCGGAGGGCAACAACTCACTTATGCGCACCAACAGGGTGAAGGAGATAAAGAAACTGCCAGGAGGGCTGTTGCGCCTGCGCTTCAATACCGACCAGATGTCGTGCTACGACACAAAGAGGGATATGTTCGTGGAGTACAAGGACAGCGCGACATTCGCGGCACAGGAGAAGAAGCGCATAAAAAACCGCTTCACGGACAACCTGGGCAACGCCATAGTGTATGACAACGCAGGCAGCATAGAATATACCGACCGCAATACGGGCAGGAAACACCGTCTGAGAGTGATAAGCGACAGGCTGCTGAAGGCTACTACGGACTATAAGGTGAACGTGGTGACTGACAAGGAAGGCATGATATGGGTGAGCACCAACGGCGACGGACTGTATCTCTATGACCCCAAGACGGAGGCGATGCGCCATATATCGGCAAAGGAGCGCAAAGACCTCATACCCTCTGACCGCATAGTGGCAATGATACTCGACCGCAACGGCGACGTGTGGGTGAGCAACGTATGGTACGGCTTGACGCGTCTGCACATAAACCATTCAAGGTATGAAGTGATAAGGGTAGGCGAAGAGCAGACATCGGAAAGCGAGGTGAGAGTGCTGTCGAGGCTGCCTGACGGCAACCTTGTGGCAGGCAAGAGCCGCGGAGCACTGGTGAGGGTATCAATGAAAGGCGGCGGGGGCGTAACCCCCTACGACAACATGCCGGCTGACGTGATATACAACTCGGTGGGCTATCTGCCCGACGGCTCACTTTGGGCTACTACGACCAATAGCGGACTGTACCTGAAAGACCGCTTCTATTTAGGCAAAGAAAGGACAGACCGCGTGCTGACAGACAATAAAGGTCGCCTTTGGGTAGGCAGCATCAACGGACTCTTTGCCATGACCAAGCCCTATCCCGAGGGTAATGAGTCGTTCCGCAGGTTCTTCACTGACATAGCAAACTTCGAGGTACGCTGCATAAGGCAGGATGCCGAGGGCAGGCTGTGGCTGGGTACCAGCATCGGCGTGGTGACATTCTTGCCCGATCAGCTGATAAAGAACCCGAAGGCTTACGAGGTATATCCGCTGAAGACGGAAGCCTCGGAGCGTGTGAGGGTGACCTCAATATACGAGGACAACAGCCACCGCATCTGGGTGGGTACCTCGATGGACGGACTGTGGCGCAGCTACAGGAAGAAGGACGGAAAGTTAGGTTTTGAGAGTCTTGCCGGCAAGATAGTGACGAATGACAACATACAGAACATTACCCCCGACGGCAAAGGCAACATCTGGATTTCGACGGAAGAGGGCTATGCCTGCTACGACCTGAAGGCAAACCGCACAAAGACATTCATGGTGGAGGGCAACAGGCTGCTGAACTACTGCAACGCCAACTGTGCCGTCGCGCTCGGCGACGGCAAGATGGCATTCGGCACGCTTGACGGCATACTGATTACCGATGCAAGCGGACTGGCAGAGCGCAAGATACCGCACAAGGTGATGATAACGGGAATGTTGGTCAACGGACAGAACATAGAGCAGATGCAAGATAATTCGCCGCTGAAAGAGGCGAGTCTGTCAAACGTGGGAGAGATAAGGCTGACACACGACCAGAACTACTTGACGATACGCTTCTCAGACCTGATGTACGAGCAGTCGGAAAACACACGATACACCTACTGGCTCGAGGGCAACGGAGGGGAAACGGAATGGAATGCTCCTGCGGCGGCAAGCAGCGTGAACTACCAGAACCTTAGCCCTGGACGCTACGTGTTCCATGTGGCAGAGGTGGTAAACGGTGAGCGTGTGGCAGAAAACGAACTGGTGATAGTAATCGGTGAACCGTGGTGGAACACGTGGTGGGCTTACCTGATATACCTGTGTATGGCAGCCGTGACAGGATATGTGCTGTTCATGAATGCGCGCGACAAGCTGCGCCTGAGGCAGAGGATACACGACGAGAAGATGCTCTCGGAATTCAAAATGAAGTTCTTCACCAACGTGTCGCACGAGTTCCGCACGCCGCTGACGCTGATAATGTCGTCGATAGACAAACTGCAAGCCAATGCAAGCGGTATGTCATCGTCGCAGGCGAGCACGGTGAGCCTTCTCAAGAACAGCACGGAGCGCATGAAGAGGCTGATAGACCAGCTGCTGGAGTTCCGCAACATGGAGACGGGCAAGCTCAGTCTGAGGGTGCAGGAGACGGATGCGTGCGTGTTCATATATAATATATGGCAGCAGTTCCACGACATTAGCGACAGGCGCAGCATAAACTACACCTTCCAACAGGCAGAGAAGTCCATACCATGCTATATGGACCAGGGAAAGGTTGACAAGATAATGTTCAACCTTATATCAAACGCCTTCAAATATACTCCAGTGAAAGGGAGTATAGAAGTGACGGTTGGCACGGCAGGCGAGGAAGGCAGCAGAAGCGTGGTCGTCAGCGTGGCAGACAACGGCGTAGGAGTGCCTGAGGAGAAGAGGGCTACGCTCTTTGAGCAGGAAAGCTCCTCCAACATAGCCGGCGACTCTATGGGCATAGGACTTAACCTGGTGGCGGCTCTCGTAAAAGTACATCATGGAACGATAAATTATACCCCCCCCACCGAGGGAAGCGGCTCAGTATTTACCTTGACACTGCCAATGGAGAAACAGGCGTACAAGGCTGACGAGTTCATATCAGAGGAAGCACAACTGCTGAGTGACGGCGACGGTAAAGCCAACGAGGAGAGAGCGGGATATACGGAGAGGTATGTGGCGCAGACAAGTGCTGAACCGATGAACGACAAGACTGTGCTGATAGCCGAGGATGACCTTGACATACTGGAGGTGCTGAAGGCTGAGCTGTCGCAGTATTTCACCGTTGTGACGGCACACGACGGACAGGAGGCTATCGACATGCTTGAGGGCAAGGTGCCCGACCTGCTTATTACGGACTACCTGATGCCTAACAAGTCGGGATTCGAGGTGTTGCAGCACGTGCGCAAGAGCGCATACAGGTATCTGCCAGTGATAATGCTCACGGCAGTGGATAGTGACCTCAACAAGCTGAAGGGCACGAAGCTCGGTGCCGATGCGTATGTCACCAAACCGTTCTCCATGCCGCTGCTGATAGCACAATGCGTGCAGCTCATAAAGACGCGCAGCTACATGATGCTCGACTTCGGAAAAGCGGAGGCTGCCACCGACGACGCGGTGGGCAAGAAGGTTACGGAGATACAACTGAGAAACCAGATGAAGCTGCCCGAGGTGATAACGGAGGAACGCGACCGCCGACTCGTGGCACAGTTGGACTCATACATAGAGACACACATAGGCGACAGCGACCTCAACGTTGACAAGATAGCGGAAGCACTGGGCTACAGAAGGACTAACTTCTACAATAAGATATCCACGTTGCTGGGATGCTCGCCCAAGGAGTATGTGCGCAAGCACCGCATAATGCGCGCGGCGGACATGCTGCAAGACGAAAAATACACCATAGCGGAGGTGGCATACAAGCTGGGCTTCTCAAGTCCTCAGTATATGTCATCAGTGTTCAAGGCTTATTACGGCATGAGCCCATCGGAATACCAGAAGGGGGTGTCGGCAGAGGAAAAGAAAGAGCCTTAGGGCGCGGCAGCGGACAAATTTATACAGGGTTGTACGCATTGAAGGGTGCGGTGTCGGTTTTTTTATGTAAGTTTGCCACAAAATAAACGGCATAACGAAACATAACATAAAAACCTACACCCATTATGAAGAAAAAACTGACAACCCTATTATTGGCTCTATGTCCGATGGTGCTTGCGGCAGCTCCAAATGTTTATTACGTTGCCACCAACGGCTCTGACAGCGGCACCGGCAGCAAGGAGGCTCCCTTCAAGACTTTTGGGAAGGCATACAGCACAATGGCGGCAGGTGACACGGTCTATTTCCGTGGCGGCACATACACCATCGCCGAGTCCGAAATCATGACGTCAGGCAGCGGGACGGGCGGCTACAGCTTTGTCTTTGA
This sequence comes from Prevotella sp., assembly GCA_017479675.1. Classification (GTDB taxonomy): domain Bacteria; phylum Bacteroidota; class Bacteroidia; order Bacteroidales; family Bacteroidaceae; genus Prevotella. The sequence goes on from JAFVBX010000074.1 coordinate 77,895, forward strand.
CCTTGCCAAGACGGGTACTGCGACGGCACGCACCGTCTTTGCAGGTTATCCAGGGGAGCGTCCTGTCTTCGACTTCCAGAATGTGAAGCCACAGAGCCGTGTGAGTGCTTTCTATCTGCACGGCAGCTATTTACACCTGAAAAACTTTGACATCGTCGGCGTGCAGGCTACCATGCACGGTCATTATCAGAGTGAGTGCATATCGGCGCGCAACGGCTCCAACTGCATAGTGGAGGACATAGCCATGCACGACAATATGGCTATAGGCTATTACGCCATACGCGGCAGCAACAACCTCGTGAAAAACTGCGATGCCTACAACAACTATGACGACTATTCAGCCTTCAAGACCGATGAAGACTACAACAACTACAAAAGCACGGGCACGGTAGCGAACACGTCGGAGACCCTCGGCGGCAACTGTGACGGTTTCGGGATACACCTTATTAATAAAGATTATACGGGCAACCGCTTCGAGGGCTGCCGCGCATGGTGGAACAGCGACGACGGTTTCGACTGCATCAACAACCAGGCAGAGGTGGTATGGGATCACTGCTGGGCTTTCTACAACGGCTTTGAGCCGAACAGCAGCACCGCACGCGGCGACGGCAACGGCTTCAAGGCTGGAGGTTACGGCATGAGCATACCTTGCAGCGGATATGCCACCGACGCCAACGGCGAACCGCTGATACCGCAAAACACCATTTCCTACTGCGTAGCATACGAGAATAAGGCAAATGGTTTCTACTCCAACCACCACCTGGGAGGAAACATCTGGAAGAACAACACGGCTATATACAACGGCGTGGGCAGTTCTTCATCAAACTTCAACATGGTAAACCGTGACAGGGACAACATGGCTACGGCGGCTACCGACGTGGCTGGCTATGGTCACACGATAGAGAACTGCGTTTCGTATCTGCCTACAGGCACATCAGGGAGTCTGCGCCACTGGTCAAACATCGGCGAGTCATGCTCTCTGACCAACAATGCCTCCATTGACAGCCAGGACAACAACGCCTTTGTTGACGGCGCACGGAAAGCGTGGGGCACGGCAGGAATAGAGCTTATGGCACCACGTAAGGCTGACGGTTCGTTGCCCGACATTACCTCATTCATGGTGGCAAAGGCTGGCGGCACGTTGTATGACAACAACCAGGGCGCTTTGTTCCAAAATACCGATGAATATATAAGCTCCAACACCTTCCTGAAGTTCACAGAGGCAAAGACCTGGACGGAGGACTACACTCAAGACAAGTTCCTCATCCCTGCAGGCAGCACCACCTCATACAATAAGGTAGTGGCACGCTCTGCACAGTATAGTGACGATAATGAAACTATTTCCTTCAGCCACTACAATGCAGAAATCTGTGGCAATCCGACCAGCAGCAGCCAGACCACCGGACGCTACATTAAATTCTTCGTCAAAGGTCCTTGCACTATTGACGTGTTTGCCGAGTCAGCTACTTCTACCGACCGCGACATTTACATCAGCGAGGGAAGTTACGGCAGCAGCGTCACTCCGCTTGCCTCCGCATCGTTCACGCAGAACAAGGTAGGCAAGATGTCTTACGAGTACACAGGAGAATACTCCAGTGCGCTGTATCTCTACTCTCCCTTGGGAGCTGTCTATCTATACGGTGTCCGCATAAGCTACCCTCTGTCAGATACGGAGACGGTGCCTGTATTTATCACGGCGGGGCAGTCAAATACCGCCGGACGATGCTATAACGAAAACCTTCCCGACTACATAAAGTCGCTCGGCGAGGCTAACGGCGGCGCATACCAGTATTGCAACTGGAGCTATACCAACGGCTCAACGAGACGCAGCGAGAGCGAGGGCGTGTACCGCAAGTTCTGGCCTGAAATGGAGAGCGCCAACAACTCAGGACGTTTTGCCTATGATGCCATCCTCTACTACTGGATAGAGAAAGCGCTGCAGAAAGACTTCTATGTGGTTAAGCATGCTATGGGGGGCACCTCCATCGACCCTACATGCACCAGTTCCAAGGATTACCATTGGAGTGCGGATGCCGCATGGCTCAGTGAGAACACCTCATGCAACGAGGGCGGACTGTCAATGCTGAAAGCCCTGTGCAGCAACATCGACAAGAGTATCGATGCCATCACGGCAGCTGGCAAGGCTGCCGACATCAAGGCAATAGTATGGCATCAGGGCGAGAGCGACCGCACAGGTACAGGTCCTGACGGCTACCACGACAACCTCAAGGCTGTAGTGCAGTACATGCGTGACTATATTGTTGCTAAGACCGGCGACAGCAAGTATGCCACGTTGCCATTCATCTGTGGCACTGTACCACCTCAAAGCAAGCAGTATAATAAGAAGGTGTATGATGCTCTCTTCACCCTTGCTGAAGAGGATGCTAACTTCCACGTCATAAAGAGCGAACCAGGCACATTCATCGGTGACGACCTCCATTTTGACGCTAACTGTGCCGAGCGCCTCGGTATAGGCATGTACAACAAGATGGTGGAACTGAGCATCATTGAGGGCGAGACACAGACAGTGCCCGATGTCATCTACCCCGAGGGACAGCCCATAACACTCGACTTCAAGACGTGGACGGCGGCAAACGTGGGCGAGAAGTCTGCATATCAGGAGATTGTGCTCAGCACTGAGAGCATGACAGCCGCCGATGGAACAGCCATATACAAGGCTGTTAACAACAGTGGTGACGGCGACTTCTCCGAGTTTGCCGAGACATTCGCCTTGGCAGCAAACACCACTAACGGCAATAACAAGGTGCGGCTGCGCGGCAGCGTGGGACTGCAGCTGACGAGCAACCAGACCACCACGCTCTCAATACTGAACCTCCAGCCGGGCTATGGTGTCACCATAACCTTCGGTTCTGCTTCAGCAGGAACTACCGCCCTCTCCGCCCTGTCAGAGAATATCTTTGCCTCCGACGATGCTACCCAGACGGTATTGCCTAAGGGTACCGCACTGACCAGCAGTAGCGTGACATACATCGTGAAGAGCGGCACACAGATAGACCTCACCTTTGGCAGCACGGGCGGTCACTATATCAACTCTATCGTCATAACCCCCGATATGGTGGAGATACAGCCAGAGGCTTCAGCTCCGATAGTCCACATGTGCGGCGACTCAATGATGTCCATCTATGGCGACGAGTCAACAGACACCTCTGCCAATGACACCTATATCCAAGGAATGAGAGGATGGGGACAGTTTTTTCAGGATTACTTTACTGAGGAGTCCGGTGTCGTAGTTCAGGACTGGGCACATACGGGTACTACGGCAAAGGGTTTCTATAGCGGTGCCAACTACTGGGCTGTCGTGATGGGGACAAACACTATGAGCGATGCCTACAAGGCAGAGCGTCCTTACGTCAAGGACTTCGTACCGGTGAAGGAAGGCGACTATGTCATCATGTGCTGGGGGCACAACGACCAAAAGGGCGGTACGCTTCACAACGGCTACAAGACGTTAGACGAATCTGAATACCTCACCTATATAACGAAAATGGTGCAAGAGGTAAAGGCGAAGGGTGCCTATCCCATACTTGCCACCTCTATCTGCCGCAGCCTTTTCAGCGGCAAGACACTCACCCGTCTCGGAAAGATTGATGCCTGCGAGGCGGCAGGCGAGACACACTCCGACACAGATGATCCTTTCAACTACCCTGAGGCAATGCGTAACTTGGCAACAGAGTTGGGAGTGCCATGCATAGACCTCAACCTTGCTTCACAAACATTGTGGGAAGACTTTGGTCCAGGTCTGACATCATCAGTATTCTTTGAGGGAGTAGGCTCAACTCACACTGCAGAGAAGGGCGCGCGAGCTATGGGTATTGCGGCAAACCTTGCCATTCGCTCTTGGGATACCACAACAGAAGCCTATGCTGATTACGCTACCTTGCAGGCTGCCATGAAGACTGATGTGGAGCAGTATAAGAAAGAGGATTATGCTAGTGCGGAAACGACTGTTGCCACCGAGACGCTATGGACCTTTGAGGAGAGTGCTGATGGCACGACTACCTATAACTCAGGCGATGTAATAGCTTCAGCCTTACTTGACTATAACGGTCTGTATATGCGTGCATACGGCACCCATACCATGACAGCCGTCACCCCAGGCGTGTCAAAGGTTGTCTTTACTCTTACAGACAACAGCGAAAAGGAAATACCCGTAACTATGGCTGTTTCATCTTCCGGCAACACAAACTTCGTGTCAAACATTCCCGAGACGGCAGGCACGGCGACTTCCAACTACAGCGACCGAGCCTATGCCATCAACACGTCAGGAGCAGGCACACTGTACGTAAGCTTCTACTGCACTGGCAACGGAACAGAGACCAATCCTCGTTACGTACGTATGTCATTCAATGGTAGTGAGATAGAAGAGGTAAGACAAAATGTTACCAGCAAGAACAAGGAAGTCCAGCTGACATACCACGGCAGCGAAGCAGGTACATACTGTTTCTGGTCAGAGCCCACCTCCCAGCTCCTGGCAGTATATTACGTCCCCGACGACGACACCTCCGAAGACGACATGCACGAGGGCGATGACCAGCCTACGCAAATTGTCACTCCCTCGGCATCACTGCGTGATGGCAAGCCCATGAAGTATTACGACGGAAAGAACATCATTATAATAAAAGGAGACAAGGCATACAGCCTCACGGGCATTATTATCCAATAGATATAAAAACAATGACTACCAGGAGATACCTATTGATGGTAATGGTGCTGCTCGGCATTCTGGCTGCAAACGGACAGCCAGATGTCCGGGTAGCTAAATACTACGGAGACCGCGAAGGAGCACTTACGTTTACTTTCGATGATGGTCTGGGCGAACACTATACTGAGGTGTTTCCACGCCTGAAGGCACTGGGACTGAAAGCCTCGTTTGGCATTATAGGCTCCAAGGTGGGAAGAGAATGGAAAGGTGTCGCCATGATGACGTGGGCACAACTGCGGGAAATGGCAGCCGACGGGCAAGAGATAACCAGTCATGGATACCGACATAACGCACTGATAAAACTGCAAGGCGAGGCACTGCGCTATGAGGTACAGCACAACGATACTCTGATAAGCGACTCGGTGGGAGTGTTTCCACGTACATATTTCTATCCAGGTAACCGGAAGACCGATGAAGGCGTGGCATTCTGTTCACGACATCGCGTAGGAACACGTATGTTTCAAGGGAGCTTTGGATCTAAGCGTGACTCAGCCTGGGTACAGCGCACACTGCAACGGACGATTAAGAAACATGAGTGGACGGTATGGATGACCCACGGTATCAGCAAGGGCTACGACGCTTTTCCTGACCCGCAGCTGCTCTGGAACACCCTGCAACAAGTGGCGGGTATGCAAGATCAGCTATGGATATGCACACTGCACGACGGACTGGCATACGCTGCTGAGCGCGATACTGTACAGCTGGACATAAAGCAGAAAGGCGGCAAGCTAACAGTGACCCCATCAATGGCACTCGACAAAAGTCTGTTCTGCCATCCGCTCACACTCGTTATAGACTGTGACGTGGCAGAGGCACTTCAAGAACGTAAACGACTTGCCGTGAAGCATAACGGCAAAAAGTCGCTTGTTGACTTCAATCCACATGGAGGTACAATAACAATCATACAATGAAGCATTTCATCACAACGAGTCTGTTTATAGCAGCAGCCTTGACAATGCTGGCGCAAGACAAGATAAGCATCAGCGGTAACGACTGGCAATTCTTATATGCAAAAGATGGCAAGACGGCAGAAAGCGTAGCGCAAAAGGGATTTGGACGGTTGGATTTCGACGACAGCACATTCGAAAAGATAACCGTCCCCTCCAACTGGGCTGTGCTCGGTTATGAAGAGCCCGTATATCGCGGTTTTCCAAACGATGAGGCAAGCGAGGGCTTTTATATAAAGCGTTTCAACCTGCCTAAGTATTTTCACGGAAAAAGGGTATTGCTCCATTTCGGAGGTGTATGGAATTCTGCCGAGGTGTGGCTTAACGGACACAGGCTGGGATTGCACGAGAGCGGCTACACGTCGTTCTCCTACAACGTGAGCGACTTCATCAAGGGTGACTCGGTGAATACACTTGCAGTACGTGTACGTCAGGTGTACCCAGGCTACAAGACTGATACCTATGACGACTGGACACTGGGTGGCATATACCGTGATGTGACCTTGGAGGCAATGCCGCGCAAACAGTGGATAGACAACGTGAGAGTGCTGACCAGCTTCAATAATGACTACAGCGAGGCAGACGTCACGGTGCGTACCATTGTGGTCAACACCACAAAGAACACGCTGCCAGGCAACTATCAGAGTCCAGGGCGCGACTATGTGCTACGTATCTCGCTGACAGACACGAAAGGACAATTGGCGGCACAAAAGGACGTGACGGTCAAAGGGCATGTATCTACAAGCCGCGACACAAAGACCGTGCTACACCTGAAGAACCCGATGAAGTGGACGGCCGAAACACCTAATCTATATAAACTCAGTGTGGCGCTCTTAGGAGCCGACGGCAAACCGACGCATACTCACACAGAGAAAATAGGTGTGCGAGAGATTTCGACAAAAGACGGAGTGCTGCGCATCAACGGACAACCAGTGAAGCTGCGTGGCGTGAACCGTCACGACGAGCACCCAGACGTGGGGCGTGCCGTGGGGCACCAGCATTGGCTGCAAGACCTGCAGCTGATGAAGTCTGCCAATATCAACTATGTGCGTGCCTGCCACTATCAGCATGCCAAGGATATGACAGGCACACATCAGGCACGATGGGCTGACATCGAGACAGCTAAAGGCACCAAGCCCCGCATTACTGTCAATGGCTATATCGACCGTGACAAGACGACATCAAAGGAATTGCGCCTGTTAAGCCAAGTGTTGGGACGTGCCGAGAAGGGACGTTTGAACGACGTCAACTACCGTGTAACACCCGACCAGACCTTCACTGGCAGAGTCATTGTATATCCCTCGAAATGACATTTTGAAAAAGTAAATTTAGTTTTATAGAAAAAAATGGAAAGAACATGGCGATGGTTTGGCAAGAAAGACAAGATTACGCTTGCCATGCTGAAACAACTTGGAGTAGAGGGCATCGTAACCGCCCTGTATGACGAACCCCTCGGCACTGTGTGGACACGTGAGAAGATTCGTGACCTGAAGGAGTACATAGAGAGTTACGGAATGAAGTGGAGTGTGGTGGAATCGCTGCCCGTCACTGAGACAATCAAATATGGCGGCGCAGATCGCGACCAGCAGATAGAAGTGTATAAAGAGTCACTTGCCAACCTCGGCAAGGAGGGCATACACTGCGTATGCTACAACTTCATGCCTGTGCTCGACTGGGCACGCACCGACATATATCATGACAACCCTAACGGTTCCACCAACCTCTATTTCGACTGGACGGCATTTGCCTACTTTGACATCTATCTGCTGAAGCGCGAGGGCGCCATGGAGGAGTGGAAAGCCATACAGGAGGGTAACGGCTCCAACGCATCGAAAGCCCTGCAAGGACGCAATCTCCTCGCCGAGGTTGAGGAATATCGCAAGCAGATGACGCCTGAGAAAGACTTCGAGCTCATAGATAACATCGTTATAAAGACACAGGGATTTGTGGCAGGCAATTTCAAGGAGGGTGACAACCAACCGCTCGTGTTGTTCCGTAAATTGCTGGCACTCTATGAGGGTGTTGACCAGCAGAAGCTTCGTGAGAACATGAAGTACTGGCTTGAAGCAATCATGCCTATATGCGATGAGTATGACATCGATATGTGTGTGCACCCCGACGACCCTCCATTCCCCATCCTCGGAATGCCTCGCATAGTGAACAGCGATGCTGACATAGAATGGTTCCTCAATGCCGTACCTAACCCACACAACGGTTTAACATTCTGTGCAGGAAGCCTGTCAGCAGGAGGGCATAACGACATCACTGCCCTTGCAAAGAAGTATCACTCACGTACTCATTTTGTACACATGCGCTCATGTCATATCTTTGATAACGGCAACTTTACCGAGGCAAGCCACCTCGGCGGCAGAGCAGACCTCGTTGAACTGGCACGTATTTTCGAGACAGAGGAGCGCGAGCGACAGAATACCAGTAAGCGACACTTCCGTCTGCCCATGCGAGTGGATCACGGCATGACGATGCTGGGCGACGAAAACCGTGGCTACAATGCAGGCTATTCGTTCCTCGGCAGGATGTTCGGACTGGCACAGGTGCAGGGCATACTTGCAGCTGTGGATAAGGAGTTAGGCATAAAATATCATCAACCAGGATTCTTTGATTAAATAAATAGATATGAACAACTTATTCAATATTAAGGACTACGTTGTAGTCATCACTGGCGGCACAGGCATTCTTGGTCGTTGCATAGCGAAATATCTTGCACTTGAAGGCGCAAAAGTGATAATCGGTGGTAGAAAAGAAGGCGTAGGCGAAGAGATAGTCAAGGACATCACCGCTGTTGGCGGTGTGTGTGAGTTTGTTAAGATGGATGTGATGAACACCGAGCAGATGCAGCAGGCATGCGAATACATCGTTGAGAAATATGGAAAAGTTGATACACTGCTCAATGCTGCAGGAGGCAATATGCCTGGTGCCACTATTGGTCCAGACCAAAATTTCTTCGACCTTGCACCAGACCAGTTCCAAACCGTTCTGAACCTCAACCTCACTGGCACCATTATCCCTACACAGGTATTCCTCAAGCCAATGGTCAATCAGGGTAAGGGTAGCATCATCAACTTCTCGTCAATGTCAGCCTTTCGCCCCATCACTCGCGTATGTGGCTACAGCGCTGCTAAGGCAGGCATCAATAGCTTCACGGGGTGGATGGCTCAGGAGGCTGCTCGTAAGTTCGGTGAGGGCATACGTGTCAACGCTATTGCACCAGGCTTCTTCATAACGGAGCAGAATCGCTCCCTATTGACAAACCCAGACGGCAGCTACACAAAACGAGGCAATGATGTGATACGTCAGACACCATTTTCACGTATGGGTGAGCCAGATGAACTCTGTGGTACCATCCACTATCTCATGTCCGATGCTGCGAAGTTCGTCACTGGCACCGTAGCAGTAGTCGATGGCGGCTTCAACGTTACCTCTATGTAATAATAAATGCAATTTATACACATCACTAATGAGGGGCATCGGTATTTCCGACACCCCTCATTGCTATGGTAATAACGATAGTTGGAATAACTTTACTTCACAACTTCCATATCCATAGAATAAGGCTGCTGGTCAGACACCTCATCCTTTGTCTCTGGATTTCCCGTAGCATTTGCTCCCTTTTGGGTAATGTTTATCTTTACCACATTACCATCCGTAGCCGTCACGGTCACTATGCCGCTTCGGCTTGTAGAGGCAGTATTCTCGCTTACCTCAACCATTATCTGGGAGTAAGCACTCGCTTCTACCGTTACGTTCATGCTGTATGTTGAAGGTCCGCTTGGCGTGCCGTCATCGGAGTCGCCACCTCCGCCACATGAAGTGAGCAACATAGTACACATCATTGCTATTGCAAATAATATCTTTTCTTTCATATCGTTCCGTTGTTTTTTATTTGATTATTTTCTTACCGTTTCTTATTATCATGCCCTTGTATTCCTTGCTTACCCTCTGTCTTGAGGTGTTATACAACGCCTCGTCACTCTGCTCTATATTACTCTGCCCTATGCCGTCTATAGCCGTAGCATCGTCGTCTATCAACAGTAGTGAGTTCAGGCTCTGTGCACTTGACTTAGGCAAAGCAAGCCAAGCCTTTCCTCCATCGATAGAGAATGCGGCACCATTTGTTGCTCCCCAGTACCAACCAAACTTATTAGCGTTAGCGCTTCCAGATTTACCATACGTCAGTTTGTAGTAAACGTAGTTGGAGTTACCAGATGTGCTTATGCCATTAACGTTAGATGTCATAGTCTGCGCATCTCTGCCATGCAATAGGTTGTTTCCTGTATATGATGTACCTGAAGAGGAAGATGTAAGAGTGTATGTGCCGCTTGTTTTATTAGTGCTTACAAGTATCACTGGAACCCCCCCTTGGAATAACACCATTATTATTTGCGATGGTTTTATACGTCAGTTTTCCAGAGCTACTTGCCGTGACAACTTGTGCAGATAAGCCTGATGGAAGAGTATAGGCAAAGTCTGAATCATAGTTTTCTATACCCTAAATTAGACAGTTGACTGATTTTCAATGTTTAAAATGTTAAATAAATATTGAAATCAAAGTGGAGATTGCTGTTATCCATCCTGACATACTCTGTATGTGGAAGAATAACTGGGAAAGAATATCAGCACATTTCACTAAACGGAGAGTGCATTTTTGGAGAGTGGAGAGAGAAATGGAGAGGGGTTGTGAATTTGTAAAGCTCACATTATCAAGGTGTTGGAGAGTGTAAAAAGCTAAATTCTCCAATTCTCCACACCATTTTGCAATGCGTATGGAAACAAATTGTGTAAATAGGGTGGGGGGAACTATCGAAATAGATTGTTTTAGGTTTTGTTATCGTTCGCAAATCGTTCGCAAACAAAAAGAAAAAGCAGCTACAATCTCTTGTAACTGCTCTTTTTTCAGTGTGGTGCCAACGGGATTCGAACCAGTGACACACGGATTTTCAGTCCGATGCTCTACCAACTGAGCTATGGCACCATTTTCTGAATGTGTGGTGACAAACGCGTTCGCACGAAGCAAATAATGAGTGTCAGCGAAGCTGGCTCATGGTGCTTTCGCAATTTGCGAGTGCAAAATTACTATTTTTTTCTCATACTGCCAAATTTTTGTCCCACTTTTTTGTTTCCCGCCTCTTTTTTTGACTTTTTTCTATTCTATATAAAATAAATAAGGTGGAAATGTTTTGCCGTTTCGAAAAAACTTTGTACTTTTGTGGTGTAAAAGATACTCTCTACATTACATTTGACGTCGTTTTAATGACTTAGAACATATTTTTTTATTCAACTAACTTAACAATTTTAATTTATGAAAAAAGTATTACGAAAAATGTCGTTGCTGTGCATGGGCTTACTTTGTGTAGCTGGTGCACAGGCTCAGACAACCTTTACCTCCGAAAGTGCTACGATTCACTGGGAGGTAGGTAATGAGCAGGCAGGAACTATTACAGGAAATGTTGACGGAGCTATCAAGTCAACGAAATGGAAGGCTGGTACAGGTCTTACAAAGAGTGAGGCTGC
>JAFVBX010000001.1 GCA_017479675.1 Prevotella sp.
CATGTTGCTGGTCAACGTATGCAAGCTTTACCGTTTCGCCGACCTCAAAAGTACCGGCATCAGGTTTCTCCAGTCCCATGATAAGCCGGAAGAGCGTTGTCTTGCCGGCACCGTTAGGTCCTATGACACCAACTATGCCGTTAGGCGGCAGCATGAAGTCGAGGTTCTTTATGAGCACCTTCTCTGTTCCGTCAGCCTGTGGGAATGATTTGCATACACCTTTTGCCTCAATGACTTTGTTGCCGAGACGTGGACCGTTAGGAATGAATATCTCCAGCCTCTCCTCACGTTCTTTTGTCTCTTCGTTGAGCATGGCGTCATACGAGTTCAGACGAGCCTTACCCTTTGCCTGGCGCGCCTTTGGTGCCATGCGTATCCATTCCAACTCACGCTCGAGTGCCTTCTGTCGCTTTGATGCCGTTTTCTCCTCCTGTGCCATTCGCTTGGTCTTCTGCTCGAGCCATGAAGAATAGTTACCCTTCCAAGGTATGCCTTCTCCGCGGTCGAGTTCAAGAATCCATTCTGACACATCGTCGAGGAAGTAACGGTCATGGGTTACGGCAATCACCGTGCCCTCATATTGCTGAAGGTGCTGCTCCAACCAGTCTATAGACTCGGCATCAAGGTGGTTGGTAGGCTCATCGAGCAGTAATACGTCGGGCTTCTGCAGCAACAACTTACAGAGGGCAACACGTCTGCGCTCACCTCCCGAGAGGTTTGTCACAGGGCTGTCACCATGCGGACAATGCAGTGCATCCATAGCCCTTTCGAGCTTTGAGTCCATATTCCACGCATCAGTGGAGTCGATGATGTCCTGCACCTCTGCCTGACGTTGCATCAGCTTATCCATCTTGTCTGGGTCGCCGTAATACTCCTCCAGTCCGAACTTCTGGTTTATCTCGTCATACTCCTTAAGGGCATCATAGACGTGCTGTACTCCTTCCTGCACGTTCTCCTTCACCGTCTTGGTCTCGTCGAGTGGGGGATCCTGTGGCAGATAGCCTACCGTGTAACCAGGACTCCATACCACCTCACCCTGAAACTTGTCGTCAAGTCCGGCTATTATCTTCATCAGGGTTGACTTGCCGGCACCGTTAAGACCTACTATGCCTATCTTCGCCCCGTAGAAGAACGACAGGTATATGTTCTTTAATACTTGCTTTTGGTTCTGTGGGATAATCTTTGATACTCCCACCATTGAGAAGATTATCTTCTTGTCGTCAACTGTAGCCATATTCTATTCTCTTTCCATTTCCAATGAAGCCCAGATGAACGGACCTACGCCCTTAGGGTCGTTGTCTCGTATGGGTTCCGACATGTAGTATTCAAACGTGCCGTCACGTCTTGGGCTCTTGTCTGGTCCCAATCCCGATACCGCGCAGCAGTCGGTGAGTGAAATCGTCATGTCGGGGTTTACCTTTATCATGCGCTCTATGATGGCATTGTAAGCCTTCACGCCAGCTTCCTTGAACTCAGGCTCTGGCAGATAGCCCAGTCGTGAGCCCTTTAGCAGCACGTAGGTGAACATTGCCGATGCCGTTGCTTCGAGGTAGTTCTTTTCTGATTTGACGTCCATCACGTCGTACCATAGTCCCGACTCCTCATCCTGATACTTCACTGCTGCCGTCATAGCCTGATGCAGTATATCTATAACCTCTGCACGGCGAGCGTAGTTCTCGGGCAGGGCGTCGAGTATCTCCGTCATTGCCATCACGAACCATCCCATAGCTCTTGCCCATGTGTGCTTCGACAGTCCTGTCTCCTTGTCAGCCCAGAACATAGAGTGTGTCTCATCCCAGGCATGCTTCCACAGTCCCGTCTTCTCGTCGTATGTGCGTCGGAAGGTCTTCGTTATCTGGTCAACGGCATCGTCATAGTATTTCTTTGCCTGCTTCTTGCCTTTCAGCTCTGGTGCCGAGAGTGTGTAGAATGGCAGTCCCATGTATATGCCGTCAAGCCAAACCTGGTTGGCGTAAATCTTCTTGTGCCACCATACGCCTTCCTTTGTCCTCGGATGGTTCTCCAGTTGCTTGAAGAAGGTAGGCAGAGCACTTGTCACCTTTGCTTCTGGGAACAGACGGTTGTACTGTAACAGCAGGCGTGCGGGACGAATGTTGTCGAGGTTGAACTCGTCATAGTTATATCCTGTCACCGAGCCGTCCTCTTTCACCATCTGCTGCGGATAGCGTCCTACATAGTTCGCAAATGTGGTGTCGCCATACGTCTTGTAGCAGTCGAGTATAGCCTCAAGCTCCAGTCCCATTCCGTAGTTCCATTTGCCTTGCGGACGCTTCTTGGCGTCTGTGAAGTCGAGGAATATGGGGTTTGGCACACGTTGCATCTCGCTCCATGCCATCCATTCCGAATAGCGGCAGTAGGGTGCCTGAGCGAGCAGCTCCTTTCCGTTTACCTTCACGTTGTCGAGGTATATGTCCTTTGAGCGTCCTGTATATATAATAGGTGCTTCCGTTACGCCGTTGAAGTTACAGTTCTTTACGTATATGTCGTATATCTGTGTCTCCTTCTCCAGTCCGTCGATACATATACCGTACCTTGACTTCTGGCTGTTCACGTTCTCCATATAAACGTTGCGCACGGTGGGTACATGTCCGCGCGGCGAGTTCTCGCCCGGCTCATAGTTGAGGTTGATGCGCATCACTGACCTTTTGCATTCTCCCACCTCTATGTTACGCATGTATATGTTTTCCGTCACACCTCCGCGACACGAATTTGTCTTTATTCTCAGCACTCGGTCGAGGTTGGGCGAGTCCATCTTGCAGTCTTCGGCAAAGACGTTTCTCACGCCTGCCGACGTCTCGCTTCCCAGCACCACTCCTCCGTGTCCGTCTTCCATCGTGCAGCGTCGCACTATGACGTTCTGTGACGGTATCGGGGTACGGTGTCCGTCGGCATTCCTTCCTGACTTGATGGCTATGCAGTCGTCACCCGTGTGGAATATGCAGTCCTCTATCAGCACGTCCTCGCATGATTCGGGGTCGCATCCGTCGCCGTTAGGTCCCTCGTTGGTCACCTTTACCTTGCGCACGGTGATGTTCTTTGAGAACAGGGGGTGCATCACCCAGAAGGGGGAGTTGACCATCTCTACGCCCTCTATGAGTATGTTCTCTGATGACACGATGTTCACCAGCTGTGGGCGCAGTCCGCGTCCCATGCCGAATACACGCTGCTCGGTGGGCACTCCGTCGTCCATCATCTTCTGCAGCGCCTGACGGTTGAACACAGGTGTGCCGTCGGCGTTCTTCTCATATTTCTCTATGCCTTTGTAGGGAATGTGGTTCTGGCACTCCTTGGTTATGCCCTCCTTATATCCGAACTTCTTTGAATTGCCGCACCACTGCCACCATGTGTCGTTGCTTCCGTTGCCGTCAATGATGCCTTCGCCCGTGATTGCCACGTTCTGCACCTTGTAGGCATAGATGCACGGTGAGTAGTTGATGCAGTCGAGTCCCTCCCAGCGTGTCACAACGTTGGGGTACAGCTCCGGCTGGAAGGCGAACACTATCCTTGAGTCCTTCTGCAGTTCGAGGTTCACGTTGCTCAGCAGACGTATTGCGCCAGTCTGGTAAGTGCCGGCAGGTATTGTCACCTTGCCGCCTCCAGCCTTTGAACACTTCTCGATAGCCTTGTTGATGGCTTTCTGGTTCTTTGCGGCGTCAGCCTTTGGCGAAGCCCCGTATTTCTTTACGTTGTAGGTCTTGTCTTTGAAGGTCGGCGCTGCAATGCGGCTCTCTATCTGCTTGTAAAGTTCAGCATCCCAACCTTCAGCTTTTATCGTATTGACAATTGAAAAATGACAATTGAGAATTATGATTGCGAGTAACGAAAGGATTTTCTTCATGATTTAGGGTTTAGCTTTTTAAAAAAAAGAGCCAGAGGGGGCTTTTACTCCTCCTCTGGTTTCATGTTGGTATAAACGGTCTGAACGTCGTCAAACTCCTCAAGCTTCTCTACCATCTTGTCGATGGTGGCGCGCTGCTCTGCGTCAACGTCTTTCAGGTCGTTAGGTATATAGGTGAACTCACCGCCGATGTCCTCCAGTCCCTTTTCCTCGAGGAACTTCTGTATCTGTGCGTATGACTTCGGGTCGCCATATACCGATATGGTGGTTTCGTCCTTCTCCTCGTCGTAGTTCTCGTCAAACTCGTCATCCACGTTGTAGTCTATGAGCTCCAGTATGATGTCGTCCATGTCGATTGAGTCGTTCTTCTTGAACGTGAAGACACACTTGTGGTCGAAGAGGAATGACAGCGAACCTGTTGTTCCGAGGTTGCCGTTGAACTTGTTGAATACTGAGCGCACGTCGGCAACGGTGCGTGTGGTGTTGTCAGTCAGGGTGTCCACGAACACTGCTATTCCGTGTGGGCCGTATCCCTCGTATGTCACCTCCTTGTAGTCTGACTGGTCTTTGCCCATTGCGTTCTTTATGGCACGCTCTATGTTGTCCTTAGGCATGTTCTCACGCTTACAGGTGGCGATGATAGAACGCAGTGTAGGGTTAGTGTCAGGGTCAGGACCGCTTGCCTTCACGGCTATTGCTATCTGCTTTCCCAAACGTGTAAATGTCTTTGCCATGTGGCCCCAACGCTTCATCTTGGTGGCCTTGCGATATTCAAATGCTCTTCCCATTGGATAATTTTGTGTTTTGAATTATGAATTTTGTTTTTTTGTCTATCTCAGTTCTGCTCCCAGCTGTTTCTTGAGGTTGGCTATGAGCTTCTGCATCACGGCGTCGATAGCCTTGTCGTTGAGTGTGCGCTCGTTGTCTTGCAGCACGAAGTTCACGGCATACGACTTCTTGCCCTCGGGGAGCTTGTCGCCCTCATAGACGTCGAAGAGCTCCACCTTCTTCAGCAGTTTCTTCTCCGTCTGGCGTGCCGTCTTCTCCACCTCGCTGAACTCTATGCTCTTGTCGATGAGCAGAGCCAGGTCGCGCGAAACGGCTGGGTACTTAGGTATCTCGGTGAAGTGAACGGCAGACTTCTTCACGGCGTTGGTCACTGCCGTCCAGTTTATCTCGGCATAATACACCTCGCTGTTTATCTCTGCCTGCTTCTGCAGTTTAGGGCTTACGATGCCCATCTCTATCATCACCTTGCCTGAGCGGTTCTTCATGCGCAGTCCGTTGGAGAACAGGTCGCTGTCGGTCTTCTCCGTCACGAGCATGCCCTGTGGCATTCCTATGCGGCGCAGTATGTTGTCCACGTGTGCCTTCAGCTCGTAGAATGTGGCGTTCTCGTTGGGGTGTATCCATGAGCCCTCCACACGCTTGCCCGTTATCCACAGTCCCAGGTGACTCTCCTCGGCATACGCCTTCATCGGGTTCTCATCGTCCACCTTATCGTTGAAGTGCTGGTAGCAGTTGCCGAACTCGAAGAAGCGCAGGTTAGGCATGCGGCGGTTGGCATTGCGCATGATGCTCTCCAGTCCGCCGAAGAGCTGTGTCTGGCGCATCACGTTGAGGTCGCTCGACAGTGGGTTTACTATCGTCACCAGTTTGTCGGCAGGGTATGCCTTGAGGTCTGTGTAGTAGGCACCCTTGGTGAGCGAGTTGTTGAGTATCTCGTTGAATCCTGCTCCCACCAGCTGCTCTGCCACGAGGTTCATCAGCTTGTGGCGCTGGTCCTCGAAGTCCTTCACGGTGAGGGTTGACTTGAGCTGTGTGGGTATCTCCACGTTGTTGTAGCCGTAGATGCGCAGCACATCCTCCACCACGTCGCATGGACGCTGTACGTCAACGCGGTATGCAGGCACGGTGATGTCGAGTCCCTCGCCGTCCTCCTTGTTTATCTGTATCTCGAGGCTCTTGAGTATGCTCTTTATCGTCTCGTTGCCTATCTTCTTGCCTATGAGGTTGTCCACGTAAGCATAGTCGAGGCGCATCTCGGCATCGGCTATCGGATTAGGATAAACATCCTTTATCTCCATGCTCACCTTGCCTCCTGCCAGTTCCCTGCACAGTATCGCTGCCTGCTTGAGGGCGTAGATGGCTCCGTTGGGGTCTATGCCGCGCTCGAAACGGAAGGAAGCATCGGTGGACAGTCCGTGGCGACGTGCTGACTTACGAATCCATGTGGGGTGGAAGTATGCCGACTCCAGTACCACGTTCTTCGTCGTCTCGTAGGTGCCAGAGCCCTTGCCTCCGAACACGCCTGCTATGCACATAGGCTCCTCGGCATTGCAGATGGCGAGGTCGTGCTCGCCCAGGGTGTGCTCCTCGCCGTCGAGGGTTATGAACTTCTTGCCTGCGTTCTGGTCCTTGACGATTATCTTGTTGCCTTTCACCATGTCGGCATCGAAGCAGTGCATGGGCTGTCCGTAAGCCATCATGATGTAGTTGGTGATGTCAACGATGTTGTTGATGGGGCGCAGACCTATGACGGTGAGCTTGTTCTTCAGCCATTCGGGTGACTCCTTCACCTCGCATCCCGTGATGCTCAGGCAGGCATAGCGGCGGCAAGCCTCCGTGTTCTGTATCTCCACCTCTATGGGCAGGTCGTGGTTGTCAACGCTGAATGCGTCGCAGTTTGGCTTGGTGAGTGTCGTCTCCTTGCCGTTAGCCTTCATCCATGCGTAGAGGTCGCGCGCCACGCCGTAGTGGGAGAGGGCATCGGCACGGTTGGCTGTGATGTCAACCTCTATGAGCCAGTCGCTCTCCAGGTTGTAGTATTCGGCAGCCGGTGTGCCTACCTTTGCATCCTCGGGCAGCACGATGATGCCTGAGTGGTCTGTGCCTACGCCTATCTCGTCCTCGGCGCATATCATGCCGTTTGACTCCACGCCGCGGAGCTTCGACTTCTTGATTTTAAACTCCTTGTCGCCGTCGTAGAGCACGCAGCCCAGGTCGGCTACTATCACCTTCTGTCCTGCTGCCACGTTGGGTGCGCCGCATACTATCTGCGATGCCTCGTCCCTGCTCAGGTCAACGGTGCATACGTGCATGTGGTCGCTGTCGGGGTGGGGCTCACATGTCAGCACCTTGCCTACGTAGAGACCTTTCAGTCCGCCCTTGATAGTCTGCACTTCCTCCAGCGCTCCCACCTCAAGTCCTGTACTCGTCAGCGCCTTGGCAACCTCGTCGGGTGTCATGTCGAAACTGACATACTCTTTAAGCCATTTATAAGATATGTTCATTGTTGTGTTTTAGGGGATAAATTCTAATTTCAGCACAAAGGTACTAATTTTTTCTGACACGGCAAAATAAACAGGTATAAAATCTACAAAAATAAGTCATTTTGGTCATTTTGGTCATTATGGTCATTTGTCAAAAACAAAAATGGAAATGGTCATTTTGCTCACTATAATAATAAAAATATATATTTTTATTATTATAGTGCCAGTTTTGACACAACCAGAAAGTGAAAATGACAAATGACCATAATGACCAAAATGACCAAGCGAGCGCCACCTTCCGGCACTGCCGGATGTACCTTCTGGCATAGCTAGATGTACCCTC
>JAFVBX010000075.1 GCA_017479675.1 Prevotella sp.
GCTCCACAGAGATTAACGTCCGATACGCTGCCACTTGTATATACCTCTACTTTCTGAAGTACGAGAGAAGTTATGTTTTCGTCGTTAAGCACAAGCGTGGAAACTCCTGAAGCATAGAAAGCTCTGGTGATAGTCGTTCCGTTGTTAACTCGGTAAGCCAACCGCACTTGAGTAATCTCATCTGCCATCGAAGCAGTCACCACAGCAAAGAGTGCAATAATCAGTGTAAATAACTTTTTCATAATGATTTGGTTTAAGTGGTTAATAATTTGTTTTTGCTCTTACTTTACTATTTTATTTGCTTTTAGACAGTTGTAAACTTCTTCAGCTTGGGAGGAGTAAAAGCACTCAGGTTCGTACAGGGTACAAAAATAAGCGCAGCCCTCGCCATATCTCTGCCAGGCTTAGGACTGCCTCTAATCATCTATGGATACGGGGTTGCGCTTGTGGCACTACTCCATCGATGATTAGTAAATGCTCGTCATAATCTCTTTCGAGGTCCTAATTCGGCAGAGAAATGAGCAAAATATCATGTGTTCCATCGAACACGTTGCAAATTTAAGCAAAATAAAGGAAACTTATTTACCCCCCCCGTTAATAAAAGTTAACAGACTGTTAAAAAAAACAAAATGGCACATATTAAGCTCCTATAGCAAGGCTTTTCATGGGATCAACGTCGTAGTACACTTTAAATTCGGTACCGAATTTGACGGATTCGGTACGGAATTGGCTGGATTCGGTACCGAATTCGATGCAGAAGCTTAGCTACTACAATACTATATCATCCCTCACACAGGGTCAACGTCATAATAAACGAGGAGAGACTTGTAACGTGCGTCCTGCATCATGGCGGCAACAGCCTGCCTGATGGCGGCACGAGTGGCGGAGATGCTGAGATTTGTTTCCAGTTTGAGCACGAGTTTGCGTATGTAGAGCGACTTGATGCGTGAGACAGAGGGTTTGTCGGGACCAAGGACACGGTCGGCGAACGACTGACGCAGGCGGCTGCCCAGCTCTATGGCGGCTGAGTTGACAAGACTCTCGTCTTTGTGTTTGAGGTATATATATATGAGTCGCGCGAAGGGAGGATAGCGGAAAGCCTTGCGCTCCTTCATCAACGAACGGAAGAACGCCTCGAAATTGTTGTTCACTATGTGGCTTATGACAGGGAGGTCGGGACGTGAGGTCTGCAGTATCACCTGTCCTCGCCTACCCTTTCTGCCTGCCCTGCCTGCCACCTGCGTCATCATCATGAAGGCATGCTCGTAGGCATGGAAGTCAGGCTGGTTGAGCATAGTGTCGGCAGAGAGTATGCCAACGACGGAGACATTGTCGAAGTCCAAGCCCTTGGTGACCATCTGAGTGCCGATGAGCAGGTTGGTCTTGCCGCTGGAGAACTCGGCAATGATGCGCTCGTAGGCATTGCGCGTGCGGGTGGTGTCGAGGTCCATGCGTGCCACACGTGCGTTGGGGAAAGTAGCAGCTATGATGTCCTCCACCTTCTCCGTTCCTGCCCCACGATTGTAGAGGTCCGCGTTGCCGCACTCGGGGCACACCTGAGGCATGCGCATGGTGTAGCCGCAGTAGTGGCAGGTGAGGGTGTTGGTGGTCTTGTGGTGGGTGAGCGCCACGTCGCAATGGGGGCAACGGGGCGACCATCCGCACTGGTGGCACTCCACAATGAGTGAGAAACCTCTGCGGTTCTGGAACACGATGGCCTGCTCTCCCCTGCCGAGGGCTTCGCGTATGGCTTGCTCCAACTGTGGCGACAGTATGCCTCGCATTATCTTCCTGCGATATAAATCCTTTGTATTGACGACTGTTATCTTGGGCAACTGCAGGTCTTTGTAACGCTGCTTCAGTTCTACGAGCCTGTATTTGCCCTGCATGGCGTTGTAATAGCTCTCGGCGGAGGGTGTCGCCGTGCCCAGCACCACACGTGCCTTAGCCCACTGCGCCATCATCATAGCCACAGAGCGTGCATGGTAGCGAGGGGCTGGGTCCTGCTGTTTGAAGGATGTCTCGTGCTCCTCATCGATGATTACCAGCCCCAGACGCTGGTAGGGAAGGAAGACGGCGGAGCGTGCTCCGAGTATCACGTCGTAGGGTTCGGAGGACAGTTGCTTCTGCCATATCTCCACTCGCTCGGCATCAGAGTATTTGGAGTGGTAGATACCCAGACGGTTGCCGAAGACATGTTGCAATCGCTGTGTCATCTGCACGGTCAGGGCTATCTCTGGTAAGAGGTACATCACCTGCTCTCCCCGGTCTATCGCCTCCTGTATGAGGTGGATGTATATCTCCGTCTTGCCTGAAGAGGTGACGCCGTGGAGGAGGGACAGCCCGTTTACAGTTGACGGTTTACCGTTTACCGTTGATAGGCTAAGTTGTTCAAATGCTTTTTGCTGCGCTTCGCTGAGAGGTTTTATGCGTTCGGGATGTGGCTCGCCCTCAGTGTTGAGACGTCCCACCTCCTTGTCGTAGAGCATGAGGAAGCCCTTATCTACGAGAGCCTTGACGATGGGAGTCGTGGCATGACTGGCGTTGATGAGTTCCTCGCGAGTGACCTCCTTTACTGTGAACTGTGAACTGTAAACTGTAAACTGTAAACTGTCCAGCCCTGACAGTTGCAGGTAGGTGGTGAACACCTCCAGCTGCTTCGGCGAGCGGCAGAGCATGTCAAGGGCATTGTGTATGGAGCGTTCGTTCTGGCAGTTGGCGCCTATGTGTATGTAGGTCTCCATCTTGGGGCGATAGGAGTCCGTCTTCTTCATGCCCTGCGGCAAGGCAGCGACAAGTACATCGCCCAGGGGGCACATATAGTAATTGCTTATCCACTGCCACAGCTTGTACTGCTGAGGCAGAAGCACAGGACTGGCGTCGAGGACGGAGATGATGGGTTTAATCTTGATGTCGCTATCGGGGGCATCACGGTGGACTCTCACCACAAGGGCTATATGCGTCTTGGTGATGCCGAAGGGCACCACCACCCTGACATAGGGCTGCACCTTATCCTCCAGCTCCGTTGGCACGGAGTAGGTAAACAGGCCGTCAAGAGGTACGGGGAGTATAACGTCAACATACAGCATAAGCGCATGCAAAGATAATAAGAATTAAGAATTAAGAAATAAGAATTAAGAATTTTAGGGACTTATGTCATAATTTTCAACTCACGGCTTTCAACTTTCAACTTTTATTTGTACCTTTGCACGAAACTATAGTTTACACTCATGACTAATCTGGACAAATGCAAGATAATAGAACTGCCTAAGGAGGAAGATCCGCGCGGTAGCCTGACGTATATCTACGAGAAGGTGCAGATACCGTTTGACATCAAGCGCGTCTTCTATATATATGATGTGCCCGCAGGCAAGGACCGAGGCGCCCATGCCCACAAGGAGTGCTGGCAATTTATCATCGCTGCATCGGGGGCGCTGAAGGTATATCTCAACGACGGCACTCATGAGAAGACCGTAGAGCTGAACCGTCCCTATCAGGGGTTGTTGGTGCCGCCGGGGATATGGGCTCACGAGAAGGAGTTTACGACAGGAGCGCTCTGCCTGGTGTTGGCGAGCCACGACTTTGACGAGAACGACTACATACGCGACTTCGGTAAATTCATGGACTTCGCGGCTCAACGATGAGGATAGTACGCTACATACATGAGAAGAAAGACGAGTGGGACAGATTCGTGGAAGATTCCAAAAACGGAACCTTCCTCTTTTTGCGCGATTACATGGACTACCACAGCGACCGCTTCACTGACCACTCGCTGATGTACTATAACGACAAGGATAAACTCGTAGCCCTGCTGCCTGCCAACGAGAAAGAGGGAGCACTGTACAGCCACCAGGGATTGACATACGGAGGTTTCGTACTGTCGGCAAAGTCGAAGACAGGCGAGGTGGGCGAGCTGTTCGATTGCACAATAGACCACCTGAGGACGCAAGGCTTCAGAGAGTGGCACTACAAACAGATACCTGCCGTATATCACAAACTGCCGGCAGAGGAAGACGAATACTGGCTGTGGCGACACGGGGCGGTGATGACAGACTGCAACGTGATGTCGGCAATAGACCTGAAAGGCATCGGCTCACCGATAGAGAGCAGCAGACGCAACAACAGGAACAGACTGCAGAAGCAGGGGTACGGCATAGTGCACCATGCGCCATTGGAAGACTTCTGGCCGATACTGACAGGCAACCTGCAAATGCGTTTCGGCGCCAAACCAGTGCACACCTTCGACGAGATGGCACTGCTGATGAGCCGCTTCCCCAATGCAATAGAATGTGTCACCGCCACAGATGCCGCAGGAAACGTACTTGCCGGCACCATACTCTACATAACGGACTCGGTGGTGAAGACACAATATACCTCCGCATCAATGGAGGGAAAGAAAGCGAAGGTGCTCGACCTGATGCTGCTCGGACTAATAGAGGAATACCAACAGAAGGGGGAACACCGCTGGTTTGAGTTCGGCACGAGCATGGCGGAGGACGGCATAGGGCTCAACGAGAGCCTGATAAGCCAGAAGGAGGGCTTCGGTGCACGCACCGTAGCGTGCAGGATTTACAGGTTTACTGTTTAAGGTTTACTGTTTACAGTTTACAGTTTAAGGTTATAAGTTGAAGAGCAACAATTCATACAGAAACATCTTTAAAGCCACGAGCATGTTTGCAGGGGTGCAGGGATTCAACATACTGCTCAACCTGTTGCGGACAAAGCTGGTTGCCGTATATCTCGGTCCTGCGGGAGTGGGACTGAACGCCATATACAACGAGACGAAGGAACTGCTGCACGAAACGACCAACTGCGGCATGGACCAAAGCGGCGTGAGGGAAATATCCATACACTATGAGGAATGGACACGTACGAACAACCGCGAAGCCCTTGACAACAGCCTGAAGATAACACGTTCGCTGGTCGTGGCATTGGCAGTGCTCGGCACGTTGGCTTGCGTAATCCTTGCGCGGCCGCTGTCAGAGCTGACATTCTCTGATGCCGACCACACATGGAGCTATATATGTCTGGCACCTGCCGTAGGTCTGAGCACGCTGATATGCGGAGAGATGACGGTGCTGAAGGCTACACGCCAGATAAAGAAAATAGCGTGGCTCTCAACCATCACCATCATTGTCGGCATCTGCACCAACATACCGCTATACTATCTGTGGGGGCTGAAAGGCATCATTCCTGCTATACTGTTCTTCCTCGTCACGCAACTGGCTATCGTCACGCGCTATTCCTTTGCGCATTATCCTTTTAAGATAGACCTGCGCCTCGACTTCCTGAAGACAGGCAAGCCTATACTGATACTCGGAGCATCGTTCGTGGCGCAGGGACTGGTGGCGCACGGGGCAAGGCTGCTGATACAGTCTTACATCAACACACACGGAACGGTGGTCGATGTGGGCTATTACAATGCCGTCTTAGGTATCATCAGTATGTTCTTCGGACTCTTCGCCTCGTCCGTTGCCGCCGACTTCTTTCCACGTCTGTCGGGCATATTCAGCGACAAGCAGGAGCGGCGGATGGTGGTGATACGGCAGATTAACGTGATGCAGATTCTCACCTCGCCTGCCCTCGTGACATTCGTCATACTGGCAAACATCATGGTGCCGCTGCTGCTAAGCGGTGAGTTCATACCCATGATACCCATTCTGGAGATAGCACTCGTAACGGGACTCGTGAAGACGATGGCGACACCGCTACAGTATCTTCCGCTAGCAGCAGGCGATGCCAAGCTGTACCTCTTTGCCGAAGTGATGGCATACGCCTTCATGGTGCCCATCTACATACTGTGCTACAACTACTGGGGACTGTACGGCATAGGCTACGGCATCTGCATCTTCAACATCATAGACCTGCTTTGGGCTATGCTCTACTGCAAGGTGAGATATGACGTGATGCCAAGCATGTCGAACATGCTGTTCTTCATACTGCAAACCATGATGGTCGTGGCAGCATACTACACGGTAAGAAACATGGAGGGGCTGACATTCGCAATAAGCAGCGCTATACTGGTGGCGCTCAGTTGCGTGACGTCGCTGGCGACATTCCAAAGAATAAGACACCATGATTAAAGGTAAAATCATCGACATAGTAAAATACCTCATGCCTCACGGCTATATGCTCAGCCGTAACCGCAACAACTTCCTTCGCGACTACGACAGATGGAAGGCGGAAGGCGGACAGGTGAGCTTTGACACGGAATGTCGCTTTGACAGTTTCGTAAGCATCGACGGCTTTGGTTCATCTGGAAGCAGCGCCGTGATGGACTTGCTGAGAGAATACGACTGTTGCACGGTATGGGCAACGAAGCCTTCCTTCACCGACTCGACGGAAGAGATACACAGCATGGGCGAGATGAACCTGATGCGCAGCATAGGCGGACTGCTTCACATAGAAAAGATGATGGAGGAAGATGCCATAGTAAACGTTTACTGGGCTGACGCAGCGATAAAGGACTTCATGGGACTGGTGTATTACTCCGAACTGTACCGCCACCATGAGGAACTGCACCCGCTGTTCTTCCACTTCTTTGAAGAAATCACGGAGCAGAGGCTACAGTCGGACGAAAACCTGTTGAGCCCATACGTCAACCCCTACACCGCCATAACGGATATATTCTACCTTAAACGAATGGGCAAGGAAGAATATCACCTACTGTGCAAGGAGTTCCTCTACACATTGTTTAACCGTCTGTTCCCTGAAGCCAAAGGCGGTTGTCTCGTGCTTGACCACATCTTTGACGACTGCGGCACGGACACACGACGCTTTCAACCCTTCCTGCCTGGCGTGAAACGCATCAAGGTGAGAAGGGACATACGCGGAGTATATGTTGATGCCGTGAGACATGACTACCGCTGGCTGGCACACGACAGCATAGGCGACTTCATAAAGTGGGAGAGGAATATGTATGCCGGACACGAAGACGAGAATGACGACTATCTCACCATAAAGTTTGAGAAACTCGTGACAGGTTACAACGAAGAGGTGGCGCGCATAGAGCAATATCTCGGCATAGACAAAGAGCAGCACACAAAGCGACAGCAGCTCTTCAATCCCGAGATATCAAGACGCAACATAAAGGTTTGGGAGCGAGAGGACGCATTAGCAGCAGATTGCCGAGAGATAAAAGAACAGGCTCCAGACCTTTGCTATATGTAAACAAGATTACAATCATGAAGATCCTGCTATTCGGAAACCCCAGCATGTATCATGCCTATCTTGCAAAAGGACTGCGCGAGATGGGGCATGAGGTGACTGTCATCGGTCACGGCTTTGCATGGAGAAAGTTTCCTGGTATTGACATAATGCTGGAACGCCGCCAGGACATAAACCCCAAACTGGCATTCGTGGAATATATGTGGCAAGCACTTAAAGTGCTTCGCAAATGCAAGGGGTATGACATAGTGCAGCTACACCACCCTATGTTTCTTCAGCTGCGCGGCTCGCACATGAAGCCGTTCTACAAGTATCTTCGCAGGCATAACAAACGAGTGGTGATGTGTGCCGTAGGCTATGACTATCACGTGCTCGACCAGATATACAACCACAACATACTGAGATATAGTGAACAGAGGATAGGAGACAACATAATACACGCCCCATACATAGAGCAAACAAGGGAAACGTATCTCAAAAGCAGTTGCGCACCGTATAGCCGATATGTTGCGCAAGATGCCGATGCGATAGTTGCGTGCCTTTACGAATACTGGGCATGCTACAATAAAGTATATCCAGAAAAGCTGCACTATATACCTATGCAGATGGTAATACCAGAGGCATCACCCATAGAATATAAGGTAGGCGACAAGGTGAAATTCTTCATAGGAATACAACGGGACCGCACCGCGATAAAGGGAACAGGCATAATGCTAAGGGCAGCAGAAGACATAGTACGCGACTATCCCGACCTTGCAGAACTACACAAGGTGGAGGATGTGCCCTATAGCGAATACATAAAAAAAATGGATGGCAGCGATGCCATCCTTGACCAGCTATATAGCTACACCCCATCCATGAACTCACTGCTTGCCATGTCGAAAGGTATCATAGACATTGGCGGAGGAGAACCAGAGTGTTATGAGATATTGGGAGAAAAAGAACTCCGACCTATAATAAATGTGGAGCCAACATACGAAAGTGTATATAATAATCTTAAAGAAATGATACTGCACAAAGAGCGCATACCGGAAATGAAACGCCAGTCGGTAGAGTTTGTGAAGAAGCATCATGACTACCGCAAGGTGGCAAAACAATTTGTCAGCCTCTACGATAGCCTATTATCCCAAAACGGATAACATCATAGACGCGGCAACACATATAATAATATAGGTTCTTGCCATTTCTTGACCAAGGGAAAGTCCGCATTTTCCATGCGGCATATATTTCAGCTAACAAACATTGGAATATATTCGATGCCGAGGGGATGGCATTGATGGAACCTTCTCTATATACATAATTGTAGCCCACGAAAGACGATGTTGCAACCTTAGGATTAAACTGCTTCAACACTTTCGGCAACAATATCAAGTCTTCAAAAAGCTTTCCCTTTGCAAATCTGACGTTCTGAAATATCTCCTTGCGAAATATCTTATTCCACATATATGCATGATTCCATGCTTTCGACTCTGTCCAATAAGTATCTGCATCAGCATACATCCTGTCTTCATACTCCAAATCTAACCTCTCGCATCCTATACTCTTAATCGAAAACTCCATTATGCCCACATCAGCGTGCTCACACAGAAATGACATCATTTTTTCATAAGTGGCGGCATTGATATAGTCATCGCTGTCAACAAAAGTGATGTAGTTTCCTTTCGCAACATCCAACCCAGCATTGCGGGCATCAGACAGTCCTCCGTTCTCCTTGTGTATCACCACTATGCGAGGCTCCCTCTTTGCCCACTCGTCACACATCGCTCCGCTACTATCCGTCGAGCCGTCATCAACGAGTAGCACTTCCCAATCCTTGAACGATTGCGACACAACACTTTGCACGCACCTGTCGAGCGTGTCCTCCATATTGTAAACAGGGACTATAATTGACAATAAAGTTTTTTCCATTTGCTCATTATTTCTTCTTGAGAAAATCTCTTCACTGACTCCTTGGCAGCCCTTCCCATTCTTTCTCTTTCTTCTGGATGCTCCATCAAGTAAGTCAGTTTCTCAACAAACATATCGTCGTTGTCGTAGGGTATAAGGTAGCCTGTCTTCCCGTCTTCTATCATGGCTCGCGGTCCGTAAGGGCAATCAAATGCCACAACAGGAAGTCCACATGTCATTGCTTCTACCAATACCATAGGGAAGCCTTCGAAGCGCGAGGTCATTACGTATATCGAGCCTTCAAGATATGCCGCTACCATATCCTTCGTGTCGTGATGGATGTTGAGTTGCCAGTCAGAATGTCTTTCCTTTATTCTATCCCATATAGCCTCTAACCTCTCGAAGTTCTTTTCGTAACATATCCTCCCTGCCGAGACTACCATCTTTGCCTTATAGTCTGCCTCCGTTTGAGGACGCATAGTTGTATAGTTAGGTATGACCTCAATGCGCTTAGCCTTGGCATATTCCTCTTTATGATACTTTGTCAGCACTACGACGGCATCAGCAAATCTCTCTGCTATCATAAGAGGTATGGGGTGCGGCATACGTGCCCGTGTGCCGTGAGCCTCATATATCGTAGTTGTCCTGTGAGTATTTAACAAGCACGACAACGCACCGATGCTTTGTATCGTGGTGTATATGTCTGGCTTAATCTTACGCACCACCTTATTAAGTCGCCATAATGCCTGCGCACACATCAACAGTCCGCGTGTCTTTACCTCCAGCCTTACTATCCTCACCTTTGGCGACAGCTTATAGTATGGCTCCTTTTCTTCATGAAGCAAGACCACGACCGTAACGTCCCACCCCCACTCTTCCGCCATATAGTTTATACGGTCAGTGAGGATACGCTCTATTCCACCGTTGGTAGAAAGTCTTTCTATTTCAAAAACAATCTTCATAGAGAAAGGTAGTAGCCTAACTTGTAAAAAGCAAACAGTTTGAGGTTGGGATGACTGCTCAACAAATTATATTCTATCAGGGGACGCATCAGGCTGTAGCCCAATCTTACCACGTGTGTCAAATGGAGCTTCTCAATCTTTCCTATTGCCTTGCCTATTCCTGTATGGGGCAACATGTCTGCTTCTATCTTTTTCAGGGAACGCAATGCCGTACGAGTCTTGTTAAGGAACACCTCATTGTTGTCGAAGCCAAGGTGCATCAGGGGGTTGTCAATATGTTGTACACGTTTACCCTTGTGCCTCATCTCCACCCCCATGAGCGTGTCTTCAAAACCATACTCGGTACAGCGCTCGTCAAAGGGAACTTCGAGAAGCACCGACCTCCTGCCCATAAAATTAAAGGTTGTGAAACGTTCGTAGATATGATGGTTCCGATACTCCGCCGTACGATATGGCTCAGCGGCTTTCTCGTATCTGTAGCGTAAGGTGGCATTGGGATTGGGGAGCGTATCAGGGTTTACCAAACTACCTATTACCAAGTCGGCATCGTCCTTGGCATTCGCAATGTAACAGCTGATGAAACTATCTGTCACAACCTTTGCATCACTGTCCATTATGATGCACCATTCCTCCCTTGCCTCAGAAATAAGATAATTGATGATACCTGCCCTGCCGAGGTTTTCTTTTCTGACAATATGCCTACAGTTTGACAGTTCTTCAATCTTGTGGTTTGCAATGATAGTGACCTGATCCTTGCTACCGTCTTCTGCCACAAGTATCTCGTACGTCACACCCGAATGTTCCAACTGTTCATGAAGGTCACTCACAAGTTTGTAACAGGTATAGTTATATGTAGGAATAAGAACAGATATCATGTGTCATAAATTATTTTAATCCAAAACAGAGCCTTAAAGTTCTGTTTGGTATTCTTTCGACCATTTTGCTAATCAAAACCGGCATATATATACCTGCCAACATATTTAACACGTAGAATATAGCCACATAAGAGTCTGGACATCCAAACATCTTCCACAATATGAGTTCTACGAAAGCCTGGAATACGATTCCGAACAAATAAATCTGAAATATGTACTTGCGGTAAGATGAGCACAGCGAGGGTATGTATCTGTCTGCCAGCATTGCAGTGGAAATCATTGCAGAGATACCAACCACAGAGGTCGGCAGCGACAAATAGTCATTGTAAGAACAATTATATAGCAGCACATATCCACACCACAATAATGGAACAAAAAACGCATTATTGAGTAACGTGTACCATCTGTACCTAAACAAAACTATTCCGAGGAAAAAATATGGAAGATATTTATTTAGCGCAAAGAAATATAGCCAATTCGTTTCTACTAACTTATAGAAATCAATTGGTTCTAAAGCAAACAGCAGAACCAACACCGCTACTGTTGCAATCTTACTTCGTAGTATCAACCGATATACGGGATATAACATCATCATTATCAGTAGCACCATAAGATACCACCTGTGAGGCCAAGGAGAGCTATTGTATTCTATAAAAGAACGAAAGAAAGATGCTATCGTGACCTCATGAGGAGTTTTCACGTAACCATTGAAGATTATTTGCAACACATTTCCCAGGCACGTGCAGAATAACAATGGTAATCCTATACGTATAAATTTATCCTTATAGAGAGCCTTGACCGACCATGCCTTGCTTATTCGTGTATAAAACAATAATGCGCCGCTTACCATTACGAATGTCGGCATGCGAAACGGCTTAAACCATTGTCCTATATCCAATATCCATTGATAACATTCTCCGGTTGACGTATTTAACAAACGCACATGATATGTCAGGACAAGGACAATTGTGATGCCTCGCAGTATGGACAACCAGTTTATTTGTGAAGTTTGTTGCATCTACCTTATTACTGCAATTTTCGTCACACAACCGCTTTCGCCCCCTGCTGTCGCCACAAGTACATTATAAACTCCCGAGGCTACACGAAGACCTTCTCTGTCACGTCCGTTCCACGTGTATGAACCTCCGACACAAGTGCCTCTGTTCACCACATAACCCGAAGGTGTAGTGATTGTAACCTGCGCACCGTCTGTCAGTCCCATTATCGTTATGTCACCCGTGTAATCAGGTTCCACGGGATTAGGGTAGGCATAGACGTTATCATCATTCATCTCGCCGTATGTTTCTGTTACATCCGACTGGTATGAGCACAGTCCTGCATTGGTAGCTATCCATACTATGCCTGTCTCCTCGTCAACAAAAACATCATAAATGGTGTTTGAAGGCAGACAGCTGTTTTCCTTTGTAAAATGCTGCAACTGGGTATTGTTGTCGCCACTTATAAGATATATGCCGTCCTCTGCCGTACCAAACCATTTCCTGTCTGCCTTATCAATATACATACAACGTGTCGGCACTCCAGACAAGAGGTAGTCGGCAAGCCCGGAACCGTCATTGCGGTTAACCTTATGCTGTACGAATGTGGCTGTTCCTGATGCCATGTCACTCCGCGACCAGTAGAAAGGTCCCGATGTTGACGCTACCCACAGGTTTCCTTCACTATCCTCGGCAAGGTCATATAAATAGTTCGGTGCTATGTCTCCGCCATCTTCATTCACAAAACTCATGATGCTGCTCAATCCGTCCGTTTTGTAGTTGTAATAGTAAAGGACAGGAACTTTATAGAACGAATTAACAAAAAACATATAACCGTTCGTGGGACTGATGAACGTTCCCTGAATATCCACCGCATGACGGTTTACAAATGTGTGCTGGCTATGAGGGAATGACACAGACTCACCGTTACCGTCAAAACGAGTCAGGAAAACATCGCTCCAACCATTTGTAGTCCACAGATTATTGTTGGCATCATACAGCAGCGTGGTTACATTCGAAAGACTCTCTACAGAGTTGTACATTTTTGGCAATGCACTGTTGGTACTGTTAAAAGCCTTGACTGGTTTATAGTTACGATACTCGTAAAGTCCTGAACCTGCCCCCACCCAGAAGTGATTCTTATCCTTTGTATCGAACACCATACAGTTGGCAGCTATGTAATCATATCCTGTCATCCTGCCTGGGTCTTCCAGTTTTGTCCAACTACTGCCGTCATAGTATTGCACCAAGCCGGGCTTTTCCATCTCTGCTGACGGCAGTCCGATGGCATACGCTCCTGCGGTGACAAACAACTTGCCATCATGTTTATACAGTCTCCAGCAAGCACTGGTGAATGGTGCATCTGGCGCCACACCTGACGAGGTTGCTGTCATGCCAGCCTCGCTCTCCACATATTTCGTCAACTTACCATCAGCATTGCCACCCCACCAACACTTGTTTGTCTGGTCATGATACACCGTGCCGTCAGGTCCGTCCTTGGTAGTAACACCCGACGTTGCTGGCATGTCTGGCACTTCTTCATCAACCTTGTATGTCTTTACGATGTATTCCTCCTTCGTGTCTATCTTCAGCACTCCAAGACCTGTTGCAATGAACACATACTGCCCACTGACAACGATACTGTTCACCGTCCTGTCCTTTTGTGACGAAGCGTTATGCAAACCCACTACCGATGTCACCACATCCTTATTTGAGAGAATGTCTATAAGATAGTCGTCATAGACTATGATCAGCTTACTGGTCTGCTTCACCCAGGCTATATGGGTTATGTTGCGTCCGTTGAGCTTTGGCTCTGTCGTAATATTATATTCCTTGATTTCTGTCGTATTCACATTGTATGAATACAGATTGCCATCGGCAAGCACGAAGACCTTGTTGCCGGTAGGCTCCACATTGGTTATGGTAGAGTATGACGGGTAAATCTTCCAGGTTCCCACAGCATCAGCCATTGCCACCATGACAACCATCATCATAATAATTATTATGGATATACATCTCTTCATAGAGCACCGCCTATTTGATTCAAAACGACATTATTTATTTCCCTGCGCTCCTCGTCACGCCACCATCCCCATTTGTTGAGATACTTTATGGTACTCACTATATGAATCCACATCAGGCGGAGGCTTTTTCTCGATCCTCGCGTAAACGTATGATAAACTGTTGCGACAGGGAAAAAGAGAGTCTGGTACTTTTGGTGCATCCTGCGTGTCATGTCAATATCCTCGGCGTAAAGAAAAAAACGTTCGTCGAACATACCGACCTCGTCTAATGCCGACATCCTAAAGAACATAAAGCAACCACTAAGAAAAGGTATGTTCATAATCTTTGAGAAGCCCGACTGTACAAGTTCAAAGCGAGTGTTCCTGCGCTTTATCAAAAACTCCGGCAAGCAGAATCTTCCAAAGAAATCCAACGGTGTAGGGAGCAACTTCGCCAACCTCTGTATCTGTCCATTGGGATACATCACCTTAGGCATTATCTGCCCGACATCATCGTGACTATCCATATATTCTATCAAGGCAGGTATGACCTCCGGACCAAACCACACGTCAGGGTTCACCACCAAATGATATGTGCTTCCCAAATTGCGGGCTTCCTTTAACGCCACATTATGACCGCCGCCATAACCATTATTCTCATGGGGGATATAAATCAACTGAAAACCTCGCTCTGCCTTTTGCTTCAGCTCTGGCTCGCCTTTAAGCACACGCTCGGCGAACTCCTGCAATTCATGCTTCAGGTCGAGCATGTCATCTGAGTGGTCAACCACATAAATAATATCTACTGGTGATGCAAACAGACTTCTAAGTACAGGTTCAAAGTCAAGGAGGTGATGGTTATATGTTACTACCGATGCCGTTATCATTTATTAATGAACGTGAATAAACATGGTTTATTGTGCACACTTGGCACAAATGCCCTTCACCACGTATTCCACGTCCTCCATAACGAACCCCTCGGGCATGTCAACCATCGGAATTTTGTAGTCTTCCAGACAATACGTCTGTCCACATTTCGTACACGTAAAATGCACATGGTTCAGGTGGTGTCCATGCTCGCAACGGCATACGCAATACTTCTGCTGACCTGTTCCGTCGTCTATGATATGCAACATCTCGTGCTCCGCAAACAGCTTCAGCGCACGGAAAATGCTGCTCCTATCCATGTGAGGCATCCACTGTTCCATGTCGTGCAGGGTAAAGGTTTCCGACTGTCCGTGCGCCTTCTCCCACACCAGCATCCTCACTGCCGTAGGCTTTATGCCATGATTTTCTAAATATGATACTGTACTATCCATATCAAAAACAATTGCAAAGGTACAAAATAATTGTGAATTATAATAAAACTTTAAACTATAAACTTTAAACTTTAAACTTTTATTTGTACCTTTGCAGACGTATGAAACCATTGATACTCATTTCCAACGACGACGGCTACCATGCCAAGGGACTCAACTGCCTCATCAGCCTGCTCAACGGCATGGGCGACATCATAGTGTGTGCACCAGAGAGTGCACGCTCCGGTTACTCACGTGCCTTCAGCACCACCACGCTCTCCATGAAGCACCGCAAGCACATAGAGGGAAAGAACCACACTTCTATTGATGTATGGAGCTGCAGCGGCACACCTGTTGACTGTCTCAAGATGGCGTATGCTAAGGTATGTCCGCGAAAGCCCGACCTTGTCATCAGCGGCATCAATCACGGTGACAATGCAAGCACAAACCTGCATTACAGCGGCACGGTAGGTGTGGCAATAGAAGGCTCCATGAAGAAGATACCCTCCATTGCATTCTCTCTCTGCGACTATGACGATGATGCAGACTTCATGCCCATGTCATCGCTCGTGCTCGATTTAGTCGAGCAAGTGCTCAGCGAGGGACTGCCTCTCTACACCAGCCTCAACGTCAACGTGCCAAAGGAGTGGAACGGCGAGGTGCGCTATTGTCGCATGGCATACGGTCATTGGCGAGGCGAGGTAGATGAGCGCAAACATCCTGGCAATGGCAAGCCCTACTATTGGATGACGGGCTACTACCAGAATGACGAACCCGATGCTCCCGATACCGATGCCTATGCCCTCGCTCATGGCTACGCCTCTATCACACCTCTCACGGCAGATTCCACAGACTACAAATACCTTAATCAAATTAACAAATTAACAAATCATAATTGAAGTATTATCTCATAGCAGGTGAGGCAAGCGGCGACCTCCACGCTTCCCACCTCATAACATCCCTCATAAAGGAAGACCCCGAAGCTGCGTTTCGCTTCTTTGGCGGTGACAATATGCAGGCAGCGGCAGGCAGCCGTGGCACGCTCGTGCGCCACTACCGCGACCGTGCCTATATGGGCTTCATCCCCGTATTGCTCCACTTGCCCACTATAATGAGAGGCATGAGTCAGTGCAAGAAAGACATCCTTGCGTGGCAACCCGACTGCGTCATCTTTGTTGACTACGCAGGTTTCAACCTCAACATCGCAAAATACCTGCGCAAGCAAATAAACTGTAAACCGTCAACTGTAAACTGTAAACTATTCTACTACATCGCCCCCAAGATATGGGCATGGAAAGA
>JAFVBX010000076.1 GCA_017479675.1 Prevotella sp.
GAACAGGTTGGTCTTTCTGTCATAGCTCCACAGGCTGTAGCTTGCCATGCCTTCACCACGATGGAAGTATATAGTGTTGCCGTCTTGAGTCAGCACACCACCCATGTCGTTGTCTGTTCCGTTAGAAATCTGCTTTACTACTGTTCCCTGCTCTGCAGAAACCAGATATATTCCCTGATGACCGCCGCGTACTTCCGTAAAGCAAAGTTCCTTTCCGTCTGCGCTCCATGTAAAGCCCTGAACGTTGGTACGGAAAGTGCGCTGTATGCTTGCACCGCCCTTTGCGGCATTCTTTATCATGATATTGTTAGTGCCGTTCTTTTCGTTGATATATCCCAGGCGCTTTCCATCTGGAGAAACTGCTATCTGTGGCAGCACCCACCAGTCAATGGTCGTTGTTTTCTTTGAGCCGAAGATGCCTGATGTCTTGCCTACAAGACCGCCCTTATAGTCCGCTACCATATCAGCATCGTCTGTGATTTTCTCAAATTTCACGCCTCCCTCTTCGGGCACGAATACGATAGAATAGGCGAATTTGTTCTTTGCAGCCTGCAAAGATAGTGCAGAAGAAACTACCAGTAATGTGAGTAATAACTTTTTCATAGTTTTTGTTTGTTGATACATTATTATATTAAATAAAAGTTTAAACCGTTTATGTTCGTGTTGCAAAGATACGTAAACAAAATGCAAAGAAAATGAAAAAGGTGTAGCGAAAGGCGCTACATGTAGAAACATTCTCTACACTCGTGAAGGTTAACGGTCGTTCATCTTCTCTTCTGCCTCTTGCCTGTAGAGGTCGAAGAAGTTGTAGCGCATGATGATGCTGATGCGCTCGAGGAGCTGGGTGTCGATGCTGTATTTGTCGAAAAGGTTGTATATGTTGGTGCGATGGCAACCCAATTCACGCGCCAGCCAGACGACACTCTTGCCGTCTTGCTTCAGTTTGTCTCTGAGTATGTTGCCTATGTGCATGTGGTTTTGTCTGTTGTCTGGTTCTGCATACCAAAAGGCGCGAGTATTGTCTCGTCCATTTACCAATCAGGCATCGCCAAACGCCTCAAGCAGAAACAAACAAACACATACACTCACGCCGTCATATATGCCAAGGCAATACGGCGTGAGTGCCATACGCGCATGTTCACATATACAACAGACCAGCGCTGTGAAAGTCTCTTTTCCTCTGCTTATCAAGTTTGGCGATTTTGATTGGTAAGGATAAAAGCACACTACGCTTATCTCACACTCTCCCGATTTCTCCCAGGAGGTGCGGTGCAAAGTTACGAAAAAAAGAGGGGTTGGCAAAATAAAATCATTTATTTTTTATGGCAGGGGCTTAGCTTCCGTGAAAAATTAACTAGTTAATTTGATGAATTTACTAGTTAATTTTGCAAATTAACTAGTAAATTTTAAGCAGAAGCAATGCTTCTACATTCGGGAAGCTATGCTTCTGCGTATGGAAGGTAATGTTCCAGAGGGCGGAAGGTAATGCTTGAGGACGAGAAAAGCCACGACTTCATGATGTTGAAGTCGTGGCTTTGCGGGGTTTGCTGCGTCTGTTTACGCAGCCGTTGCTCTGTGGTATGGGGTTAGTCTTTCACTCCCATTTCCCTCAACAGGCGGTCGGCGTCTGCCCAGCACTCCATGATGTAGAGCACATAGCGTATATCGACGTTGATGCAACGTGCGAGGGCGGAGTCGAAATAGATGTCGGACGAGAGGCTGTCCCAGTTGCCGTCGAAGGCAAGACCGATGAGTTTGCCGTCACCATCTATGAGCGGTGAGCCGGAGTTGCCGCCCGTGATGTCGTTGTTGGTGAGGAAACAGAGGTTTAGAGTCTTGGATATGCTGTCGGTATATATGCCGTAGTCGTCTGCCGTCAGGAGTCGTTCGAAGACCGGCTCGGCACGATATTCCTCGATGGTATCGGCTTTTTTCATCTTCTCCACCATAGATGCTGCGGTGGTGTAGTAGCCAGAGTCGTAGCTGTTCATGATGTAGCCGCCCACCTGTCCGTAGGATAGTCGCATGGTGAAGTTGGCATCGCTGTAATGTGGCATATCCTGTTCCATGCGCACCTTTGCCGCACATAGCAGGCGTTCCTGCACGGCTATGCTGTCTCTCAGCGAGTCTACTACGAGGCGTATGTCGGCGAGTGTCTCTACCAGCGAGAGTCCGAACTGCATGCCGAGATCGCGCTCCATCTTCTTCGTAGTCCTTACGGGCAGGCGCTTTCCCGACTGCATGAGCATGGATTTGTCGTACAGTTCGGCAGCATAGCGGTAGTAGTCGCCGTGGAAATCCTTGTCTATGGTCTTGTAGAACGATGGCAGATATGCCGTGTCGGCTGTTTGTTCGCGATAGTTCCTGATGAGCACGGCGAGCGCCTCGGTATCGAGAGCCTTGTCCCATGAGTCGCTGTTGTCGGCGAACACCACATACTGCTTGCGCGGCTTGTTAGCTGGTCCCTGCACTTCCATGCCGTTATAGTATTTCATGGCACGTATGGCGAGCTCGTTCTGACAGCGACGTCCGAACGACTCGGAGAAGAAGGTGAGGGCACGCATGGCAGAGGCACGCTCGTCGTACAGACGCTGGAGCTTTGCGAAGTTGAGGGGCATGCCCACCGAGTCGGCATACTGCTGTATGCGCTGTTCGTACTCCTGCTTCATGTTGATTATACCGATGGAATCGATACATTTTATCATGCCTATGGAGTTTTTCCAGTAGTTGGAGCTAAGGGCGTACTTGGAGTCGTACTTTATGCGCACCGCCTCGGAGCTGTCCATGTGGCGTTTCATCACAGCCTGCTTCACTCCCCTCACCTGCTGCATGGGGTCGAACACGTTGTCGTGAAGCTCCTTGATGCCGTAGCTGGACAGGTAACGCTCCGTACTGCCAGGGTAACCTATGGTCATAGCGAAGTCACCCTGCCTGTATCCGTCGGTAGATACCTGGAGGTAAGGGGGCTTGATGCCCTGTGCCACACTTGCAGAGTCGGTGCCCATAGGCACGTTGTCCTCGGAATAGTCGGCTGGCGCACCTGTCTTAGGGTTCACGTATATGCGGAATACGGAAACGTCGCACGTCTGGCGCGGCCACATCCAGTTGTCAGTCTCGCCGCCATACTTGCCCAGAGACTTTGGCGGAGCATACACCAGACGGACGTCATTATAGCGCTGGTATGTGGTGGCATAGTATGTGTTGCCCTCGTAGAAGGGGTCTATCTCTACGTAATAGGTGGAGTCGATGCGCTTTGCCTCCTTGGTAAGCTCCTCGTTGAGCGAGTCGATGAGTGCCTCCGTCTCCATCTTTCCCATCGTCTGTACGCCGAGGGAGTCGAGAAGTGAGGTGACGTCGCGCTGTTCCTTCATGAACGCCACGAACATGTTCTCGTTCCTCAACTCGTCCTTGAGGGAGTCGGCATAGAAGCCCTTCAACATGTAGTCGTGCTCCACGGTGGAGTGTGAGCGTATCGCCTCGAAGCCGCAATGGTGGTTGGTCATGAGCAGTCCCATAGGCGATACCACCTCACCAGTGCAGAAGCCGGAGAAGTTGACGACGCACTTGCTGAGCCCGCCATAGAGAGATGACTTGGGAAGACGGTAGCCCTCTGACTGCATCTGGCTATAGACGGCATCGGGCAGGTTATACAACGTCCACATGCCCTCGTCGCCCCTCGCATAGCGAGGAAGTAAAAAGTAAAAGGTAATAATTAAAAAAGTAAAAAGTTTCTTGCTCATTATTTTATTTTTATGTAATCTGTTATTTAACTTCTTTACTTCCTGAACTTCTTTCCTATGACGGGAAGGGAGGACAGCGGCACGTCGTTCTTCACCACTATGACGAGGTATGCCAAGATAAGTATGGTGTTGCAAAGCAACTGCAACCATACCTGCGGTATGCGTGTCGCAAGTTCCATAGCGTAATAGAAACACATCGTCACTATGACATACGAGAAGATTCCCTTGAGGTCATAGTTGATAGGATATTTCTTTTGTCCCACGAGGTATGACAGCACCATAGCCGTGCCGTAGCCTGCGACGCCGCCCCAAGCACACGCCATGTAGCTGTATTGGGGGATGAAGATGATGTTGACAGCCACCAACGCCGTGCAACCGGCAAGACTGAACCATGCTCCCCAGATGGTCTTGTCGATGAGTTTGTACCAGAAAGAGAGGTTGAAATAGACACCCATCATTATCTCTGCCGCCATGACTATAGGCACAACCTTCAGCCCTGCCCTGTACTCGCTTCCCAATATGTGCTCAAGAATAGGCATGTAGCCTATCACGCACAGGAAGGCAAAGAGGGTGAAGATGAGGAAATACTTCATGGCATGAGCGTAATACTCCTTCTTGTCGCCGTCCTTCGCCTTGGCAAAGACGATGGGTTCGTAGGCATAGCGGAAGGCTTGGGTTATCATAGCCATTATCATAGCTATCTTCACGCATGCGCCGTAGATGCCAAGCTCAACGACGCCTTGCGTCTTGTCAGGATAGATAAGGGGGAATATCATCTTGTCGGCAGTCTGGTTGAGAATGCCAGCTATGCCCAACACCAGTATAGGCCATGAGTATTTCAGCATGCGGCGAAGCAGGGCGAAGTCAACAAGACGGAACGCTATGCCGTTGTCACGACAGTAACGGCGTGCAGCAACATGCTCGTGTGCAAACTCGGGTATGAAGAAAAACGTTATGATACCCGTGCAGACAAGGTTGAGGAAGAACACATAGAAGACATCATCCTTGCCGAGGAAGAGGAAATAGAAAAGGTTAAGCCCGATGTTCAGGGCGATGAAGAGCATCTTCAAAGAAGCAAACTTCAGCGCATTCTTCTTATAACGCAAGTAGGAGAAGGGTATCGCCTGAACGGCATCGAGAGCTACTACCACTGCCATCATCAGTATGTAGTCCTTGTGGTCGGAATAGTTGAGGGCATCGGCAATAGGCGTTATGCCCAGAAACACAGCAGCAAGAAACGCCGCCGTGAGGATGCCGACGATGGCTATAGAGGTGGAAAAGACGCTGTGGGGTTTCTCGTCTTCCTTGTTGGCAAAACGAAAGAAGGTGGTCTCCATGCCGAAGGTAAGGATGACAAGGAGGAGTGCCACGTAGGCATAGAGGTTGGTCACCATGCCATAACCGCCGCTCGCAGCAGATATCACGTGGGTATAAAGTGGAACAAGCAGGTAGTTAAGGAATCTG
Source organism: Prevotella sp. (assembly GCA_017479675.1). GTDB lineage: Bacteria > Bacteroidota > Bacteroidia > Bacteroidales > Bacteroidaceae > Prevotella. The sequence goes on from JAFVBX010000076.1 coordinate 5,205, forward strand.
CCCACAATACTGCTAAGACCGTAGATAGCGGTGTCCTTAGCAAGAGATTTCATTGAAGCCATAAGGGTGTGTATCTATCTTTCAGACTGCAAAATTACTCAATTCCTTTTATTCAGCAAAACAAAGAGAGATTTTTTTTCGTGTTCCCAAGCTTCATGCCTCCGAGAATGAAGAAGAGCACGGTGCCGAACAATAGTCCTGCGATGGCGTCAATAGCATAGTGGGCGTAGATATACACCGTACTGAGGCAGAGGAACACGAAAGGTATGGCAAGAATGAGGAGCCAACGCCACATACGCAGACGGGCAGAGATGAGCATAACAAGCGTAGCTATCGCCACATGACTGGAAGGAAATGCCGCTGTGGGGCGCTCGCCTGCATGGTGAGCACAGTCCACAAGGTTATAGAACAATCCCCCACTCCACCCCGGCGAGGTGAGTGCCTCCATGTGGTCCTTGAAGTAATGCCCCACATCAGGGAAATTGCCGTGCGCTATCTCCTCCACGCCTACGGCAAGGTAGTAGTATTGAGGACCAGTGACGGGCATCAGCACGTATATGACGTAGCAGATATAGAACGATGCAAAAATCATGAACGAGGCGCGCTCAAGATCCTTAAACCTCTGGAAGAATACTATCACCAGCGTGACGATAAAGAACAGATAGTAGGAGATATAGCCCATGTACATCAGTTCCGACACCACTCTGCTGCTGTATGCCTTGGAGAACACCAGCGACGGCTGGAAGCCAAACAGGCTCTGCTCGTAGGCAGCAAAGACATGGTCAAGACACTGGAACTGGCTGTTGATGGCATAAGTATCGGGGTACCACACCCCAAGCATGGCGAGGAGGTATGCCACACGCGCCCCTATCATAGCCTTACAAGGCCACAACAGATACACCACCCACAAGAGCAATGTGCCTGATAGGTATTGCAAGCGCATCCACAACAGGTCGGAGGGGCTGTCCAGATTGATCCACGTAAAGAAGATGACTAACATGGTAAAGAGCGCATAGAGCAATGTTGCCACCTCGGGAGCCATGAAGCCCCAGAAGCCCATGCCAAGAGGAGCACCCTTCTTAGCCTTCTTCATCGGTTTAAAATATTCCTTTATCTTCAATTTCTTCTATCTTTTAATATCTTAATCTTTTAATCTTTTAATTTCTCAATCTTTTAATCTCCCAACATTTTCCTCACTCCTTCGCGAAGCTTCACCTGCGGCTGGTAGCCCAGTTCTTCGATGGCAGGGGTGATGTCGCATCGCCAGTTGCACTGGCAGAGTATGTTGTAGTGGTCATTGTTCAGCGTGGACAACTTGCCCGTGACGTGCATCACCACATCGCTGACGGCACACGCCATGCGCAGAATGGCTCTCGGAAGCCTAAGCCTCAGCACACGTTTCTTTCCCAACTCCTCTATGATATAGTCGCTAAAGGTGCGTGAGGAATATACCTCGCCATCGCTGAGGAAGTATGCCCTGCCAATGCTTTTCGGCGATTTCATCGCGAGAAATACCGCCTGCACCACGTCGGTGACATAGACGAAGGTGAGCTCTTGCGGCTTGCCGCCTATCGCCACGTCAACGCCACGGCGTATGCTGTCAACCATTGTCATGTAGTCTTTCTCTCGCGGACCGTACACCCCCGTAGGGCGCAGTATGGTGTAGGGCATGGTGCAATTATCCTTCAGCCAGTTCTCTGCAGCCAGTTTGCTCATTCCGTAAGAGGTGTTAGGCTGGGGAGTGTCGTCTTCACGTATCTCAGAGTATGGCTGTTGCTCCCTCACAGGACCGAAGACGCTCAGCGAACTGATAAAAACGAACCGTTTCAACGACGGATTCGTCGCCTTCAACGCATTGACAAGGTTCTTCGCACCCTCTGTGTTGACCTTGTAGAAGTCATCCCTGCGCAATGCCTTCGTGGCACCGGCGGCATGAACCACATAGTCGAACGACAAGGACGACAAGGCTTTTGTCATCTGCGACAAAGAGGACAGGTCCAGCTCCACCTTGTTTATTCTCTCGTCCTGAAGATACCTTGTGTTACTCGTGCTGCGCACTGCCGCCCACACCTCCATGCCACGACGCAACGCCTCCTCCACTATAAAGGAACCGATAAAACCCGTTGCGCCTGTTACAAGTATCTTCATGAGTGCAAAGATACGCAAAAATAGTAATTTAGACAAATTTCTCCTTATATTTTTGGCAAATAGAAGTTTTTTGTGTAACTTTGCGTGCAATATGACAGAAGACTTCGACATACGCAACGAACGCCTCTCTGCAAGCGAGAAAGACTTTGAGAAAGCACTGCGCCCCCTGCAGTTCAAGGATTTCAGCGGACAGCAGAAGGTGGTGGAAAACCTTGAAGTATTCGTGGAGGCGGCTCGCTATCGCGGCGAACCACTTGACCACACGTTGCTGCATGGTCCTCCCGGACTGGGTAAGACAACACTGAGCAACATAATTGCCAACGAGCTGGGCGTGGGCTTCAAGATAACCTCAGGTCCAATACTCGACAAGCCCGGCGACCTTGCAGGCTTGCTCACCTCGCTCGAAACAAATGACGTGCTCTTCATCGACGAGATACACCGTCTGTCACCCGTAGTGGAAGAATACCTCTACTCCGCAATGGAGGACTACCGCATCGACATCATGATAGACAAGGGACCGTCGGCACGCAGCATACAGATAGACCTAAACCCGTTCACACTGATAGGTGCCACGACACGTTCAGGACTGCTCACTGCCCCCTTGCGTGCCCGTTTCGGCATCAATATGCACTTGGAGTACTACGACCCGAAGACGCTGGCAAGGATTATACGCCGTTCGGCAGGGTTGCTGCAAGTACCAATCAGCGATGCTGCCTGCGACGAGATAGCACGCCGCTCACGCGGTACGCCACGTATCGCCAACGGTTTGTTGCGCAGAGTGCGCGACTTTGCCCAGGTGAAAGGTGACGGCAGCATAGACCTCAAGATAGCCCAGATGGCACTCGGCTCACTCAACATCGACAGCTACGGCCTCGACGAGATTGACAACAAGATACTTCTCACTATCATCGACAAGTTCAGTGGCGGTCCTGTAGGCATCAGCACCATTGCCACTGCGATAGGTGAGGATGCCGGCACCGTGGAGGATGTCTATGAGCCCTACCTTATAATGGAAGGCTTCCTGAAACGCACTCCGCGCGGACGTGTCGCCACAGACCTCGCCTACAGCCACCTGGGGCGCAACGCCTTCACTTCCAACCAACGCAACCCATCATTATTCGACTGATGAAGACAGCAATATTCCCTGGCACGTTCAACCCCTTCACAGTGGGGCATGCCGACATAGTAGAGCGCGCACTCACCATCTTTGACAAGGTGGTGATAGGCGTAGGATACAACCCCGAGAAAGGCGATAGCAACATCTATCCGCGAGTGGCACACATCAAGGAGGTCTATGAGGACAACCCCAACGTGGTGGTAGAGGCATATACCGACCTCACCGTTGACCTTGCACGACGCCACGATGCTACGGCAATAGTGAAAGGTGTACGCTCCGTCAAGGACTATGAGTATGAGCGTGAGCAGGCTGAGTTCAACAGGATGCTGGGCGACGGTATAGAGACGGTGCTCATATTCTCACGTCCGGAATATACTTCACTGACAAGTAGCATAGTGCGCACACTACAGCATTTCGGCAAAGACGTATCAGAATATCTGCCATAACCCATGATAACGTATAACAGCGAAAACGTAGCCATGCCAAAGATACGCAAGCGCGACACTACGGCATGGATAAAGAAAGTGGCAGCCACCCACGGCCGCACGGTGGGCGAGGTGGGCTACCTGTTCTGCGACGACGAGAAGATACTGGAGGTAAACCGTGAGTTTCTTAACCACGACTACTATACCGACATTATAACATTCGACTACGACGAGGGCACGCAGATTAACGGTGACATCGTGATAAGCCTCGACACCGTCAGAAGCAATGCGCAGTTGTTTCACAAAACTTACGAAGAAGAGCTATACCGCGTCATTATCCACGGCATACTGCACCTTTGCGGCATCAACGACAAGGGACCAGGCGAACGCGAGATAATGGAGGCAGCCGAGAATGACGCACTGGCTATCAGATAGAAGAATAGAAACCTAAACAACATAATAAAGAAAATGCAAAAGATTGACAAACTTGACAAGAAGATTCTCTCCATTCTTGCTACCAACGCACGCATAGCGTTCAAAGACGTAGCAGAGATGTGTGGCGTATCGCGCGCCGCTATCCATCAGCGCGTAGAGAGGCTGAAGGACGACGGCGTTATCACCGGCAGCGGCTTCTCCGTAAACCCCAAGGCTGTGGGCTACGGCACCTGCACCTACGTTGGCATAACGCTGGAACGCGGCTCTATGTATAAGGATGTAGTAAAGAAACTCGTTGACATACCCGAAATCGTGGAGTGTCACTTTACCACCGGTCCTTACACCATGATGGTAAAGGCTTACGTGAGCGACAACGAACAGCTCATGCGTCTGCTCAATGACACCCTGCAGTCCATCGACGGAGTGGTTTCTACCGAGACGCTCATCTCACTCGACCAAAGCATCAAGCGCGACGTACCTATTCACTTGGAAGAAGAATGAAGCAATACTCTCTCTCTGCCCTGACGGAAGAGGCATACGCCAACTTCCCAGAGGCGAAGAAGAAGCCCGTCATTGGCATGACGGCAAATCATAGCGACATCGACGCCACCATCCGCGACGCTTACTACAAGCAGGTCGTCGCAGCTGGTGGCGTACCTGTTATCATACCTCCCGTCACCGATGCCGACGTGGTAATCAACACCCTTGAACACATCGACGGTCTCATACTGACAGGCGGAGGCGACTACAACCCTCTGTGGTGTGGAGAGGAACCATCCAGCAAACTCCACAACATCAATGCAGTAAGAGACAGCGCCGAACTGCTCATAACACGTCTTGCCTACAACCGTCAGGTGCCTATGCTTGGCATCTGTCGCGGCATGCAGACACTGGCGATGGCTCTCGGCGGTCACGTAGAGCAGGATCATGTATCAGACATAAAGCATAGTCAGGACGCAGAACGCCAGGAGGCTACCCACAGCGTAAGCATAGTTAAGGATTCCACCTTATATAATATATACGCGCGCGAGGAACTCGTCGTAAACTCTTTCCATCATCAGGTGGTGGACGAAACAGGAAATATTTTCCGCATCACTGCCAAGGCAACGGACGGTGCCATAGAGGCAATGGAGAGCAGCGAGCACAAGAGCATCATGGGAGTACAATGGCATCCGGAATGGCTCGGCAAGGATGGACTGCCTATATTCCAATGGCTCGTAGAACGTGCCGAAGAGTTTCGCAAGGCAAAGCTTCTGCACCAGCAGATTATAACGCTCGATACACATTGCGACACACCAATGTTCTTCCACCAAAACGTGGACTTTCTAACCCGCGACCCTCGCATAAAGGTTGACCTCCACAAAATGACGGAAGGCCATCTCGACGCTGTGACAATGGTATGCTATATGCCACAGGTGCACCCTGACATAGAATCGCCAAAGCAGTATGCCGACTATATATTTAACGAGATTAGCAATTTCGTCAACAAAAAGCCAGACTATCTCGCCTTTGCACGCACACCAGAAGAGATACTACAGAATAAACAGGCTGGCAAAAAGAGCATAGTCCTTGGCATAGAGAACGGCCTCGCCATTGAGGACGACATAAAGAACATCGAGCATTTTGCCAAACGTGGTATAACGTATATCACCCTATGCCATAATGGTGACAACGACATCTGCGACTCAGCTCGTGGCAACAATACGCATGGCGGTGTTTCTCCCTTCGGCGAGCAAGTGATAAAGGAGATGAACCGTCTCGGCATAATGGTTGACCTAAGCCATGCAGGCGAGAAGAGTTTCTATGATGCTATGGAGATAAGTCAGACGCCTATCGTCTGTTCCCACTCCAACTGCCGTGCCCTTTGCGACCATCCTCGCAACCTCACCGACGACCAGTTGCGTGCCCTTGCCAAGTCAGGAGGCCTGGCACACACCACCTTCTACCCCGGCTTTCTGCAGAAGAGCAGCGAAGCAGACATCCTTGATGCAGTGAAGCATCTCGAACATGCCATCAGTATCATGGGCATCGACCACGTGGGCATAGGCACCGACTTCGACGGCGACGGCGGCGTACCTGGCATGAACGATGCCTCCGAAGTTATCAATTTCACCATGCATCTGCTCAGACGCAACTATAGCGATGCCGACATACGCAAGATATGGGGCGGCAACTGGCTGCGGTTGATGGGAGAAATTCAAAAGATTAAAAAATTAAAAGATTAAAAGATTGAAAGATTGAAAGATTATTTCTTAATTTTTATTTTTTCCTTTTTACTTTTCATTTCTTGCCAGAACAAGAAGCAGGCAGTGGAAGAGGAAGAACCTCAACTCGTTGATGTGACATTCTGCGAGGACAGCGCCATGACCTTTTGCGCCATGCAGTGTGACTTCGGTCCTCGCACCATGAACAGCACTGCCCATGACGAGTGTGAGAAGTGGATTGTCAGTAAGTTTCAGGAATATGGTTGCGAGGTAATAACACAAAAAGCCGACCTCAAGGGGTGGGACGGCACTACGCTACACTCCACCAACATCATAGCACGTACAAATCCAGAACAGGCAGAGCGCATCATCATCTGCGCACACTGGGACAGCCGTCCTTGGGCAGACAACGACCCTGATGACAGCAACCACCACACACCAGTGATGGCGGCTAACGACGGTGCATCGGGTGTAGCAGTTATGTTGGAACTGGCAAGAGCTCTCAACTCTCAACTCACAACTGACAGCCTTAGTCCTTCGACCTCAGACCTTAGTCCAAAATACGGCATTGATTTCGTCTGCTTCGATGCTGAAGACTACGGTACGCCCACTTGGAGCGGCAAGCAAGATGAGGACTCGTGGGCTCTCGGTGCACAGTATTTTGCCAAGAACCTCAGACCTTCGACCTCAGACCTTAGACCAAAATACGGCATACTGCTTGACATGGTAGGCGGACAGGGAGCAAGGTTCTATCAAGAGGGATTGTCAAAGCATTATGCACAGGACTTAGTAAACAACGTGTGGCAAGCAGCCAATGAAGCGGGCTACGGCAGTTACTTCGTAAACCAGAGCGGAGGCTACATCACCGATGACCACAAACCGCTCAACGAAGCCGGCATTCCCACCATCGACATCATACCCTACTACCCCGACTGCGAGGCAAGCGCCTTCGGTCCCACGTGGCACACCGTCAATGACGATATGAGCCACCTCGACAAGAACACACTTAAAGCTGTAGGGCAGACTCTCGTGCAGTTTCTATACACAAGATGATAGACTTCCTTATCCTTTCCCAACTTGCCATGGGGCAATACGGCCTCGGCACAATCAAGAGCCTATATGACGAAATAGGCTCTGCTGAAGGCGTGGTGAGGAAACTGGGAAAGACATTCAAGGAGGAAGAACTAAGGGCAAAGGAAGAAATAGCATGGTGCGAGAAGAACAATGTCACCATTCTCACCATCAGCGATGCTGACTACCCCGACCGCCTGCGCCACTGCTGTGATGCTCCGCTTGCCATCTTCACTCGAGGCAAGGCAAACCTCAATGCCCCTCACATCATCAGCATCGTAGGGACACGCAAATGCACCACTTACGGCAAAGAGGTTATCAACCAGTTAGTCGGAGACCTCGCCATGATGCTTCCCGACATTGTCATCGTCAGCGGACTCGCCTACGGCATCGACATCAATGCACACCGCGCCGCACTCAATAAAGGTTTGTCCACCGTCGGCGTGGTAGCTCACGGACAAGACACCCTCTACCCCAGTCTGCATCGCAACGAGGCAAACAAGATGTGTCTCGGCAATGGCGGCGTGATAACTGAATTCTTTCATGGCACTCGTTCCCTCGCTCCCTACTTCCTGCAGCGCAACCGCATCATAGCAGGCATGAGCGATGCTACCATCGTCGTTGAGAGTGCTCTGCACGGCGGCGGTCTTGTAACGGCACGCTTAGCACAAGACTACAACCGCGAAGTCTTCGCCGTGCCAGGTCCCGTCAACTCATCTGCCAGCGAGGGCACCAACAACCTTATTCGCGACAACAAGGCGACACTCATCACTTCCGCTCAAGACATTATGGACACCATGCAGTGGCAGAATGTCACCCTCGCCAATAAAAAACAGCGTGAGGCAAAAGAACGTCTGCTGTTCCTTGACCTCACGCCTGATGAGCAAAAAGTTATTGACTACCTAAAGCAACATGGTGATACACAGACAAACATACTCGCCATGAACACCGCCATACCCATCGGCTCACTCAGCGCCCTACTCTTCTCATTAGAAATGAAAGGTGTCGTACGCCCCTTGTTTGGCAACACCTATCATCTCGTGTAAACCTTTACCACCTTGTCGCCAGCCCTAACAATATAGACAGAAGAGGTATTGGGCAGAGGCATGGAGAGTGTAGAAGCTGTAGCGATGGCTGAGCCTACAAGAGTTCCGTCGGCAGTGGTAACGACAACTGGAGTGCCTGGGGTGAGATTGCCTACGGTAAGAATGCCGTTAGTAAGGGCTATGCCCATAGTAGGCTGCATAGCGATGGTACTCACGCCAGAGGGAGAAGGCATCGGATAGACGAAGGTGTCCATACGGAACTTACCCCAAGGGTATTTGCCTGTGTCGGCGCTATATACTTTATTCTCGTTGCCGTCGCCGTAGAAATCGACGGAGCCGTTGTCACACACCAAGCTGATGATAAGGTCATTGCCTTCCTGACGTGCAAGGACCGCTTCTGGGTGTCCCTCTACCTCGCTACCTGTCTGCTGAACCAAGTCGCTCATGTCTATGTTTATTTCCGTTAGATGACCGTCACCAGCGGTGAAGGGAGAAGCATCGGCATGGATGGTGCCGTCCCACAAGTATGCCTTAGGAGTGCCGCCACCCTCAAAGAGACCGGCTATGATGACGTAATAGTCACCCACACGCTCTATTCCACGTATGCCAAGACCGCCGAAGTCGAAGAGTACAGGGGCTGTTGCCACCTGAGGTGCTATGCTGCTCTGACCACTACCGCTTAGCATAGCCTCGAAGTTGCTTACCATAGCCATGACGGCATATTTGCGGTTAGAGGATGTAGGGGTGACACCCTTCTGGGGTACACAGGGGGCACGGAAGCCTATATATGCAGCACCGCCACCCTTGCGAAGAGTAAGCCCCTCAATGTTAAAGCCGTCGATACGCTTGGGTATCATCTTGTTCTTGAAGGAAGCAGAAGCAGTGAAATCCCATCCGTTGGCATCGCCAAAGGCTATCAGGGCATCGCGCATCTTAGTGCTGTAGGCACCGGCAGAGAGTTTGGCTCCTGTCCCTGTACCTGTCACCTTAGTTGAGAACACGCGGTTGCGGTATGGTTTTTCCTTTCCGCTCTTGTTATTGGAAAGGGAGGCTATCCAATAGATGGTTTTGCCGTCGTCACTGGAAGATGCCCCCTCCACGTCATACTCTTCGCTGCTTGTGCCTCCAGCCATAGAGGTAGCATCAAACTTTGCCAGTGGCATACCTGACTGTTCGGCATTATGGAGGCGGATAATATTGGTCTCGTCGTCAGCAACAAAGAAGTAGCCACTTCCGGCATCGGCTATGGCTGAGGCGTCGCTACTGCCGTAGAACCAACGCGTGGCAATGTTGTTTGCCTTGCTTGCAGCATACTCTATTTTGTAGTTTGAGGCACCTGAGAGTTTCACCGTTATCGTAGTCTTGCCCACACCAGTAGGCTTGATGCGAACGGCGAAAAGTCCTGACGCCAACTCTGTTGCCGTGATGTCTGCCACCTTCACCACATTGGTGTTACTCGAAGTGAAGGTTAACACGCTGCCCGAAGGGGCATTGAAGTAAATACCCTCAGTAGCAGCAGGGTCGCAAGGGTCGCCGATGGTACCACCGACATACGATGTCTTGCCGCTGCCACTCACGATAGACAGTAGCGGACACGTAGTACCAGAGTAAACAGGTTGATTGGTGCTTGCCTCCAGCGTTGCCGCCGATACGGAGGCGATTCCTCCTAAGAGGAACAAAGAACAAACAATAACGTTTTTCATCTTTTTAGGCTTTTGTATTATAGTCAGTTTTGAAAATTTCAATGCAAAGTTACATCTTTTTTGCATAAAGAGAAAGAAAAAGAAGAAAAAAAAATCAGCAACTCGGAAAATTCCAAGTTGCTGATTTCTCTTGTGGACCAGCCTGGGCTTGAACCAGGGACCTCCAGATTATGAGACCAATATAATGATATTCCGTGATAGTCTATAATTTGTAACTATACTGATAGTCAACAAGTTGTGATTTTGTAATTTTCACTGAAACTCACAAAATACCCCTAACTGAAATAGTTTGTTTACGCATTGTTTACGCAGAATGCCATCAAAAAATCTTTATATGTAGATATTGCAAAGTGTTTTTGGCTATTTGCACTTAAAAGAATCTGAGTATTCTTTGTGTTCAGTTTTTGTTGTTGCAGTAGTTGGTTAAATCTCACTCCATTCTCATCCGATATTCATCAGAAGCATTGTCTAATTTCATAAAATGCTCTTCTAAATTTTTACCCAAGGCTATCTCATGGAGCCTCTGTAAATTTTCTTGAGAGATATGGCAACCATAATAAATAGAGTTTGGTTTCAAAGTGATAGGCTCAGAATGCCCTTTTAATAAATTGGAAGCATCGCTTTTTATTATGCGCCATTCCTGTTCATATTGCCATTCTAATGATTTATAGAGGAGCAACTTGATGGAGCTCATTTTATCTGCCTCTTTCATGGGGAGCAGCATTAACGAACCGAAAATATAAAGCAGAAACTCTTCTGCATTATATCTCTTTTCGCCATAAACTACAGGAAACAATCCCAAATTATTGTCGTTTGGTAAAAGCAAAGACCTTAGATCGTATCCAAGCGCAAAGCCAGTATGATTGTATGAATAATGACTCCACATTAATATTGAATCTATTTTCTCTGAAAAGCATACTACGGATGAAAAACGCTGAGCAATCTTGGGCAATAAGGTCAAATACGCTTCCTTTTGGATTGTCAAAAGCGTCATTTGCTCTTTGCTTGGCACGAACTTTTTCCCAAGAGACAAAGCTTCTGCAGCCTTAACCCTCATATTTTCAATCTCTTTAGGATCCACAAGATGATTTACTGGTTCTGCCATTTTCCCTCCAGTAGCGATGTGGTGAGTCATTGCATCAAAAATATTTGGATTCAAGATATCATCGAATGCAGAACGAATCTTTCCTTCATCATATTGAATTAGAGTATCAAACGGATCATTGAATAAATCAGAAGTTGACAACCACAACTCATCCTTCTCAAAAGCAGAAATATGTTTGTCTTTACAAGCTCTATACTTGTAAAGTCTCTCTGGAATCATTTGTAAAAGAGCAATGTTGAGAGGCTTCAAAGCATTCGCCATTTCTTCCTGAGTCATTCCATCAGGAATCTTTATTGATTCTAATATTTCTTGATATTTGATTCTGTCCATTGAAGTTCAGTCATAATGTTTCGTTATTGCTTATGAATTATGTCGTATCCAATATCTGAAAGTATGTACTTCTGTTTTTTACTGGTTGGCTTGTCGGGTATTGTCATTGAAATTGCACCCATCTCAAGTAATTTATCAAGGTACTTTCGTCTCTTCTGCTTAAAAGAAACCTTGTCTATATCATCCAACATATCCTGAGCAGAAATATCTTCTTGAGCTCTCAGTAGGCAAATTGCCAATAAGCCTAATTCGTTCATAGACATATCTTGGACATATCTTGGACACATCTTGGACATATTAAGCTTAATTCGCTCTATATCAGACTCTTTTATCCTATCCACATCTTGGACAAAATCCTTTCTTGCAGGTATATCAATAAGGAAATACGAACGTGAATCGTCGGTTTCTATTGTTGCCTTAGGCGAACCATTCTCTCTGAGTTTCTTTTGTATAGTAGGGATACCAGTAGCTCTTCCCTCGGTCAGGTCTAACTCTTTGAGAAAATCTCCCAACCTGCGGTTGCGATATCTGCGAGATCTGAGCATATTAGCTTCTTTTAGCGACTCTAAACTTATAGAACGGTCAGGACCAGAATAACTGAGTATACTGATTCTATCTGGTTCAATAGTAATTTCTACTGGTTCACGTTCCTTATAATCCCTGTGATATAAGGCGTTGACAACAGCTTCTTCCAATGCTTGGAATGGATAATTGAACACCTTTACCGATCGTTCATCATCAGTAGGTTTGCTTATACGCTCTTTGATGATGTTGGTACGCAGATATTCCAAAGAATTGCGTATCATCATAGGCACAGGTCCTTTAATCGGTGGAACCTCAATAAAGTTCTCGGGATCAACTTCTCGCCCTTTTGGGAAGACAACAATATCGACCTGTGTTGTTGGAAAGAACTTTTCCGGATGCTCTGAGAACATCATAGCAGCAACATTCTTGATAAGCCTTTTTTCTTTTGGTCCATCATATAGCTGCATTTGATCCAATATTGTCTCCATGTCAGTTGCAAAGTTCGCTTTTGCTAACCGACTGTCTATCTTGGTTAGGTAATCTTTCAATAATAGAGGCGAAATGTCATTTATGCTGATGTTTTCATTACCACGATCGTCAAATGGAACTCTGTTTGCCATATCCCTTAGTTGATCAAGGAATTCTCCTTTAGCTTCTATTGAGGATGTTCCGTATCTAATATAGAAAATAGGTTTCTTTAGTTTGGCATTTACATCCGCAGGTGCTGTATATGGGCGATTGTGACCAGCGGTAGCCCAAATCACAACTACATATTTACCATCCACTTCTTCAACAGACACTCTTGGAGCATATGCTGGTTCTATCAATTGGTTGAACTGAAGGATTTCTCTTTGAATTTTGTCAAGACTTTCTTCTGGTACACCTTTCACAGGGCGAACAGCAATGCCATCATTTTCCTCAACACCAATGATGATGTAACCTCCTCCAAGATTATCAATGTCATTAGCGAATGCGCAGATGCTATGGTAGATGGACGTAGGATTCCATCCTTCCTTAAATTCTATCCTGTTAGATTCTACTCGCTGCTTTCTAAGCAAATCTTCTATATTTATAGGTAATGCCATTGTCTTACATTTCTTTTTGTTGGTAAAAAATGAATACGCCTAATTTTGTCAAGCTAAAAGTTTTGTTTTCTTACAAGTTCTTGAATAGGAACTTGGAGCAGTTCTGAAATTTTGAATAACATCTCAAGGGATGGTTGAGTAGTGTTAGTACACCACTTGCTAATTGTTGCAGGATCCTTACCTAAGGCATCTGACAACCATCTGGCTGTTTTCTTTTGTTCAACCAGAGTAACTTTTATACGGTTATAATCCTTATTATCCATTTTGCTTTAATACTTAGTGCAAAGGTACGATTTAATTGTGATAATCTTGAATAAATCTCATTAAAAATAACATTTATAAACAAAATACTTTGCGAAATATTCAATTCTTCAGTATCACCTAGTAACGAAATGATGCAAATTCGAGTATGTTTTTCATACTTGACCCAAGTATGATAGTTAAAGATACTCAAAGGCACTCACTTTTATGCGGATAGACAGGAATAATTGAAATAAATAGAGTACCTTTGCATCGCATTGGCATCTAGAGCAGACCATGAACGTAATGTTGCTCTTCTTGTCTTGACAGGAAAGTGAGTCCGCTCGCCAGAACGTGAACTGGTAAAAATACATTCCGATGAATCATAGTGTGGAGGAAGTATTAGTCGGAAGATACTTCATTCAACTTCACACAAGAGGCTCTTCAGGGGGTGAGGCCGATTAGCATAAGCCCGGTTCCCATACAGCGACAGGAGATGCCGAGATTGCACAGCTGCATTTGATTATTGCTTCGGCAATGGTCAAACGCAGCTATTTTTGTATATATACATGTACTGAAATGGTTGCAAACGCGAGAGTAAACTTATTTATTCATTAAACTATTTCAGTCGTTATGAAATTAACAAAATCATTACCAGTCATCAAGGAGCGTAACTGTTCTGTTTCCTTGGTCCTCGATTGTCGCACACAGAGGAAGAATGCGACAGAGTTCCCATTAGCCATGCGCTTCACTATTGATCGCAAGTTCTTCTATTATGCTGTAGGTAGTACCTACACCGAAAAACAGTTCTCCGACATCTGCAACGCCACAAAGAGCGCATCCGAAAATTACCGTGAGCAGCGTATGTGGCGAGAGACCATCGTCCCCAAGTACAAAAACCTGCTTGCAGAACTCAACAAAGGAAGTTTGTTTACCTATGAGATGGTACGTGTGGCTGTCACCACAGGCAACACATCCCTTCAAACGAAAGATGACCGTTCCTTCATGAGTATTTGGGAGAAGATTATCCACGACCTCAAAACCAATGATGGAGGAACACAGTTTACAACTGGGCAAAATTATGAATATGCCCTAAAGTCATTCCGCAAGATAATGGGGTATGATGCTATTATGGGCTTTAACATCAGTGTTGCTGAGATACAGAAGTGGAAGGATGGCATGAAGCATGGCGTGAAAGGCAAAGGCGGCAAGCTCATAGGTAAAATCAGCGACACAACGGCTGGCATCTATCTTCGTGCGTGTCGTGCCGTATGGAACACCTGTATTCGCGAAGGTTTCCTCAAAGATGTGCCTTATCCGTTCTCAAACAAAAAAGAGAAGGGACTTGTCAGCATTCCTCCAAGCGCCAAAAGGCGCAAGTGCTATCTCCGTGTCTGTCAGATGACAGAACTCTATAATCTCTTTATTTCAAAGCAATACCCAGAGCATTGGGGTGAGTCATATACTGCATCAGTGCATTTTTCGCTTGGCCTGTTTCTGGTGCAATATCTCTGCAATGGATTCAACATGGCTGATGCAGCCCGATTGAAATACGACAACTACTATTTCCAGAATGAAGGCAAGGCATTCCGTTTCAACCGTAAGAAAACGGAAAAGACCAGTGCCAACGGTTCTGAGGTCATCATTCCTATCATCGAACCTTTACAGCGCATCCTTGATGAGATAGCAGCACCACCTACACGTGACGGCTATGTGTTCCCTCAGATATTCAATGGTGCAGAAACCGAGGAAGACCGCAGGAAGAGAACGCAACAGGAGAATAAAAATGTACGGGAAAGGATGGACAATGTCTGTCATGAAGTTCTTCAATGGGACGAGTCCATCAAACCATCTGGAACTTGGTGTCGCCACTCCTTTGCCACCAACCTTCATAACGCAGGTGTGGAAGTGGATTACATCTCAGAGAGCATGGGACACTCAACTGGTGAACATGCCATCACGCATATCTATCTTGATACATATCCTTTGGAGAAACAGATGGAATACAACTCCAAGCTGTTAGAACTGAACACGGAGCACTCCAAGCGTGAAAAACTGCTTGCTGAGCTTGCTGAGCTCTCTGAGGAGGACCTTTCTCTGCTTTTAGGTAAACTGAAGTCGTCTAACCAATAATCTACAGAGTCATGTTTAAGTTGAATTTTTCAAAGATATTGCCAGATTTCTCGCTGAGAAAAGAGAAAACAGACCAGTTCATCCACACATGGAAGAATCAGACCAAGGCAGTCTATGCTGACTTCAAAAGAGGAATAGACAAGGTGCCTGAAGGTGATTTCACCACATTGTATAACATGTATGCCATGATGAAGGATTGCGTTCCACCGGAAGCACAGTCCTTCTATGACTGGTTCCTTACTTTATTCACACAGAATCCATCCCAACTCCAGCGCATGATGTTTGGAAATGTTCAGTGGACAGGCGAACACACCGAGAAGATAGCCCAGTGCATCGTCAACCGCCAGTTATGGCTAGGCATCAATCTGAAGACGGGAAAGGTGGATCTCTATAAGTCATGCCAAAAGGGTTTGCTGATGGTCAAGTCTGGCACACCAGTTGAAACATGGAACCGTCTGCCACAAAACATAAAAGCCCATTTCATCGAACAGCTGGATAAACTCGCACGAAACTCCAATGGTTGTATGTTGCTCAGTAAATTGGAGCGCAAGCAGCTGTACCATGCTTTGTCTTTCTTCGCAGACATCTTCATACTCTC
>JAFVBX010000014.1 GCA_017479675.1 Prevotella sp.
CTGTGATGTCGGCAAGGTGGGAGAGGGTTTGACGGAGGTCTTCGGCAAGGAGGTCGCCGCTGACGGGGATTCCGTTTTCTTGCGGAGCGAGGCCTGCTATAACATTTTTAAGGCTTTGCTGTGCCTTTACAAGGGCATCATAGTGGCGGGCATTGGTTACTATGATGTCGTTTTCTGATAGTTCGGGAAGGTTGGCAGCCTTGTATATGGCGTTTTCCAATTCAATAAGGTTTGTTCCGTATTTTGCGCTGATATGGAGTAGTTGCGTGCTTTGTTTTGAGGATGAGACACATACGTTTTTGTCGAGGTCGCATTTGTTGCACACTACTATCAGTTTCTTGTCCTTGCAACGGTCAGCCATATCCTGTTGTTCTTCTCGCGTCGGCTTTTCGTCTATTATCCAAAGTACAAGGCGTGCCTTGTCGATGGCTTGATATGTGCGCTCTATGCCTATCTGTTCTACGGTGTCTGTGGTCTGGCGTATGCCGGCGGTGTCTATAAAGCGGAAGGTGACGCCATTGATGTCGATGGTGTCTTCTATGGTGTCACGTGTGGTGCCATGTACGTCGCTTACGATGGCGCGTTCGTCTTTCAGTAGTTTGTTGAGCAGGGTGCTCTTGCCCACGTTTGTCTTGCCCACGATGGCAACAGGTATGCCGTGTTTTATGGCTTGTCCTGTTTCAAACGAGTGGGCGAGGGTAGAGATATGTTGTGAGATTTGCTGTGCAAGGTCGTAAAGTTGGGTGCGGTCAGCAAACTCCAGTTCCTCATGGTCAGAGAAGTCGAGTTCAAGTTCTAAGAGCGAAGTGAGTTTCAGCAAATGTTCGCGCAACTGCGCCAGTTTAGAAGAGTAGTGTCCTCGCAACTGGCTTACGGCAAGATGGTGTGTGGCACGGTTTGTTGACGCTATGAGGTCGGCGACAGCCTCGGCTTTCGACAGGTCCATCTTGCCGTTGAGGAAGGCACGCTGTGTAAACTCGCCTGGGTTTGCCATACGGCAACCGTTTTGTACGAGAAGTTCCAACACCTTATTTAATATATAGGTGGAACCGTGACAGGAAATCTCAGCGCTGTCCTCGCCGGTATAGGAGTGTGGAGCACGAAAAACGGTTGTCAGGACTTCGTCTATTGTTGTGCCCTCGCTGTCTGTGATGTTGCCGTAGTAAACGGTGTTGCCTTTGGCTGATGTGATGTCCTTGCTGAAAACCTTTGAAACTATGTCAAGACAACCAGCCCCAGACACTCGTATGACGCCTATGGCGCCGCCGAGAGCAGTGGCGGGGGCAGCAATGATATCGTTATGTTGTAGGGAATTCAACAGGTTTAGTGTTTATTTTATAAAGACAAAATAGACGGCGGCAACGAGGCAGAGGAAGGCAGCGGCATGATTCCAGTGCAGGCTCTCGTTTTGAAACATGATGTTGGCAAGGATGGTGAAGACGATGAGTGACACACACTCCTGTATCACCTTCAGCTGAACAAGCGAGAACGGTCCGCCGTTGCCAACGAAGCCGATGCGGTTGGCAGGCACCTGACAGCAGTATTCAAAGAAAGCTATAGCCCACGAGAATGCTATGACGAGGAACAACGGCCAGTTTGACGATATGCCGTTCTGTTGCAGCTTCAGGTGTCCGTACCATGCGAATGTCATGAATACGTTGCTGAGTATTAGAAGCAGTATGGTGTAGAGGGCGTTCATATCCTGTCGAGAACAAGTGTGATGAGGTTTTCGATAGTATTCTTATATTCCGTGTCCATCTCCATAGTGTAGCGGTTAGCCACCACCATGCAACAGGTCATCGCCTTATGACCGAGCAGGGCAGACATGCCTGCTACGGCAGACGACTCCATTTCAAAGTTGCATATTTCAAGTGGCGCAGCATCTGGGTTGAGTGGGTCAATGTAGGAGAAACTCTCAACCTTCAAGTTCTGCTCGTAGTCTTGAGGGATGAGCCGAACGAAGCGACCTTGTGGTCCGTAGAATCCTCCGCAAGAAACAGTGATGCCTCTGACCATGTCGTCTGCTGCCACACGGTCTATCAGTTCTTTGTCAGCAACAGCTACGTATGGTGCACCTTTCTTAGTGCTCCACTTCATGTGTTTGCAGAAAGCCTCCTCCAGTGCGAGGTCACACACCTCGTCACGACCTTCGTAGTAGTTGAGCAGTCCGTCGAAACCTATGCTCTTCACGCTTGCTATGAACGAACCAAGCGGAGTGAAGGGTTGTATTCCACCACAAGTGCCTACGCGCACCAAGGTGAGTGTCGTATGCTCTTCCTTAAACTGGCGCTGCTCAAGGTCTATGTTGACGAGGGCGTCGAGCTCCGTCATCACTATGTCGATGTTGTCGCACCCTATGCCCGTAGAGACACACGATATGCGCTTACCCTTGTAAGAGCCTGTGATGGTGTGAAACTCTCGCGACTGTATGTCGCACTCTACACTGTCAAAGAACGAAGCGACAGTATTCACCCTGCCAGGGTCACCAACGAGGATGACACGCTCGGCAAGGTGTTCAGGACGCAGATGGAGGTGAAACACACTTCCATCTGCGTTTATCGGTAGTTCTGAAGGAGGAATCATTTTGAAAGAGCCTCATGCATGTTGGCAGCAGCCCTGCGACCGTCACCCATAGCGAGGATTACGGTAGCACCGCCACGTACTATGTCACCACCAGCGAAGAGCATAGGACGTGATGACTGCATGTCTTCGCCAACGGCGATGGTGTTCTTGCGTCCCAGCTCCAGTCCCTTGATTGATGTAGGAACGAGTGGATTAGGCGATACACCTACTGCTACCACCACCTGGTCAACGTCTATTGTTATCTTCTCGCCTGTCGGTTCTGGTGAGCGACGACCTGAAGCGTCAGGCTCGCCGAGCTTCATCACCTCGAGCACAGCCTTTGCCACTGCACCCTTGTCATCGCCGATGTACTCGGCAGGGTTGTGCAGCGTGAGGAAGTTGATGCCCTCCTCCTTAGCGTGCTTCACCTCTTCCAGACGTGCAGGCATCTCAGCCTCTGAACGACGATATACGAGAGTCACGTTGGCACCCAGACGCTTTGCCGTGCGGCAAGAGTCCATAGCTGTGTTACCGCCACCCACTACGAGTACGTTTTTGCCGAGATTCATCGGAGTGTCCGTCTTTGGGTTTGCAGCATCCATGAGGTTCACACGTGTGAGGTACTCGTTGGATGACATGATATTTATGAGGTTCTCGCCTGGTATGTTCATGAAGTTTGGCAGACCTGCGCCAGAACCTATGAAGATGCCTTTGAAGCCAGACTTCTCCAGTTCGTCAACAGATATGGTCTTGCCTATGATGACGTCAGTCTGGAAGTGTACGCCCATCTTGCGGAGGTTCTCTATCTCAACGTCAACGATGGCGTTAGGCAGACGGAACTCAGGAATACCATATTTCAGCACACCGCCAATCTCGTGCAGTGCCTCGAAGACGTAAACGTCGTAACCTTTCTTCACCATGTCGCCAGCGAAAGACAGTCCAGCAGGACCTGAGCCCACTACGGCAATCTTTATACCGTTTGACGGAGCTACCTCTGGCAGAGACATCTGACCAGACTGGCGCTCGTAGTCGGCAGCGAAGCGCTCCAGATAACCTATTGCCACAGCCGGCTCGTTCATCTTCAGGTGTATGCACTTGCTCTCGCACTGCTTCTCCTGTGGACATACACGTCCGCATACAGCAGGCAGGGCAGAGGTATTCTTCAGCACCTTGGCAGCAGCGAGGAACTGTCCGCGCTCTATGTTCTTGATGAATGAAGGTAAGTTGATGTTTACAGGACAGCCCTCTACGCATGACGGGTTGGCGCAGTCCAGACAACGCTTAGCCTCTGTGAGAGCCATCTCCTTGGTCAGACCTATGTTTACCTCCTCTGTACGTGTCGTAGCACGATATACAGGGTCGAGCTCAGGCATCTTCACACGCTCTATGGCTGTGCGCTCCTTTGGCTTCATGCTCTTGCGCAGTTCGTCGCGCCAAGGTGCCTTGCGGTCTGTGAGCACGTCGATAGAGTCATCTAC
>JAFVBX010000077.1 GCA_017479675.1 Prevotella sp.
GGAGTGGGCTACGGCATCAAGCGCGACTGTCTGAAGGGTAAGCCCGAGGCAGGCAACAAGATAGTGGTGATGGGTGGTGAGAACTACCGCATAGGACTGGGTGGCGGCTCAGTGTCAAGTGTGGAGACAGGTCGCTATTCCTCTGGTATAGAGTTGAACGCCGTGCAGCGTGCCAACCCTGAGATGCAGAAGCGTGCCTACAACGTGGTGCGTGCGCTGGGCGAGGAAGACGAGAACCCAATAGTATCAATCCACGACCACGGCTCAGCAGGTCACGTAAACTGCTTGTCTGAACTTGTTGAGGACTGTGGCGGACTCATAGACATGAGCAAGTTGCCAATAGGCGACAAGACGCTGTCAGCCAAGGAGATAATAGCCAACGAGTCGCAGGAGCGCATGGGCTTGCTGATAGACGAGAATGCGATAGAGCACGTGCAGAAGATAGCCGACCGCGAGAGGGCTCCGATGTACACCGTAGGTGAGACGACAGGCGACCACCGCTTTGCCTTTGAGCAGGCTGATGGCGTGCGTCCGTTCGACCTCTCTGTTGACCAGATGTTCGGCAGCTCGCCAAAGACCATCATGGAGGATAAGACGGTGGAGCGCAAGTATGACGTTGCTACATACGACGTCAGCGGACTGTCAACAGGCAACACCATGAACGACCAAGTGAAGGAATACCTGAAGAACGTGCTGCAACTTGAGGCTGTGGCTTGTAAGGACTGGCTGACCAACAAGGTGGACCGCTCAGTGACTGGTAGGGTAGCGCGCCAGCAGTGTCAGGGTGAGTTGCAGTTGCCGCTCTCCGACTGTGGCGTGGTGGCTCTCGACTATACAGGCACTAAGGGTATCGCAACATCAATAGGCCATGCGCCGCAGGCGGCACTGGCAAGTCCAGAGGCTGGTTCAGTGCTCTCTGTTGCCGAGGCTCTTACCAACATAGTCTTCGCACCAATGGCAGAGGGATTGGATTCGGTATCACTCTCTGCAAACTGGATGTGGCCTTGCCGTGCCCAGCAGGGTGAGGACGCACGTCTGTATAAGGCAGTGAAGGCGTTGTCGGACTTCTGCTGCGAGTTGCAGATAAACGTGCCTACGGGTAAGGACTCGCTCTCAATGACGCAGAAATATCCTGACGGCAAGAAGATAATAGCTCCTGGCACCGTTATCGTGAGTGCAGGCGGTGAGGTTAACGATGTGAAGAAGACCGTTAGCCCCGTAATAAAAGATGTGAAGGCTTCACGCCTCTACTATATCGACTTCTCTTTCGACCAGTTGCAGCTCGGCGGCTCTGCCTTTGCCCAGACTCTCGGCAAGGTAGGTTCCGACGTTCCTACGGTGAAGAATGCGGAGTACTTCCGTGATGCTTTCCTCGCCATACAGCAGATGGTGCAGGAGGGACTCATCCTGGCTGGTCACGACATCAGCGCAGGCGGTATCATCACCACGCTGCTTGAGATGTGCTTCGCCAACACCAAGGGCGGCTTGAAGCTTAACTTCGACAAGATACAGGAGGGTGACATCGTTAAGCTGCTCTTCGCCGAGAACCCTGGTGTTGTTATCCAGATACGCGAGGAGGATGCGCCGAAGGTGAAGAAGATACTGGAGGACTCTGGCGTTGGCTATGCCAAGATTGGCTCCACACAGCCAGAGCGCAAGATTACCATTACCAAGAGCATCAGCAACGCCAACGTGCCTAACGCACTGAGGGCTGAGCGCGAGATGACATTCGACTTCGACATTGACGAGCTGCGCGACACTTGGTACAGCACTTCATACCTGCTCGATCGCAAGCAGAGCTTCAACGGCAAGGCATCAGAGCGTTTCATCAACTACAAGAATATTCCTGTGGAGTGGGATTTTAACGGGAACGCTAAGCCATTGACCGTTACGCCTCGTCCAGAGAAGAAGCGCCCTGTGGCTGCTATCATACGTGAGAAGGGTACTAACTCTGAGCGCGAGATGGCATACTCATTCTACATCGCAGGCTTCGACGTGAAGGATGTTACGATGACCGACCTTATCACTGGTCGTGAGACACTGGAGGAAGTAAACCTCATAGCTTTCTGCGGCGGTTTCTCTAACTCCGACGTGCTCGGTTCTGCAAAGGGATGGGCTGGCGCCTTCCTCTACAACCCGAAGGCGAAGGAGTCGCTCGACAAGTTCTATGCAAGGAAGGATACCCTGTCACTCGGCGTATGTAACGGTTGTCAGCTGATGGTGGAACTCGGTCTGCTCAATAACGACCATGCAGTGAACAACGCACGCGACTATGCTCAGATGCTGCATAACGACTCCCACAAGTTCGAGTCAACATTCGTTACTCTGCAGATACCGCAGAACGACTCTATTATGTTCGGTTCGCTGTCAGGCAAGAAGATTGGTTGCTGGGTGGCTCACGGCGAGGGCAAGTTCAACCTGCCTTTGGCTGAAGAGCAGTACAACATCGTGGCTAAGTACAACCACAGCGAATATCCTGCCAACCCTAACGGTTCGTCATACAATGTTGCGGCACTGGCAAGCAAGGACGGCAGACACCTCGCCATCATGCCTCACCCTGAGCGCACGCAGTTCCCTTGGCAGTGCGGCTACTACCCAGAGGAGCGTCGTCTCACTGACCAGGTGACACCTTGGCACGAGGCATTCGTCAATGCACGCCTTTGGATAGAGAAAAATGTTTAAGACGTTCTTTAAAATAGGAATGTTCACCATAGGTGGCGGATATGCCATGATTCCGCTCATCGAGTCAGAGGTGGTGGATAAGAAAAAATGGATAGACAGGCAGACTCTGCTTGACCTCATGGCGGTGGCGCAGAGCTGTCCTGGAATCTTTGCCGTCAATATCTCCATCTTCATAGGCTACAAGTTGCAAGGAGTAAAGGGTGCACTGGTCTCCACACTCGGCACTGCTGCCCCGTCGCTTCTCTGCATACTGCTCATAGCCATGTTCTTTCATGAGTTTCAGGAGGTGCCTTGGGTGGCAGCGACCTTTGCCGGCATACGTCCCGCAGTGGTGGCACTGATGGCTATCCCTACCTTCAATATGATGAAGCAGGCGGAGATAAGCCTGCTGAACTGTTGGATACCCATAGTCTCGGCACTGCTCATCTGGGGCTTGGGTGTTAACCCTATCTACATCATCCTTGCTGCCGGCATCGGCGGCTACGTATATGGACTATTCCTTAAACCGTCAGAATGATATACTTAGCACTTTTCTATACATTCTTCAAGATAGGTCTCTTCGGATTCGGAGGGGGCTACGGCATCATCTCGCTAATACAGTATGAGGTGGTGGCGAGCCATAAGTGGATGACGTCGGCAGAGTTTACCAATATCATTGCCATCTCACAGATGACGCCTGGTCCTATCGGCATCAACAGTGCCACATACTGCGGTTACACCACCTTGTACAATGAGACGGGGAGCATGCTGATGGGTATTCTCGGCAGTCTGACGGCAACGTTTGCACTGGTACTTCCCAGCTTCATCCTGATGATTATCGTCAGTAAACTGTTCCTCAAGTACATGGAGTCCAACGTGGTGCAGAGCATCTTCTTGGGACTGCGCCCAGCCATCGTGGGACTTATGGCGGCAGCAACCCTGCTTCTCTGCAATAGCGAGAACTTCAATTCGCTCGACGTCTCTCCCTGGCACTTCTGGATTTCCGTATTCATATTCATAGCAACAGTTATAGGTGTGAAGCTAAAGCATATAAATCCCATCCGCATGCTTGCCTACGCCGCTTTCGCCGGACTACTTCTATTGTATTAATGTCCTTAAAGTCCTTAAAGTCTTTAGTTCTATGGGAAGAAACAAATACTCACAAACAGAGATAGGCAAGATAGCCAAACTCCTGCGCATGAAATGCAAGGCGAACCGCTTGAAGCAGAAAGAGATTCGCCATGTGCTCAGGACTGACTTCGAGTTTAACATCTCTGACTTCAACGAGCCAGGCAAGCCTTTCGGACCAGACGAGCTATATGCTGCCATCGACCGCAGGGCAATACAGATACTCGATGATGCCACCATTGCTGACATGAAGGCGAAGCGTGAGCGCAATCGACTGAAAGATGCCGGCGAAGCGGACTGGCAGAAGGTTATGAAGGAATGGAACGAATGGGAAAAGAATTCATAATTCTAAATACATAATTATGAAACTGATAGAAATGGACGGCTATGCCGCCAATCCGGGCGACATATCATGGGAGCCCTGGCACAACATAACAGCCCCTACAGGCGAAAAGGTGGTGTTCGAGAAATATGACCGTACATCGCCATCGCTCACCGTTGAGCGTGCCAAGGATGCCGACATGGTGTTGACAAACAAGGTGGTGTTCGATAAGGCGGTGCTCTCTCAGCTGCCCAAACTGAAATACATTGGCGTACTCGCCACAGGCTATAACGTGGTTGATGTCGATGAGGCTGCAAGGCTTGGCATCGTGGTTACCAATATACCAGCCTACAGCACCCAATCCGTAGCACAGCTGGCGATAGCCCACTTGCTTCATATCACCAATAACATAGCCGCTCACGACGAGGCGGTGCATAGGGGAGAGTGGGCTTCGTGTCCAGACTTTACCTTTACCGTGACGCCTCAGATGGAGCTGGCAGGCAAGACCTTAGCCATCGTGGGGCTTGGCAACACAGGGCGTGCAACGGCAGAGATAGCCCACGCCCTCAGCATGAACGTCATAGCTTTCACCAGCAAAACGCAGGAGCAGCTCCCTATATATATAAATAAGGTGGAGACACTGGAACAGTTGTTCAAGGAAGCCGACGTGCTCAGCCTGCACTGCCCCTTGACGCCATCCACGAAGCATATTATAAACAAGGAGCACCTTGCCATGATGAAGCCTACGGCAATCATCATCAACACTGGCAGAGGACCGCTCATTGATGAACAGGCACTTGCCGATGCCCTCAACGCTGACAGCCTCTATGCCGCAGGCATCGACGTGCTCACCGAGGAGCCGCTTGTCAGCGGTTCGCCGCTGCTCACGGCACGCCATTGCCACATCACCCCCCACATAGCGTGGGCAACCCTTGCAGCCCGTCAGCGCTTGATGCGTATCGCCATGCGGAATGTCGAGGCGTTCCTCAACGGCAAACCACAAAACGTAGTAAACTAACACCCCTTAATTCCTAAAAAATATGACAAACAAAATCCTCATCTACCAAGTATTTACACGCCTTTACGGCAATCGTAACACCACACGCAAGGAGTGGGGCACAATAGAAGAAAACGGCTCAGGCAAGTTCAACGACTTCACCGCTGCCGAACTCAAGAAAATAAAGGACATGGGTATATCACACATCTGGTTTACAGGTGTGATACGCCATGCCACTCAGACCGACTACTCACAGTACGGCATACCGACGCAACATCCTGCCGTAGTGAAGGGTAGGGCAGGCTCTCCTTATGCCATCTGCGACTATTACGATGTTGACCCAGACCTCGCCGTCAACGTTGATAAGCGTATGCAGGAGTTTGAAGCCCTCATAGCCCGCACCCACAAGGCAGGACTGAAGGTTATCATGGATTTTGTGCCCAACCACGTGGCGCGTCAGTATCAGTCTATTGCCAAGCCTGAAGGCGTCGTTGACCTCGGAGCAGACGATAATACGGAAGAAGGCTTCAACCCGCAGAACAACTTCTACTATTGTCCTGGTCAGCGCTTCGACCCATACTTTGATTTGCGCGAGTCAAACGGCGGACTCACCAAGGATTTGCCCCCATACGTGGAGGAGCCTGCTAAGTCAACAGGCAACGACCACTTCGATGCCAACCCAGGCATCAACGACTGGTATGAGACCGTCAAACTCAACTACGGAGTGGATTACTGGACGCACTACGGACACTTCGACCCCATACCCGACACATGGAACAAGATGACCGACATACTGCTCTTCTGGGCAAAGAAAGGCGTTGACGGCTTCCGTTGCGACATGACAGAGATGGTGCCTGCCGCTTTCTGGGCATGGGCTACCGACAAAGTGAAGTTCCTCTATCCACAGATAGTGTTCATCGGCGAGGTCTATGACCCTAACCAGTACCGCAACTACATCGGCGCAGGCTTCGATTACCTCTACGACAAGGTCGGCATGTATGACACCATGCGCAACACTATCTGCGGCAATGGCTCGGCAAGTTTCATTACGGGTGCATGGCAGTCAACAGACGATATAGGTTCCCACATGCTCTACTTCCTCGAAAACCACGACGAGCAACGTGTTGCCTCTGCCGACTTCGCAGGTTCAGCCGAGAAGGGCATCCCTGGTCTTGTGGCAAGTGTTCTTATGCAGGCTAACCCCTTCATGCTCTATGCTGCCGAGGAATACGGTGAGCGTGGCATGGACAAGGAAGGTTTCTCGGGCAAGGACGGTCGCACTACCATCTTCGACTACTGGAGCATCGACACCCTGTGCCGAGCAGACGAGGGCAAGCTCACAGAAGAGGAACAGTACATCTACAACACCCACAAGAAAGTGCTGCAGATAGCACGCAAGGAGAAAGCCGTTGACGGAGTGTTCTACGACCTCATGTATGCCAACCCGTGGTCGGCTCGTTTCGACAACAACAAGCAGTTTGCTTTCCTCAGGAAGCAGGACAATGAGGTGCTCCTTGTAGTCTGCAACTTCAACGGCAATGCCGTTGACATAGACGTGAAGATACCCCAGCATGCCATAGAGTTCCTTGAGATACCAGAGAAGAAATATACAGCTACCGACCTCCTCTCAGGCGATAAGAAAGCCTTTACCATCAAGGGTGACCAGAGCATTGATATGGAGGTGCCAGCATACTCTGCACGAGTGTGGAAATTCTCCTACCGCAGAAAGTAGTATAGTTTATGAACCAACATGTCATTCATGGATTAAGAGACGGATTTCCGATAGCTATGGGCTATCTGGCGGTAGCGTTCTCCCTTGGCATCATAGCAGCAAAGGCGGGACTGACGGCATCAGAAGGATTCTTGAGCAGTTTTTTTACCAGAGCTTCAGCTGGCGAATATGGCACATATACTCTGGTGGCAGTGAATGCGGCATATGTCGAGGTCGTGGCGATGGGGCTGGTGGCAAACCTGCGTTATATGTTGATGAGTGCCGCACTGTCACAGCGAATTGCTCCAGGCACATCGTGGGTGCATCGTCTGTTGATGGCTTGTTGCATAACAGACGAGATATTTGGCATCTCAGTAGCTCACCCAGGCTACACTCCTCCAGCATATACCTATTCAGCAGCCCTGATATCAACGCTGTTCTGGGCATCAGGTTGCGCTTTGGGCATAATGGCAGGCAGTTTGCTTCCTCAGCCTATGGTGACAGCACTGAGCGTGTCGCTGTATGGTATGTTTTTGGCAATAATCATTCCTCCAGCTCGTAGGAACCATAACGTGATGTATGCACTGATGGCAAGTTTGCTAATGAGCGGGATGTGTGCAGTGGCACCTGTGGTGAGTGAATGGAGCAGCGGAATGCGCACTGTGGTGCTCACGATACTCATCTCTGCCCTTGCAGCATGGCTAAAACCAATAAAAATGGAGGAGGGTAGCGATGGAGAAGCATAACATCATAATATATCTGCTGATAGCCATTGTGGTGACAAACCTCATACGCATAGTACCTATGGCGCTCATAAATGGACCGATAAAAAATCGTTTCGTGCGCAGTTTCTTGTATTACGTGCCTTACGTGACGCTTGCCGTCATGACATTTCCCGACATGATACTGGCTACGCCCACACCTTTGCCAGGTGCAATGGCTCTCCTTGCAGGTGTCGTTGCCGCATGGTATGGTCTGGGGCTCTTCCCTGTTGCAGCTATTTGTTGCGGGATAGTGTATGTGATGTCATAATTCACAATCCACAGTTCACAATTCACAATTCACAATTCACAGTTAAGAACTCCAACCTGCAAACTATGCTGTAGTCGGAGCATATGTCTCTAACATTTCTCCCCCTTGGGGGGAGTTAGAGGGGGTGTTTCCTCTCACACCATCCTTGCCAGCAGACCGATGAGTGCCATGTGGGCGGGGTAGTAATAGTAGAAGAATTTGCTGAGCCATCGACAGTTGCCTCTCTGCCCGTTGTACATTGAGAGAATGGGCACTGTTAACCAGCAAGCCATGTGTACCATGCCGTAGGTGGGACTGTGGAAGATTGAGAAGGCTATGGCATAGAGCGAGATGATGAACATCATCCACAGCATCTGCTTGTGGAAGTTTCCTCTGTTCCGCCCTATCATGAGTATTGCCAGTGGGGCGGCACAGCTCCAGTCAGATGTGAAGGTCAGTGCGCAAGCCAGCAGCGTTATGCCTGCCTTATGCCAGCGTTGCAGTCCGTCCATATCCCACACCTTTAATAATATCAGTCCCCACATGAGTGGCCAGATTATGCTCGTAGCGTTGAAGAGCAGATTGTCGAGCGGATTGAAGCCCGACATATTGAAATAGCAGAAGGCAAAATGGCTTATCACTGCCAGCATGAGCAGACGCATAAGGTAGCTGCGGTAGTTGTGTGTGTGATAGTAGCCTTCAGCCACAAAGAATATCATCATCGGTGCAGTCAGTCGCCCGATGCAGTGCAGGAAAATCTGCATCGGTGTTTCTGCCTGCTCATAGGTTTCTATGCCTACCCAGGCTATATGGTCAATCGTCATGGCAATGATGGCAATGACCTTCAGTGTATTGCTGCTTAGTAACTTTGTCTTCATGTATTTATTTTATTAATGACATCTGCAAAGGTACAAAAATAATATCTGATATAGAAAAATCATAGTGTGCTTTCAAATCGTTGGAAGTTTTTTTTGTCAAAAACAATGGTGAATCAGATATGGTAATTCCGACAGTTTTTTTATTTATGCGGTAGCATTTTACCGTCACCATATTAAAAGCCTGTATTTCAGTAATATGTGTCTAAAAAGTGATGGTGACGGTAAAAAATGTTAATCAAAAATATTTTTGCAAGAGGAAACGCCCCTAATCTCTTTTTCTTCAAAAAAGTTTGGCTGCTCCAAATAAAAGCCGTACTTTTGCAATACGCGAGCCAATCAAGCCTCACCGCTCAGCTTGCGGCACATTATAGGCATACTCGTCGCGAAACAGATAAATCGGAATTTAGAAGTATGAAAATGGAATTGCGGAAATGGTCTTTGACCGACTATAAAGAACTGAAGGATTTATGCAATGCCGTTGATAGGTCATACTTGTCTGACAGATTGCCGAATCCTTATACAGAAGATGATGCTAATTGGTGGCTGAATATGGTTGCCAAAAGCGAAGGCATTGACGGAACTTTTCGCGCAATGGTCGTAGATGGGAAGATTGTCGGTAGTGTTTCCGTTGAACGAAAAGCAGATATATACAGGCTTGACGGCGAATTAGGTTACATGTTATTGAAAGACTATTGGAATCGTGGCCTGATGAGCCAGGCTGTGGGACAAGTGTGTGAGATTGCAATAAAGGAACTTGGTCTCAATCGAATTACAGCAAATGTCTTTCATACCAATATAGCATCTCAGCATATTTTACAAAAGAATGGTTTTAAACAAGAAGGTATCATGCGCAAGGCTGTGATTAAAGAAGGTATCTTTTACGATATACTCATTTATGGTTTATTGAAGTAAATTCCAATTTGGTAGCAAAATGATAAGATAAAATGAAGAAGGAACAGAAAAATAAATCAAAAGGACTTGCTGCTCGTATTTTTGGAGAGAAACCTACTGCACTCCAGAAAACCTTTGTCTGGTTTATGCATCTAACGCTGTTGTTGTGGCCGATAGTTTTCTTTGCGTCCTTATTCATCTGGGATGCACCTATCCAATCATCTATCGACGAGATTTGCCGTTGGGGTGCAACACTGACCATCTGGCTTTACCCTATCTATCTGTTCCCGTTAATAAGGTTGTGGCTTAAACTCTCCCAAAAAGTGGGAATGACGTGGCTGTTCTATTTGTGTCCATTGATACCTGTTGCTGTTTTCTGCCTATTTATAACACTTGCATGGGGTGTATTCGCAGAAATGTAAATTTCAGTATGTTGAACTATAAACAAATACGAATATGAAAAAGGTAATTGTGATATCTACGAGCCTGCGACAAGGCTCAAACAGTGATATGCTCGCTGAGAAGTTTGTGGAAGGTGCAAAAGCTGCAGGAAATGATGTGGAGAAGATTTCGCTCGTGGGCAGGAACATCCAGTTTTGCAAGGGCTGTATGGCTTGCCAGAAACTGGGGCGTTGCGTTATCAGGGACGACGTGAACGACATTATGACCAAAGTATTGAAGGCAGATGTCGTCTGCTGGGCAACACCTATCTATTATTATGAGATGAGCGGTCAGATGAAGACACTTATTGACCGCATGAATGCGATGTACGAACAGGACTACCAGTTCCGTGATGTCTATTTGCTGACAACGGCAGCCGAGGATGAGGTCGAGACGCCTAAGCGTGCCGAAACAGGTCTGACAGGCTGGATAGACTGCTATCCCAAGAGCCGTCTGGCAGGGACACTTTTCTGTGGTGGCGTGAATGATGCCCGTGAGATAGAAGGTAACGCCAAACTGCAGGAGGCTTACGAAATGGGAAAGAGCATCGGCTGAGAGGATAAATAATATGAAATTCAGCAACTTGTGCTGGGAAGACCGCATGAAATGTAGATAAAGCAACAAGCACCGCAGGCTATATGAGCTTGCGGTGCTTGTTTTTATCCCATTCTCCTTTAGTGTAGAATAATAGAGTGGAGTAACGTTTAACGCCTAACGTTTAATGTTTAATGTTTAACGTTTAACGTATCTTACTGTATTCCCTCGATGGTGATGCCCTCGATGCCCTTGGCAATCTTGAGTATCATGCCCTGAAGAGCCTTACCAGGACCGCACTCTGTGAAGTCGGTGGCACCGTCCTTTATCATCTGTTGCACCTCGTAGGTCCACTTCACTGGAGCAGTGAGCTGTGCGATGAGGTTCTGCTTAATCTCGGTGGCATCGGTGTGTGCCTTTGCGTCAACGTTCTGATATACGGGGATGCGTGGAGTGTGGAACTCGGTTGCCTCGATGGCTGCCTGCAGCTCGTCTTTGGCAGGCTGCATGAGCGGTGAGTGGAATGCTCCGCCTACAGGGAGTACGAGGGCGCGTTTTGCGCCTGCTTCCTTGAGAGCCTCGCAAGCAGCGTTGATAGCCTCAACGTTACCAGAGATAACGAGCTGACCGGGGTTGTTGTAGTTGGCTGGCACTACGACGTTGCCTGGCTTGTTGATGGCGGCGCAGACCTCCTCAATCTTTGCATCGTCGAGTCCGATGATGGCTGCCATGGTTGATGGTGCAGCCTCGCATGCCTTCTGCATAGCCGTAGCACGCTTGCTGACGAGCTTCAGTCCGTCTTCGAAGCTCAGCGCTCCTGCTGCCACGAGGGCAGAGAACTCGCCGAGAGAGTGACCTGCGGTCATTTCGGCATCGAACTCGTCGCCGAGGCAGATAGCCTTGATGACAGAGTGGAGGAATACGGCAGGCTGGGTTACCTTGGTCTGCTTGAGCTCCTCTGCGGTGCCTTCAAACATTATCTTTGTTATCTCGAAGCCGAGGATTTCGTTTGCCTTGTCAAAAAGTTCCTTAGCCTTGGGGTTGCTGTCATAGAGGTCTTTGCCCATGCCTGTGAACTGGGCGCCCTGACCGGGGAATACGAATGCTTTCATTGTTCTTTTGATTTCAAAAAAAATCCCGAGTGCCGTCACATGGGGGTGAGACAATCGGGATTTATGTTATAGCTTGTTTTTTTCTTTTCGAAGCGTGGGTTTACTCTGCTGCCTCTGTAGCTGGAGCATCCTCTGCTGCTGGTGCTGGAGTCTCTTCTGCTACTGGTGCTGCTGCTTCTGCCTCTACCTCTGCTGCTGGCTTAGCTGCTGCGCTGTTGCCCTCTGCGAGTACTGTAACAGGTATCTCTACGCTTACCTGCTTGTGGAAGATGACTGTTGCTGCGTATTCACCAACGGTCTTGATGTCCTTCATGACGATGCGCTTGCGGTCAACCTCGATGCCCTTCTTGGCAAGTTCCTCAGCGACTGTAGCTGAAGTAACTGAGCCGTAGAGAACTCCGGTAGCTGAAACCTTTGCGGTTACCTCGACTGATACGCCGTTGAGCTTTGCTGCATCTTCCTCTGCCTTCTCAAGAATCTTGGCAAGTTTGTGAGCCTGCTGCTTGAGGTTCTCGGCGAGTATCTTCTTTGCTGACGGTGAAGCGATAACTGCCTTGCCTGTTGGGATGAGGTAGTTACGACCGTAGCCAGACTTTACATTCACGATGTCGTTCTTGTATCCAAGACCGATGATATCTTCTTTCAGTATGATTTCCATTGTGTAATCCTCCTTTTTAATGTGTTGTTTACTTCATAAGATCGGTTACATAAGGAAGCAGTGCGATCTGGCGAGCACGCTTGATAGCCTGTGCCACACGACGCTGATACTTCAGAGATGTTCCTGTGATACGACGTGGAAGAATCTTGCCCTGCTCGTTGAGGAACTTCTTGAGGAACTCAGGATCCTTGTAGTCGATGTACTTGATACCGCTCTTCTTGAAACGGCAATACTTTTTCTTACGAGTGTCGATTGTTGGTGCTGTAAGATAACGGATTTCTGAATTTTCTGCCATAGTTTAAGCCTCCTCTTTTTTAGAAAGCTTGCTGCGACGCTTCTCTGCGTATGCTGATGCGTACTTGTCAAGCTTTACGGTCATAAAACGGATTACTTTCTCCTCGCGACGATAAGCAGTCTCGAGTGTTGCAACAACTGATGGCTCTGCCTTGAACTCAACGAGGTAGTAGAATCCTGTTGACTTCTTGTCAATAGCGTAAGCCATCTTCTTGAGTCCCCAAGCCTCCTCGTTCAGAATCTCGGCACCGTTGTCTGTCAGTACCTTAGTGAACTTAGCGACCGTTTCCTTTGTCTGTTCATCAGACAAAACGGGAGTCAGAATGAAAACGGTTTCGTAATGATTCATCATTTTTTTGTAATGTGAAATAATAAATAATGTGTATAAAAATAAGTTGTGCCGATGCGCAAAGAGCGCAAAAGCGGGTGCAAAGGTACGAAGAAAAAATGACATGTGCAAGAAAATCAGCGATTTTCTTGCACATGCCTTTATGCTTTAATGTTGTATCTTATTCTGCTTCCTTCTCGCAACACTTCTTGCAGCAGCAAGGACCTGCGAGCTTCCACAGGATAACGGCAACGACAGAGCCGATGAACGGACCTACGATGAATACCCATACGTCCTTGAGGGCATCGCCGCAAGCGAAGAGTGCAGGACCGATGGAACGTGCAGGGTTGACTGACGTGCCGGTGAAGTGGATGCCTACGAGGTGGATGAGGATGAGTGAGAGACCGATGGCAAGACCGGCAAAGCTGCCTGCGCCAACCTTAGAGTCGGTAGCGCCGAGCACTACGAAGACGAAGAGGGCAGTGAGGATTGCCTCGATGAGGATGCCTGTGCCGGCACAGCCTTCAACACCTGCAAGACCGTTAGCACCGAGACCAGACTCGCAGCCGTAGATGACAGCGAGGCAGGCACCTGCTACGATACCGCCGATCAACTGACCGCAGATGTAACCACAGCAGTCCTTGGCAGAGATGCGCTTGTCGATGAAGCAAGCCAGGGTGATGGCTGGGTTGATGTGGCAACCTGAAACGCCACCGATGGTGTAAGCCATAGCAACAACAGAGAGACCGAAGGCGATTGCGGTGCCTACGACAGCAGCAGAACCGCCGTCTGGAGTTCCGCAACCAAGTGATACGGCTGCTCCGCAGCCAAGGAAGGTCAGTACGAATGTACCGATAGCTTCAGCAATGTACTTTTTCATAAATTTTGCTTGTTTTGTTTTTAGTTTAAGTTAGTTGTTATAAAAAGTTATGTATCAATGTAGTATGCGTAGATGACGCCCATGCCTACGAGTATCAGCACGAAGACGGTGAGCATGAGGAGGAGCGACTCGTAAATCTTCTTGCGCAGGCGGCGCTCCCTCATGTGTGAACGATATCTGGAGGTGGAGTCTTTGTACTTCTTCTCCTTGCGCTTTGCCTCCATGTACCTCTTGAACTCACCAATCAGGGAATTAGACGAACTGCCACTACTGCAACTACTGCTGTGGTGGTGATGGTGATGGTGGTGAGATTCGCCGCCACTTCCCGTCGTAGAGGTTTTGTTTAGGTCGGTGTCCATATGGTCGAAGTGTAGTTAGTAGCTCCTGGCGATGAGCACGCGGCACTTTGATGGCTTGCCGCTCACCATGTCGGTGCCTGGTGTCTGCTCATAGGCGAAAGGCACGCAGCGTATGGTTGCCTGTGTCTCTTCCTTTATCTGTGCCTCGGTCTCGGCTGTGCCGTCCCAGTGGCAGAGGAAGAAACCGCCGTCCTTTACCTTAGCCTTGAACTCCTCGTAGTCGTCACACTCATAGATGTGTGCGTCACGATATGCGAGGGCTTTCTTATAGATGTTGTCCTGTATGTCGTCAAGCAGTGACTCTACGCGCTCTGCCAGTCCGTCGAAGGCTACGGTCTCCTTCTCCAAAGTGTCGCGGCGCATTATCTCCACTGTGCCATTCTCGAGGTCGCGTCCGCCCATCACGATGCGCACAGGTACGCCCTTGAGCTCATAGTCGGCAAACTTGAAGCCTGGGCGCTTGTTGTCGGCATCATCGTACTTCACGCTGATGCCCTTAGCCTTGAGAGCCTCGATGACAGGCTGGAACTTGTCGGCTATCTCTGTCTGCTGCTCTCCCTTGCCGATAGGTATTATGACAACCTGCAGCGGTGCGAGGCGCGGAGGCAGTACAAGACCGTTGTCGTCGGAGTGCGTCATGATGAGTGCACCGATGAGACGAGTGGAAACGCCCCATGAGGTAGCCCATACGTACTCCTGCTTGTTCTCCTTGGTGAGATATGTAACGTCGAATGCTTTGGCGAAGTTTTGTCCGAGGAAGTGCGAAGTGCCGCTCTGCAGAGCCTTGCCGTCCTGCATCATAGCCTCGATGGTGTAGGTGTCGAGGGCACCGGCGAAGCGCTCTGTCTCGCTCTTGACACCTTGTACTACCGGTACAGCCATCCATTTCTCCGCAAACTCGGCATATACCTTGAGCATCTTCTGTGCTTCCTGTTCTGCCTCCTCACGTGTTGCATGGGCGGTGTGTCCCTCCTGCCACAGGAACTCCGAGGTGCGCAGGAATGGGCGTGTGCGCATTTCCCAGCGCATCACGTTACACCACTGGTTGCACATCAGTGGCAGGTCGCGCCATGAGTGTATCCAGTTCTTGTATGTGTTCCAGATGATTGTCTCCGAGGTAGGACGTATGATTAGTTCTTCCTCCAGTTTTGCCGCAGGGTCAACGACAACGCCGTCGCCCTTGTCGTTGGTCTTCAGACGATAGTGAGTCACTACGGCTGCCTCCTTGGCAAAGCCCTCAACGTGCTCAGCCTCCCTTGACAGAAATGACTTGGGGATGAGCAGTGGGAAATAGGCGTTCTGTGCGCCGGTCTCCTTGAACATCTTGTCGAGTTGCTGCTGCATCTTCTCCCAGATGGCGTAGCCGTAAGGCTTTATCACCATGCAGCCGCGAACGGCTGACTGCTCTGCGAGGTCTGCTTTTACTACGAGGTCGTTATACCACTGACTATAGTTGTCTGCACGTTTTGTGAGTTCTTTGAGTTCTTTTGCCATAGTTTTTAGTTTTGAGTGCAAAATTACGAAAAAATACTGACAAACGTCACAAAAATGCCACATAATATATAAAAAAAGGTCAAAAATACTCACTTTTGTTTGCTGATATAGAATTTTTTGTTAACTTTGAGCATCAAAAAAAACGTTAACACTTATAACTTATGGCAAGCAAGAGAAACTTAAAAAAGGAGATAAACTACGTTTGTAGTGAGTTGTTCGCAGAATGTGTGGCAACAGCGTTGTACAGCAACAACAGCGACGAGGCGAATGTGGATTCTTTCCTCACCGCGCTGATGAAGATGCACTCTGACTACATTATGAGAGTGTCACATCCAGAGCCAGGCATGAAGGCAAAGGAGTACTACAAGGCGGTGGTAACCAGTTTTAATAACGAGGTCAACGATCTCATTGACCAGATAGGCAACCTACATTCGTGATGGTGCAGAGATTTTGTGCGTGGCTGCTGTATAAGAAGATGGGGTGGACGAAGGATATCACGGTTGACATCCCCAAGAAGTTCGTGATATGTCTGGCACCCCACACCAGCAACTGGGACTTTGTGATAGGCAGACTGTATGCCCATGCCGAGGGAATGCCGATAAACTACCTCATGAAGAAGGAGTGGTTCTTCTGGCCTCTTGGTCCCATATTCCGCCATTACGGCGGCATCCCCGTGTATCGTAACAAGAATACGTCTATGACCGACAGTCTTGCTAAGGCTGCCGAGGAAGCCGACGTGTTCCGTCTGTGCATCACCCCCGAGGGCACGCGCAGCCGTAATCCGCATTGGAGGAAGGGTTTCTATTTCATTGCCTTGAAGGCTGAGATGCCAGTGCTGCTCTACGGTTTGGACTACGAACGCAAGTTGATACAGTGCACCGAGACGTTTGTGCCGACGGGCGACGTGGAGAGGGATATGCAGGAGATAAAGAAGTATTATGTAAACTTCAAGGGCAGACACCCTGAAAAGTTCGCAATATGATTAGAAGATACGTAGCATTACTGTTGCTCATGATGGCATGGAGTTGCACCGTGCCATGCTTTGCCGACTCCGTAGATGAACACGTGAAGGAGATGAAGATAGACGACGAGAACAGCGTCATCACCCTCTACATGGACGACGAGTTTTCGGAGCAGGCGTTTACCGAGAAGCAGATAAAGAAGATATACAAAAAGGTACGCAAGAGTATAAAGAAAGAACTTCCTGCGCAGTATGGCTACTATCAAGTTACTATTCTCGTTAACGGCACACCGATAGAGAATCTTGCCAAGGGCGAGAAGAACGAAGAACCGAAGCACAAGGAGCGCCACGCAAAGAAACACCGCGGCGGCTGGTGGGGCGACATCGGCTACGACGGTGAGCCGTGGGTAACCAATCTGTCGCGTCCCAACAAGGTAACGGCAGGACTTGCAGGCAGTCATATAGCCTTGTGGCAGAGTCACGGCAGATACTACGACAAGGCGAAGGCGCAGTGGAAATGGCAGCGTCCCTTTTTCTTTTCTACTACGGAAGACCTCTTCACACAAACCATTGTGGTGCCTTACCTAATACCGATGCTTGAGAGTGCCGGTGCGAACGTGTTTACCCCTCGTGAGCGCGACTGGCAGACGGCAGAGGTGATTGTTGACAATGACTTACCGCACGGAGGATATACCGAAGGCACGCATTCAGGACGTTGGCACAAGGCTGACGTCATGGGCTTTGCCGTTCCGACGGACACGATACCTGACGGCTACAATCCGTTTGAAAAAGGCACGGTGCGCCAGATAGGCACCACACGCAGTGACGACTGCTCGTTTGCTTCTTATCAGCCAAGCATACCTAAGCCGGGACGCTATGCCGTGTATGTGAGCTATGCCACTGTGGAGGGCAGCATTGACGATGCACTATATACGGTGTACCACACGGGCGTGCGCACTGACTTCCATGTGAACCAACAGATGGGCGGAGGCACATGGGTTTACCTCGGTACTTTCGACTTTGATGCAGGCAACAGTGCCGCAAACAGGGTGGTGGTGTCGGCTCGCTCAACGTCAAAGGGTGTGGTGACAACAGATGCCGTGCGCTTCGGCGGCGGCATGGGCAACATTTCACGAGGCGGCTCTACGAGCGGTATGCCGCGCTCACTGGAGGGTGCACGCTACTATGCACAGTGGGCAGGAGCGCCATATAATGTGTATGCCGGATATAAGGGAGAGGACGACTATAAGGACGACATAAATGTGCGCTCGCTGATGACCAACTGGCTGTGTGGCGGTTCGCCGTACAATCCTGGCAAGGAAGGCAAACGTGTGCCTATAGACCTAAGCCTCGCCGTACACTCCGATGCAGGCTACAACAAGGATATGCAGTCCATCTACGGCTCGCTTGCTATCTGCTCCACTAACTTCGACGAGGGCAAGCTGCCGTCAGGCATCTCCCGCGACCACTCCAAGGACCTTGCACAGCAGTTGCTCGACCAGTCACAGAAAGACCTCACCTCGCGCTATGGCAAGTGGAACTGGCGTCACCTCTACGACCGCAACTACAGCGAGACGCATTATCCCGCAGTGCCGTCAGCTATCTTCGAGACTCTGTCGCATCAGAGTTTCCCAGACATGAAACTGGCTCACGACCCGGACTTCAAGTTCACTCTCGCGCGTTCTATTTATAAAACGATACTGCGCTACGAGGCTGAGGCACACGGCGAGAAGTCGGTGGTGGTGCAGCCGCTGAGTCCGGAGAATTTCTCTATCTCGCTGAGCAGACAGGGACTGGCATCGCTCACATGGGTGCCGCAGCGTGATGGCGACGAGAGCAGTGCCACGCCTACGGCGTACAATGTGTATATGTCGGCAGGACAGTATGGCTACGACAACGGCACGGAGGTCAAGCAGAGCCGCTACTCCATGCAGTTGCAGCCCGATGTGCTCTATCGTTTCCGCGTCACCGCCACCAATGCCGGTGGCGAGAGTTTCCCTACAGAGGAGCTGTGCGTGCTCTATCATGGTGCAGAAGCTAAGACGGTGATGATAGTCAACGGCTTTCAGCGCCTCTCGTCACCTGCCGTGCACGACGGTTACGACGACAAGGGATTTGACATCAACGACGACCCGGGCGTGAGCTACGGCATGACGGCGGGATGGAGCGGACAGCAGCAGGTGTTCTCCACCGCAACGGCAGGCAGCGAAGGTCCTGGCTCCTTCGGCTATTCCGGTCAGGAGCTGCAGGGCAAGTTCATCGCCGGCAACGACTTCAACTATGTGGCAGAGCACGCCGAGGCGATAGCCTCTGCCGGACAGTACAACATCGTGAGTGCCACAAAGTCGCTCGTGGAGTGGGGTGGGGTGAACCTTTCGCAGTATGACTGCATAGACATGCTCCTCGGCAATGAGCGCAACGACGGTCACTCGCTGAAACCATACATGACATTCTCAAAGCAGCTACAGCAGCAACTTGCCGACTATATGCGCACTGCAGGAAACGGACATACGCTACTCGTCAGCGGTTCCTACGTGGCTTCCGACATGCTCGAAGACGATGCCGAAGCAGCCTTCATGCGTGACGTGCTCCACTGTTCGTTCGACGGCACCATACGCGGTCTCAACGGCATAGTGTCAGGCTTGCAGCAGACGCTTTCCGTCACCAATACCCTTAACGAACGTCACTACGCCACCACGCGCAGCGACATCCTCTCACCACAGCAGGGAGCCTTCGTGGCCATGCAATATGCTGACGGCAAGACAGCCGCCGTTGCCACGCCGCGCCATTCATTTGTCATGGGCTTCCCCTTCGAGTGCATCACCGATGCCAGCCAGCGTGCCCTCGTCATGCGAGGCATACTCGCTTTCCTAAACCAATAACCGATAACCTTCATCTTTCAACTTACAACTTATAATGTACACAATCGTTTCCAACGCCTCTGGTACACGTACCATGCAAATCAGTGATGAACATCTCGACACCATACAGAGATATTCGCTCTTCCGTAACCTTGTTGACAGCAACGGCATAGTGGATGACACCGTGCTCGACAAGCTGCGCCTCAACACGCGTTCGTTGGTAGAATCGACAAACGCTTCAGACAGGGCGTTGCTCGACCTCTCTCTTGAGGTGCTCAACCACCCCAACATGAAGCCCGTTGCGCTGCACAACCTCATACTCCTCTATACTGAGAAGAAAGGATAATAGCCTTGCTTACCGATTTCCTGCCAACCACCAAGAAAGAATGTGAGCTGCGAGGCTGGACAGAGCTCGACGTCATTCTTTTCTCCGGCGATGCCTATGTGGATCACCCCTCTTTCGGCGCCGCCGTGATAGGGCGTACCCTTGAGGCGGCAGGCTATCGCGTTGCCATTGTGCCACAACCCGACTGGCACGGCGACTACCGTGACTTCAAGAAACTCGGCAGACCGCGCCTCTTCTTCGGCATCTCGCCTGGCGCAATGGACTCTATGGTCAACAAATACACCGCCAACCGCCGCCTGCGCTCCGAGGATGCCTATTCGCCTGACGGTCGCCACGACTGCCGTCCCGAATACCCCAGTATTGTCTATACAAAGATACTCAAGCAACTCTTTCCCGACGTGCCCGTAATACTCGGTGGCATAGAGGCATCGTTGCGCCGCGTCACCCACTACGACTACTGGCAGGACGCCTTGCGCCCCTGCATCCT
This sequence comes from Prevotella sp., assembly GCA_017479675.1. Lineage (GTDB taxonomy): Bacteria > Bacteroidota > Bacteroidia > Bacteroidales > Bacteroidaceae > Prevotella. Next base: position 20,355 of record JAFVBX010000077.1, read on the forward strand.
CTGCGACTCTGGTGCCGACATGATAACCTACGGCATGGGCGAGAAGGTGACGCTCACGCTTGCCCGAGGACTTGCCGAGGGCAAAACCTTGCAGCAGCTCCGCGATACTCCGCAGATAGTATATCTTGCCGAAAAACATGAGGTCGGCATCTCCCCTGACGACATAGTGCTTCACTCTCACGAAGAATGCCTGCGCAACAAACGTGCACAGGCTGAAAACTTCCGCCACGTGGAAGAGGAGTCGAACAAGTATCACGCCCAGCGCCTCATTCAGGCTGTGGGCATAAAGCAGGTGGTAATAAATCCTCCTTATCCCCCCATGACGACGGAGGAAATCGACGCCTCATTCGACTTGCCATACCAGCGCGTGCCGCATCCCAAGTACAAAGGCAAGCGCATACCAGCATACGACATGATAAAATTCTCCGTCAACCTCCACAGGGGCTGTTTCGGCGGCTGTGCCTTCTGCACCATCTCAGCCCATCAAGGCAAGTTCATAGCCTGCCGCAGCAAGGAGAGCATCATGCGCGAAGTGAGGCAACTGGTCAAAATGCCAGACTTCAAGGGCTACCTCAGCGACCTCGGCGGTCCGTCAGCCAACATGTACGGCATGCACGGCAGGAACATGAAGGCGTGCGAGGCATGCAAGAAACCGTCGTGTCTGCATCCACAGGTGTGCCCAAACCTTGATACAGACCATTCCCGACTGCTCGACATATACCACGCCGTAGATGCCCTGCCCGAGGTAAAGAAGAGTTTCATAGGTTCAGGTGTGCGCTACGACCTGCTGCTACACCACAGCAAGGATGAGAAAACCAATGAGGCGGCACGCCAATACACCCGCGAACTGATAACAAAGCACGTCAGCGGAAGACTCAAGGTTGCCCCTGAGCATACCTCTGACACCGTGCTCCATTATATGCGCAAGCCGTCGTTCCGCCTCTTCCGCGACTTCAAGCGCATCTTCGACCGCATAAACCAGGAAGAGGGATTGCGCCAGCAGCTGATACCATATTTTATTTCATCACACCCTGGATGCCGTGAGCAGGACATGGCAGAGCTTGCACAGCTTACCAAGCAGATGGGCTATAAGCTGGAGCAGGTGCAGGACTTTACGCCGACACCTATGACAACAGCCACCGAGATGTACTACACTGGCTACGACCCTTACACCCTTGAGCCGGTGTTTACGGCAAGGACGCAGAAGGAGAAACTCGCACAGCGCCAATACTTCTTCTGGTATAAAGAAGGGGAGCACAGGCAGCCGTCGCGTCACTCGGACAAGCCCAAATCCTACAACCCCAACTTCAGGCAGGGTAAGAAAAAGGGAAAGAAATAGCCAAACTACCGCGTGTGGGCGCTTAGCTTCCACGTGCGGATGCTAAGTTTCCGCATGCAGATGCACAGCTTCCACGTGTAGAAGCATAGTTTCCGCAAAGCAAAAAGAAGGCACCCATGTGGGTGCCTTCTATATATTTATAAATAAGGTGTATGTACCGTTATTTTGCCGCAGGGATACCGAACTTTGAGATTGTGACGTTCTTGAGGTTAAGCTTGCAGTCAGGGTCGATGTCGGTGTTGACGTCGGTGTAGATAAGGGTGCAGTCCTCAATGTATATGTCGTGAACCGTGCCAGGAGCGCCGTTAGCCTTGATGCCTGTCTTGGCGGTATTACATACTACGTTGGAGATGTGGATGTCCTTGAACTCAGGAATCCACTCTGTGCCTACGGCTCCCTCGGTCTTGTGGATAGCCTCGTTGATGTAGTCGGTCTCGAAGATGATGGCTTCATTCTTGATGTCGGTCATTGTTACACCTTTTATATATATATCGCTCGTCTTGCCGCCACGACCGGTGAAACTCTTGAAACGGAGACCGGTGTCGGTAGAAGAGAAGATGTTGTCAATGACGCAGACGCGATGAACGCCTGAAGAGAACTCTGAACCGATGACGAAGCCGCCGTGTGCGTGGTAAACGACATTCTGGGTGATGAGTACGTCCTCGATAGCCTTGTGGTCGAATGCCTTGCTGCCCGTAGCAGCCTTGAGTACTATGCCGTCGTCGCCGCAGTCGATTACGTTGTTGGCGATGAGTACGTTCTGTGAGGTCTTGAGGTCTATGCCGTCACCGTTCTGCGCATTCCATGGGCAGCGAATGTCGGTGCCGTCAACTGTTACGTTGGAGCAGTCTTCGATTTCGAGGTGGAACTTAGGTGCATTGCGGAGTGTGACGCCGCTGATGAGCACCTTGTCGCAGTTCTTGATGCGGACCAAAGAGGTGCGGAGAGACTCCTGCATGGAAACTGACTCGGCGAAGTTAGGCAGTGACTTGAGGTTGTAGGGGTACCATATTTCCTCTTGTCCCTTCATGGCTGTGATGCCTCCGAGTGACTTGTAGTATTCCCACTCCACGTCTGAGTGCTTGGAACGCTTTACGGCACGCCAATACTCGCCGTTGCCGTCGATGATACCGTCGCCTGTGATAGAGATGTTGTTGGCTCCGTTGGCAGAGATGGCAGGCTGTGCCTTACGTACTCCCGGTTTGAAGTGCTTGGTGCGGTCGGGGGTAACGATGACGAGGGCGTTCTTGGCAAGGTGCAGCTCGATGCCAGACTTCAGTTCGATAGGCGAAATAGTCCAGATGCCGGCAGGTATGAGCACCTGACCGCCGCCCTTTGCAGAGAGCTGGTCGATGGCATTCTGAATTACTCGTGTGCAGTCAGTGATGCCGTCACCCACAGCACCGTACTCCTTAATGTTCATCACGGTTGCAGACGTGGTGGGCTGTTGTGGCTTGACGAGGTCGATAGGTAGGTTTTGGTAGTAAGCGCTGTTGTCAGCAGCGGATAACATGACCGTTGCCATGAGGCAGGCACAGGTTAGAATGATTTTTTTCATGTCGTTTATGTTATGTTAAATACTTAGTTCGTTGAGAACGGTGAATAGTTTCTTGTCCATCGGCTTGTCGGAGCGTATGGCTTCTGAGAAGGGTACATAGACCACTTCGTTGTTACGTACGCCGATCATCACGTTGCGCTGTCCCTGCATGATGGCTTCGATGGCGCCAACGCCAGTGCGGCTGGCAAGGATGCGGTCGCGTGCCGTAGGCGAACCGCCGCGCTGCAGGTGTCCGAGTATGGATACACGCACGTCGTACTCGGGGAATTCCTTCTTGACGCGCTCGGCATAGTACATGGCACCGCACTTGGGCGACTCGGACACTATGACGATGCACGACTTCTTTGACTTACGTATGCCGCGCTTCATGAATTCTGCAAGCTGGTCGGCATCGGTCTCCTCTTCTGGTATGATGGCAGCCTCTGCACCGCAGGCTATGGCGCTGTTCTGGGCGAGGAAGCCGGCATCGCGTCCCATAACCTCAACGAAGAAGATACGTTCGTGGGACTGGGCGGTGTCGCGTATGCGGTCAACGCACTCCATGATGGTGTTCATGGTGGTGTCGTAGCCTATGGTAGAATCGGTGCCGTAGAGGTCGTTGTCGATAGTGCCAGGCAAACCGATGCAGCAAACGTCGAACTCTTGGGCAAACTCACGGGCTCCTGACAGAGAACCGTTGCCGCCTATGATGACGAGGGCGTCGATGCCTTCCTTTACCATGGTGTCATAGGCTTTCTTCCTGCCTTCATACTCGCGAAACTCGTGAGAGCGTGCGGTCTTGAGGATGGTGCCGCCAAGGGTTATGATACCAGAGACGTCTTCTGTGGTGAAGGTCTTTATGTCACCGTGTATGAGTCCTTCCCATCCACGATAGATGCCCTTGATGGTGAAACCGTTGCAGATGCCGGCACGTGTCACTGCACGTATGGCGGCGTTCATTCCTGGTGCGTCGCCACCAGACGTCATTATTCCTATTGTCTTAATTCTTCCCATGTGTGTCTTTTGTTTTTTGTTTATATGGCTTGTTGCAGGCATAGGACCACGAAGGCTATTATGCCGGCAGTAAGTGTCAGTGGTGTGATGTGTTTAAAGTACCATTTAAGGGATGTGCCCTGCATCTGCATCATTATGACGCCGCTGATGGAGCCGATGGCTAAGATGCTGCCGCCTACTGCGGTGCCGAATGAGAGCACCTTCCAATAGGCACCGCCTACGGAGTAGTATGAAACGGTGTCGGAGACATCGTGTAGAGATACCATTGTGACGCATGAAGCAAAGCTGTCGAGCACGGTGCTTATCAAAGCCGTGAAGGTGCCCACAATCCAGATGTTGCCGATGAGGGTATCAATCTGTGTGGCAAACCACTCCATGGCTCCCGTCTCGGTGACTACGCCGACGGCAAGCATCACGCCTATGATGTAGAGTATCTGCTGTATGGAGTTATACTGCATCTTGTGAGGCGTATCGTCAAAGCTGATGCGGCGCTTCTGGTTGGTAAACAGGTTGCGGTTGAACACCTCGTTGACAATCCACAGCAGGCTGAGTGTGCATAGCGCTCCGAGGAACGGAGGCAGTTGGGTTATCTTGGTGAAGGTGGGGATGAACCACAGTCCGCCTATGCCTACGAGGAACATGACAAGGCGTTGCCAAACCTTGAGGTTTGTGTCGTCGCCACGATATGGCAGGGTAGGGCGCTCTATGTCCACGTTCTCGGGAAGACGCGTGCTTACAATGAATGTAGGCAATGCCCACGCTATGATACATGGCAGCGCCATTGCGAGTGTGTAGTTGGAGGCAGTGATAGCACCCTTGTTCCACAATACGAGACCAACGGGGTCGCCTATGACGGTGAGTGCTCCGCCGAAGATGACAGCCAACAGCACCATTGCACCATAGAGCTTACGATCCTTTGTGCGTGGCAATATTGCGTTAGTGACGGTCAGCATAAGCACTATGGCTGAGATGTTGTCGAGGTTGGCGGAAACGAAGAAGGTGAATGCCGTAAGTTTCCATAGCAGCAAGCGGCTGCTCTTAGTACGTATCCACAAGGTTAGGAAATCGAAACATCCGTTTGTATGTAGGATGTTGACGATGCTCATGGTGGCAAGAAGGAAGAGCGCTATGGCGGCAGCCTGACCGAGATAGGGCAGAAAGACATTCTTCGCGATATACTGCTTTATGGCAAGACTGGTAGGCTGCAATCCGGCAAGAAACGACTTGTAGTCAGCCAGGTGGCGACTCTCCACGAAGTCGGCACCGAAACTGATGTAGAGCACCCATCCCAGCGTACAGGCAAAGACTGCAATTGCGGCTTTGTTGATGTGGGTCTGGCGTTCCGTTGCGATAAACAGGAGACTGACTATTAGTATTGCTGTAATGAGTACCGTCATGTGTCCTTAAATATAATAAGGTGGAGCAAAATTTTAAATTTGGTTACAAAAATAATACTTTTTTTTATTATAAGCAAGGAATTTAAAGAAAAATTGTCCATATAAACGAAAAAAGAGGTTGATACAGGACGCATCAACCTCCGTGGCGATTTCGTTTAAAAAATAAAAAACGCGAAATCTATACGGGGGCAAAGTTAGGTATAATTGTTGTAATCTGCAAGAAAATTTCTTCAAAAGTGTTATTTTTGTCAAGAAAAATTTGCTGTTTCAAAAAGTTTTGCTAAATTTGCATGCAATAACCTATTGTCTAAACGAACAATAATAACTTAAAACACTAATATATTATGTCGCAAATTATCGGTCATATCTCTCAGATTATCGGACCTGTTGTAGATGTATTCTTTGATACGCAGGGGCAGGAAGCAGAGAAAGTGTTACCAAAGATTCATGATGCTCTTGTTGTAAAGCGTGCAGACGGGCGCGACCTGATTATCGAGGTGCAGCAGCACATCGGTGAGGACACGGTGCGCACGGTGGCTATGGACAATACCGACGGACTGCAGCGCGGTCTTGAGGTAGTACCTACGGGAGCACCTATCAGTATGCCTTCGGGCGAACAGATGAAGGGACGTATGCTTAATGTTATCGGTCAGCCTATTGACGGCATGGCACCATTGGCAAAGGACAACCCTTATCCTATTCACCGTGAGGCACCTAAGTATGAGGAACTGTCAACGTCAAAAGAGATGCTCGCTACGGGTATCAAGGTGATTGACTTGCTGGAGCCGTACCTGAAGGGCGGTAAGATTGGACTCTTCGGCGGTGCCGGTGTAGGAAAGACGGTGCTCATCATGGAACTTATCAACAACATCGCAAAGGGCGGAAACAACGGTTTCTCTGTATTTGCAGGTGTCGGAGAGCGTACTCGTGAGGGTAACGACCTCATACGCGAGATGATAGAGTCTGGCGTTATTAAATATGGTGATAAGTTCAAGGAGGCTATGGCAGAAGGCAAGTGGGACCTCTCACTTGTTGATCCGGAGGAGCTGAAGAAGTCACAGGCAACCCTCGTGTACGGACAGATGAACGAGCCACCAGGTGCACGTGCTTCTGTTGCGTTGTCAGGACTGACGGTGGCAGAGGAGTTCCGTGATCAGGGCGGTGACATTCTGTTCTTCATTGATAATATCTTCCGTTTCACACAGGCAGGCTCCGAGGTGTCAGCACTTCTCGGTCGTATGCCTTCAGCTGTAGGCTATCAGCCAACGCTGGCATCTGAAATGGGTACCATGCAGGAGCGTATTACTTCAACAAAGACGGGTTCTATCACTTCGGTACAGGCTGTCTATGTGCCTGCCGATGACTTGACCGACCCTGCTCCGGCAACCACGTTTACCCACCTCGATGCTACAACGGAGCTTTCTCGTAGCATCGCCCAGCTGGGTATATATCCTGCCGTTGATCCATTAGGCAGTACCTCACGAATACTTGACCCTCTCGTTGTAGGCAAGGCTCACTATGAGTGTGCACAGCGTGTCAAGCAGATACTGCAGAAATACAAGGAGTTGCAGGATATTATTGCCATCCTTGGTATGGATGAGCTTTCTGACGAGGATAAACTGACCGTAAACCGTGCACGTCGCGTGCAGCGTTTCCTCTCTCAGCCGTTTGCCGTTGCAGAACAGTTTACTGGTGTTAAGGGTGAGATGGTCAGCATAGAAGATACGATAAAGGGCTTCAATATGATTCTCGATGGCGAGCTGGATGACCTGCCAGAGCAGGCGTTCCTCAATGTCGGCACTATTGAGCAGGCTATAGAGAAGGGTAAGAAAATTCTTGCTCAGGCTCAGGGCTAACCCGACCGCAAATGTAATATACAACTTTAGAAAGCTGATAGCTTATGCTGAAACTAAAGATAGTATCGCCTGAAAAAATCCTTTACGAAGGAGAAGCAACCAGCGTCAAGGTACCTGGTGTCCTAGGTGGTATGGAGATACTCCAAAACCATGCTCCGTTGATATCTGCCCTGACAGAGGGAAAGGTGGAATACACCAACGCTGACGGGACTGAGGAGATACAGGTGGCTGGCGGCTTCGTTGAAGTGCTGAGGAACAATGTGTCATTGTGCATAGAACGATGCCTTGGATAGTACTTGTGCTGGTAGTCTTCACCATGCTGACAGTGGTGTGGGTAAAGGGACTGGGCGCAGTACAGAGATACCAACCAGAGAAGGCTGTGACATTCTACTTCCTGGTGGCAGCAGTTCGCTTCGTCGTTGCAATAACGATAGTGGCACTTTATATGTTGCTGAGCGAGCATACTCGTGAAGAAGCAATGGCGTTTTGCCTCATATCCTCTCTGATGTATGTTGCGATGGTCATTATATCTATAATGTTAAAACATTGAATTATTTTCAATATGAACAAGTTTAAACACATACTTTGTCTGACGGTGATGCTGCTGTGCCTCATTCCTGCAATGGCGAACGAGGAGGGCGGCAAGGTGGATGTCAACGGTACTGTGCTGGGACATATAAAGGATTCTTACGAATGGCATATCATCGGCAGCCATGAGAATGCCGTAGCCGTTCCTCTTCCTATAATAGTCCACAGTTCTACGGGTTGGCACACATTCCTTAGCGACAAGATACTCGAAGGCAAGGAGTATGAAGGTCTTACGATAGCGGAAGAAGGTCCTAACGCGGGAAAGGTCGTAGAGATTGTCAACGGACAGGAGCAGGGTGTCTTTGATATAAGTATCACGAAGACGGTCTGTGTACTGTTTATAGACTCTTTTCTCCTGCTGTTAATCATCTTGTTGCCAGCACGTTGGTACAAGAACCGTACAGCAAGCGATGAAGCACCCAAAGGTTTTGTGGGTTTCATTGAGATGCTTGTGATGTATGTGATGGACAATATGATAAAGCCGAGCATCGGAAAGGGGTATGAGAAGTATGCTCCATACCTGCTCACCTGTTTCTTCTTTATCTTCTTTGCAAATGTATTCGGGATCATACCGTTCCCTCCGTTCGGAGGTAACCTCACAGGTAACATAGCGTGCACGTTCTTCCTTGCGTTCTGTACGTTTGTCATCACGCAGTTCTCTGGAACCAAGCACTATTGGAAGGACATCTTCTGGCCAGAGGTGCCATTGGCACTCAAGGCAATACCGCTGATGCCTGTGATAGAGTTTGTGGGTATCTTCACCAAGCCGTTTGCACTGATGATCCGTCTTTTTGCCAACATGATGGCAGGTCACGCGATAGCATTGTCTATAACGTGCGTCATCTTTGTGGCAGCGACGATGGGCTACGGTATGTTGGCAGGACTGGGAGCTGTGAGCATGCTTATGAGTGTGTTCATGCTCACGTTGGAGTGTCTTGTATGCTTCATCCAGGCGATGGTGTTCACGCAGCTTTCTGCCACCTTTATAGGACTGGCGAGGATACACCCTGAAGAAGAGTAAAAAACGAGATGCCGAAACAACGGAATATCGGAATAACGAAATGTCGAAATAACGAGTTATCGAAACTTCGAAAATAACAATAATAATAACTTATAACAAAAACTTTAAAGACTATGATTTCTATGATTTTGGCAGCTGAAGCAGCTGCAGGTATTGCTAAGTTAGGCGCTGGTCTTGGCGCAGGTCTCGCAGCTATCGGTGCTGGTGTAGGTATTGGTAAGATTGGCGGCAGTGCTATGGATGCTATGGCTCGTCAGCCAGAAGTGATGAACAAGCTGTTCACCAACATGATTGTTGCGGCTGCCCTTATCGAGGGTGTTGCACTGTTTGGTGCCGTTATCGCACTTCTCTGCTCATTCTAAGAGCCGTCATGCGAATGTTCCCCGACGCGAAAGGGTGGGGGGATGTCCGTGAACTAATAAGAAACAAGTAAACAAACAAAGAAAACTCTATACAGCGTATGGATTTGTTGATTCCCAGTACTGGCTTGCTTTTCTGGATGTGCATCACGTTCTTCATCGTGCTTGCGCTCCTGTGGAAGTTCGGTTTCCCAGCTATAGTGGGCATGGTCAATGAGCGCAAGCAGTTCATTGACGACAGCCTGCGTAAGGCTCAGGAGGCTAACGAGAAGCTTGCCAATATACAGAAAGAAAGTGAGTCCATCCTGCGTGAGGCTCGTGAGAAGCAGGGGCAACTGTTGAAGGAAGCCACTGCCACCCGTGATGTCATCGTGGAGAAAGCCCAGGACAAGGCTAAGGAGGAGGCGGCACGTCTCATTGCCGATGCCAAGGCACAGATAGAGTCAGAGAAGGCTTCCGCCCTGCGCGAGATTCGTGCGGAGATGGCTCAGCTCTCTGTCCTCGTTGCCGAGAAGGTGGTTCGCAAGAATCTCTCTGACGATAAGGCGCAGATGGAACTTATAGACAAGCTGCTGGACGAGGTTTCTGTTGACAAGTAGTGCTTATGGATATAGGAGTTATATCAGTAAGGTATGCCCGTGCACTGCTTAAATGCAGCGTTGAGTCAAAGGTAGAGGACCAGGTGTATCAGGAGATGCAGACTCTCGCCGAGAGCTACATCAAGGTGCCCGAGCTCCGTCGTACCATTGACAATCCCATGATAGCCCGCGACACTAAGACGGAGCTGCTCAAGGTTGCTGCCGGTGGAAAGGTTAGCAAGGTGACGGAAAGCCTTATAGACTTGGTGCTCAAGGAGGCGCGCGAGTCTGTCATGCAGTTCATCGCCAACTCTTACATAACCCTCTACCGTCAACAGAAAAACATCACACGCGGAAAGCTCACCACCGCCGTCCCTGTGTCAGCTGCCATGGAGCAGAAGATGAGGAAGATGGTGGAGAGCCGTACCAAAGGAACTGTGGAATTTTCGACGGAGGTTGACCCTGAAATCATCGGCGGTTTCGTACTCGAATACGACACCTACCGCATGGACACCTCGGTAAAGTCCCAGCTCAATAAAATTCTTAAGCAGATAGGCTGATGCCATTAAACTAAAAACTATTGAACAATGTCAGATAAAATCAAACCAAGCGAAGTCTCTCAGGTGTTGCTCGACCAGCTGAAGGGCGTATCCTCTTCAACCAACTTTGACGAGGTGGGTACCGTGCTGACTGTCAGTGACGGCGTGGCGCGTATCTACGGACTTCGCAATGCCGAGGCTAACGAGCTTCTCGAGTTCGAGAACGGTACTATGGCTATCGTGATGAACCTTGAGGAGGACAATGTCGGCTGTGTGCTTCTGGGACCTACGAGCGGTATCAAGGAAGGACAGGTAGTGAAGCGTACCAAGCGTATCGCCTCAATCCGTGTTAACGACAATATGCTCGGCCGCGTAATCAATCCGCTGGGCCAGGCTATCGACGGCGGCGGCGACATCGACCTCACCGATGCCTTCGAGATGCCTCTTGACCGTAAGGCGCCGGGCGTTATCTATCGTCAGCCGGTTAAGGAACCGTTGCAGACGGGTATCAAGGCAGTTGACTCCATGATTCCTATCGGTAGGGGGCAGCGTGAGCTCATCATCGGCGACCGTCAGACGGGTAAAACCGCCATCGCCATTGATACCATTATCAACCAGAAGTCTTTCTACGAGGCTGGCAAGCCAGTATATTGCATCTATGTGGCAATAGGTCAGAAGGCATCCACCGTTGCAGCCCTTGTGCAGAACCTCAAGGAGCGCGGTGCCCTGCCTTACACCATCATCGTTGCCGCTACTGCCAGCGACCCTGCTGCCATGCAGTACTACGCTCCGTTTGCCGGTGCTGCCATCGGCGAGTATTTCCGCGACCGTGGCGAGCATGCCCTCGTGGTTTACGACGACCTGTCAAAGCAGGCTGTGGCTTACCGTGAGGTGTCCCTTATCCTCCGCCGTCCTTCTGGACGTGAGGCTTACCCTGGCGACGTGTTCTACCTCCACTCCCGTCTGTTGGAGCGTGCGGCAAAGATCAACGATCAGCAGGAGGTTGCCGAGCAGATGAACGACCTCCCCGCTTGCCTCAAGGGCAAGGTAAAGGGTGGCGGCTCTCTCACCGCCCTGCCTATCATCGAGACTCAGGCAGGCGACGTGTCAGCCTATATCCCTACCAACGTTATCTCCATCACCGACGGACAGATATACCTTGAGTCCGACCTCTTCAACCAGGGCTTCCGTCCTGCCATCAACGTGGGTATCTCCGTATCTCGTGTGGGCGGTTCGGCACAGATAAAGTCCATGAAGAAGGTGGCAGGTACGCTGAAGATTGACCAGGCACAGTACCGTGAGCTGGAGAGCTTCTCCAAGTTCTCAAGTGACATGGATGCCGTTACCGCCATGACTCTCGACCGCGGCCGTAAGAACAACCAGCTGCTCATACAGCCACAGTACAGCCCTATGCCGGTAGGCGAGCAGATAGCCATTCTCTACTGTGGCACGCAGGGTCTCATGAGCTCCATCCCTGTTGACAAGGTTCGCGAGTGTCAGGATGCGTTCCTCGAGACTATGCGCAACCAGCATCAGGAGGTTCTCGACTTCCTCGGTTCAGGAAAGATTGACGACGCAGTGACCAAGACCATTGCCGATACTATGGCTAACGTCGCTGAGAGCTTCAAGTAATAAGGATAGTGTATATAATATGGCAAGTCTAAAAGAAATAAAAAACCGTATCACGTCTGTCCAGAGCACGCGTAAGATTACCAGTGCCATGAAGATGGTGGCATCGAGCAAGCTTCACCATGCTCAGCAGATGATAGAGAATATGCTCCCTTACGAAGGTATGCTGGAGCGTATCCTCAAGACTTTCCTTGCCAGCGATGTCGATGCAAAGGGCAGTATCACTCAGGCTCGTCCTGTGAAGACCGTTGCCATACTCGCCTTCTCCAGCAATTCAAGTCTTTGTGGAGGCTTCAATGCCAACGTGCTGAAACTCACGCAGAAAACGATAGAGGACTATCAGTCGCAGGGTGTCAGCGTCATTGTCTATCCCATAGGCAGGAAGGTGGCAGAGAAGGTGCAGAAGCTCGGCGTGCCAGTGGCAGGCAACTTCATGCAGCTTGCCGACAAGCCCAGCTCCATAGAGTGTGCAGAGATAGGGCGTCAGCTCCAGAGCGACTTCGAGGGTGGCACCATTGACAGGGTTGACATGATATACCACCACTTCAAGAGTGCCGGCAGCCAGATCTTGCAGAACAAGACGCTGCTGCCTATCGACATCGAGTCGGCTATGGACTACGACCATTTCCGCGACCTGAAGAGCACCATCGCCTCCGAGGAGGCTACGCGCTACCTTCAGGAGCACCAGAAGGAGCGTGAGTACGAGAACGAGCAGGGTAGGGCGCTCAACGACAACTTCATCGTGGAGCCCGACATGCAGACCATCCTCTCCATGCTCGTTCCGCGCTACGTCAACCTGATGGTCTATACCGCCCTGCTCGACAGCAACGCCTCGGAGCACGCCGCACGCATGGTGGCAATGCAGACTGCTACCGACAATGCCGACGAGCTGCTGCGCACGCTCAACTTGCAGTACAACAAGTCGCGCCAGCAGGCAATCACCAACGAACTCCTCGACATCGTGGGAGGTTCTGTCAACAACTAATGTTTAAAGAATATTAAAAGTTCGCTCGAAATGTAATGTCGGCTTTGCAAATTAAGATTTATTTCTTAACTTTGCGCCACCAAAGCATACAGTAAAGACAGGAATGGAAGATTTCTACCGCACGCACAAATACCTTGTGGAACATTGCAATGCCCCGGTGCGCCGCGTCCTTATGGACGAGATAGACTGGAGCGCCCGCATGATAGGCATCAAGGGTACGCGCTGCGTCGGCAAGACCACGTTCCTCCTGCAGTATGTCAAGGAGAGGTTCAGTTCTACGGACAGGCGCTGCCTTTACGTCAACATGAACATCTTCTACTTCCAGGGGCGCGGCATCGCTGACTTTGCTGGCGAGTTCTACAAGCAGGGCGGCAGGGTGCTGCTCATCGACCAGGTTTTCAAGCAGTTCGACTGGAGCCGTGAGCTGCGTCGCTGCTACGACCTCTACCCCAAGCTGAAGATTGTCTTTGCCGGTTCGAGCGTGATGCGCCTGAAGAGGGAAAACCCCGAGCTGTGCGACATCGTGAAGAGCTACAACCTCAGGGGCTTCTCTTTCAGGGAGTACCTCAACCTGCGCACGGGCAGCAATTTCCGTTGGATACCGCTCGACGAGCTCCTTCTCCACAAGCAGTTGATAGTCGATGAGATACTGACGAAGGTCAACCCCCAGAAGTATTTCAAGGAGTACATAGAGCACGGCTTCTACCCCCTGTTCCGCGAGCACGACGACTTTGCAGACAACCTGCTCAAGTCGATGAACATGATGACCGAGGTCGATATCCTGCTCATCAAGCAGATAGAACTGAAGTACCTCACCAAGATCAAGAAGCTCTTCTACCTCCTAGCCGTGGCAGGTCCCCACGCTCCCAACGTGAGCAACCTGGCAAAGGAGATAGAGACGAGCCGCGCCACGGTGATGAACTACATCAAGTACCTTGCCGATGCGCGCCTTATCAACATGATATACCCCGTCGGTCAGCGCTTCCCCAAGAAGCCTACCAAGGTGATGCTGCACAACCCCAACATCTACCAGGCGATATACCCCATCACCTACGACGTGCAGACGCAGATGGAGACGTTCTTTGTTAACACGCTGTGGAAAGACCATAAGGTTAACCAGGCAAGCAAAGAGACGCACTACACCATTGACGGCATGCGGCGCTTCAGGGTATGCAGCACCGTAACGCCCAAGCTGGCTGCCACGGGCGACATCCTCTGCCAGTACTCTGACAACACGGTCGGCGACAAGGTGCTGCCGCTGTGGCTGTTAGGTTTCTTGTATTGAAAGACAAAAACATTATAAACAACTTTTATTTACAACTTTATATTATTAACAAAATGGCTAAAGAAAAAAAGTTTATCACTTGTGATGGTAACGAGGCTGCGGCTCACGTGAGCTACATGTTCTCTGAGGTAGCTGCTATCTACCCTATCACTCCATCCTCTCCTATGGCGGAGCACACTGATGACTGGGCAGCACGTGGTCGCAAGAACATGTGGGGCCAGACAGTCCTGGTACAGGAAATGCAGTCAGAGGGCGGTGCTGCCGGTGCAGTACACGGTTCTCTGCAGGCAGGTGCACTTACCACCACCTTCACTGCTTCTCAGGGTCTTCTCCTGATGATTCCTAATATGTACAAGATTGCCGGTGAGCTTCTCCCATGCGTATTCGACGTATCAGCACGTACGCTGGCATCTCACTCTCTCTGTATCTTCGGTGACCACCAGGACGTCATGGCTTGCCGTCAGACAGGCTTCGCTATGTTCTGCTCCGGTTCAGTACAGGAGGTTATGGACCTTACAGCCGTTCCTCATCTTGCTACCCTTGAGACCAAGGTACCGTTCATCAACTTCTTCGACGGTTTCCGCACCTCTCACGAGTACCACAAGATTGAGGTTATGGACATGGAGGACATCAAGGCTATCACTCCGCAGGAGTTCGTCAAGGACTTCCGTGACCGTGCCCTCACCCCTGAGCGCCCTGTCACTCGCGGTACCGCTGAGAACCCTGAGACCTTCTTCACTCACCGTGAGGCTTGCAACGCTTACTATGACGCCATCCCTGACGTAGTAGAGAAGTACCTCGGCGAAATCACCAAGATTACCGGTCGTGAGTACCACAACTTCAACTACTACGGTGCCAAGGATGCTGAGAACGTAATCATCCTCATGGGTTCAGCTACTGAGGCTGCTCGCGAGGCTATCGACTACCTCGTTTCCGAGGGTAAGAAGGTAGGTATGATTGCCGTTCACCTCTATCGTCCATTCTCTATCGAGTACCTCATGAAGGCTGTTCCTAAGACAGTCAAGAAGATTGCCGTTCTTGACCGTACCAAGGAGCCAGGTGCTGAGGGTGAGCCTCTCTACCTCGACGTTAAGTCTGCATTCTATGAGTGCGAGAATCGTCCTCTCATCGTGGGTGGTCGTTATGGTCTGGGTTCTTCAGACGTTACACCAGCCATGATTATCTCAGTATTCAACAACCTCGCTCTCCCACAGCCAAAGAACCACTTCACTGTTGGTATCGTTGACGACGTTACCAACCTCTCACTTGAGAAGGTTGAGGAAATCGCCCTCGGCGGCAAGTCCACTCAGGAGTGTAAGTTCTTCGGTCTCGGTGCCGACGGTACCGTTGGTGCTAACAAGAACTCAGTAAAGATTATCGGTGAGAACACCAACAAGTACTGCCAGGCATACTTCTCTTACGACTCTAAGAAGTCAGGTGGCTTCACTTGTTCACACCTCCGTTTCGGTGACGAGCCAATCCGCTCTACATACCAGATTACCACACCTAACTTCGTAGCATGTCACGTACAGGCTTACCTGCACATGTACGACGTAACACGTGGTATCCGTGAGAACGGTTCATTCCTGCTCAACACCATCTTCGACGGCGAGGAACTCGTTAACTTCATCCCTAACAAGGTAAAGCGCGTATTCGCTCAGAAGAACATCAAGGTTTACTATATCAACGCTACCAAGATAGCACAGGAGATAGGTCTGGGCAACCGTACCAACACCATCCTGCAGTCTGCATTCTTCCGCATCTCAGAGGTTATCCCTGTAGATCTCGCAGTAGAGCAGATGAAGGCATTCGCCAAGAAGTCTTACGGCAAGAAGGGTGATGACGTTGTCAACATGAACTATCAGGCTGTAGATCGTGGTGGCGAGTATAAGCAGCTCACCGTTGACCCAGCATGGGCTAACCTTCCAGACGACGCTCCAAAGGCTGACGATGCACCAGCATTCGTTAAGGAACTCGTTCGTCCTATCAACGCTCAGATGGGTGGCGACCTCAAGGTTTCAGACTTCGTTAAGTTCGACACTGTTGATGGTACATGGCAGAACGGCACTGCAGCTTACGAGAAGCGTGGCGTAGAGGCATTCGTGCCAGTATGGAACGTTGAGAACTGTATCCAGTGTAACAAGTGTTCATTCGTTTGTCCTCACGCAGCCATCCGTCCGTTCGTCCTCACCGACGAGGAGCTCAAGGGCTTCAACGGCGCTACTCAGGACATGAAGGCACCTGCAGCTATGAAGGGCATGCACTTCGTTATCGAGCCATCACCACTTGACTGTCTCGGTTGCGGCAACTGTGTTGACGTATGTCCAGGCAAGAAGGGCGAGAAGGCACTTAAGATGGTTCCTTACAACCCAGACGCTCAGGAGATGATAGACCTCGCAGCAGGTTGGGATTACCTCGTAAAGAACGTTAAGACCAAGCAGGAGCTCGTTGACATCAAGGCTAATCCAAAGAACTCTCAGTTCGCTACACCTCTCTTCGAGTTCTCAGGAGCTTGCTCTGGTTGCGGTGAGACACCATACGTTAAGCTTATCTCTCAGCTCTTCGGTGACCGTGAGGTAATCGCTAACGCTACTGGTTGTTCTTCAATCTACTCAGCTTCTATTCCTTCTACACCTTACACTACCAACGAGAAGGGTCAGGGTCCTGCATTCGACAACTCACTGTTCGAGGACTTCTGCGAATTCGGTCTCGGTATGGTAATCGGTAACAAGAAGATGAAGGAGCGCGTAGCAATGCTTCTTCAGAAGGTTGTTGACGAGAAGATGGGCTCAGCAGAGTATCAGGCAGCAGCAGCCGAGTGGATAGAGAAGAAGGAAGATGCCGACGAGACAAAGCGCCTCGCAGCAATCCTGAAGCCAGAAATCGCTAAGGGTGCAGCTAACGGTTGCCCAGTATGCACTGAGCTGAAGACTCTCGACCACTACCTCATCAAGCGTTCACAGTGGATTATCGGTGGTGACGGTGCTTCTTACGATATCGGCTACGGCGGTCTTGACCACGTACTCGCATCAGGCGAAGACCTCAACATCTTCGTAATCGATACTGAGGTTTACTCTAACACTGGTGGTCAGGCTTCTAAGGCTACACCACTCGGCGCTATCGCACAGTTCGCTGCTCAGGGTAAGCGCATCAAGAAGAAGGACCTCGGCATGATAGCTACTACCTACGGTTACGTCTATGTAGCACAGGTAGCAATGGGTGCCGACAACGCACAGTGCCTGAAGGCATTCCGCGAGGCAGAGGCATATCACGGACCATCACTCGTCATCGCTTACGCACCATGTATCAACCACGGTCTTAAGATCAAGGGCGGCATGGGTCGCTCACAGGAAGAGGAGCGTCGCGCAGTAGAGTGCGGTTACTGGCACCTGTGGCGTTACAACCCAGAGCTGGCAGAGCAAGGTCAGAACCCATTCTCACTCGACTCTAAGGAGCCACAGTGGGATAAGTTCCAGGACTTCCTCATGGGCGAGGTACGCTACCTCTCTGTTAAGAAGGCATATCCTGACGAGGCTGACGAGCTCTTCGCTGAGGCACAGAAGATGGCACAGCGCCGCTACCAGTCTTACGTTCGCCAGACCAAGATGGACTGGGCAGAATAAATCTGCAATACACAAATTTAAATCACTCACAATAGGAGAGGGCGTGTCACCTTGGCGTGGCGCGCCCCCTTTTTTGTATCCTTGCTTTGCTTCCACATTACAATAGCTTTACTTCTGCATAAAATTAACTGGTTAATTTTTGAAATTAACCAGTTAATTCGTTAAATTTACTAGTTAATTTGAAGCAGAAGCATAGCATCTATATGTTAGAGGCATAGCTTTGGCACTTTAGAGGCTATGCATCGGTATTTTAGAAGCATAGCTTTCGCGTCTGGGTGCCATGCTTCCGCGTCTGGGTGCTTTGCTTCCACGTCGGGTTGCTTAGCTTCCGTAGGCGGAAAGGGGGTAAAAGTGTTAAAAAACGGTAAAAGTTTGGACAGATATGCCGAAAAGTCGTTTTTTTTTTCATTTTTGCACCAAATTTACTTTTTTTAGTATAAGCCCTGTGTGAGAGGGCGTATTGGCGTGTATAGACGTCAGGATAACGACCAGCACAAACAAATCAACACTATATAAAGGATGAGAAAATTACGTTATTTCTTTTCGATGATTGCCATGGTGTATGCCGCTGTGGCATGGTCAGCTGTGAATAGCACGTTTACGGCAAACACCATTGAGGGTGTCAGCTTGACCTACAAAATTACAAGTGAGGGTACCTACAACTTCGTTCAGGTAGGCACCGGAGTGGATTACTGGGCTACATGGGGCAGTTACCCTGATGTCGTTACAGGAACCACGGTCACAATTCCAGAGACAGTGACCTGCATTCCAAAACTGCAGGAGCATCAATACTATTGCGCTCCCATCAGGTGTCAACACTTTGGGCAAATACGCTTTCCAAGACTGTGTGGCTCTGGAAAACATGTACCTGGGCAACACTCAGATAACCACTGTCGATAATTATGCTTTCCAGAATTGTAGTGCTCTTACATACATCACTCTGCCAAGCACTGTGACATCTGTAGGCAGCAATGCCTTCAAGGGATGCAGTTCGCTGGTTTCGCTTACTCTTCCTGACGGTGTGACCAGCATTGGCGACGATGCCTTCTCAGGCTGTTCTGCACTGGCGGCGTTCACTCTGCCAAGCAGCCTCACTACCATAGGCAGTTATGCCTTTAACGGCTGCTCTCAGCTTTCATCTAACACCAGCTATAAGCTCACCATTCCGCAGACGGTGACCTCAATAGGTGCCTACGCTTTTAGCAACTGTCTTGTCACTAAGCTTGCAGTGTCAAACTTCACACCAGCAACCCTCGATGCCAACAGCTTCGCCAACCTGACTGGACCAACCATAGAGGTGCCAACACCTGACTACTTGGCTGCCTACCAGGCTGCTGACGTATGGAAGGATTACACCATAGTGGCTGCATCAAACGGTACTGTGGGCGATGTGTTCCGTCTCCTGTCACCAGAGGGTGTGGAGGTTAGCTACAAGATTCTCACCACAGGCGACACCAAGACCTGCGCCGTAGGCACAGGCACCTCAGCAGCTATCGACACAGAGACTACGGGTAAGGTAACCCTCGCATCTGATGTTTACGGCTATAGCGTTACCCGCATTGAGGCAGGTGCCTTTGCTGATTGTGCAAGCATCACCAGCGTCACCCTGCCAGCTACCGTCACCGCCATTGGTGCCAGCCCATTCAGCGGGTGTACGAACCTTATTTATATAGAGGACCAGGCACTTACCCCAGCTACTTATGAGGGGGATAACTATACTATGTTTGGCTCAAATGTCAAGAAAATGGTGTACTTCAACCCTGCAAGTAGTGCTACCGAAAGTGATTATGTGACTGATTGGAAACTATATCAGGGAAGTTATTATGCAATAAAAGGTTCTCCACGCCAGACCTCTATTGATGGAGTAGAGGTGAACTATCTCGTAACAAGCGAGACTGATAAGACCTGCATGATAGGAATAGCAGAACAAAGTGCAACCCTATTAGCAATACCATCTACCTATACAGGTGCATTCACCATACCTGAAACTATAGAAGGATACACCGTTACAGGGATATCTGATGGTGCTTTCGTAGGCTGCCAGCTTAGTGCACTGACTATACCTACTACTGTGGAAACAATAGGTGTCATGGCGTTTAGGAATTGTTCTAATCTTGCAGCACTTATCACGGCACGTACTACTCCTGCTATTTTTGAAGGTAATCCTTATTTTTCTACTACCTCAGTTCCTACAGCCTATGTCCCGGCAAGTGCTCTTAGCGCATATAAGGCAGCATCATATTGGAAAAAACTCACCTATGCCGAAGAGGGTGAAGGCTATAGCTTTGACGTAGAGTACAGCGGATATAAACTGACATACAAGATAACAGACATCGAGGCAAAGACCTGCCAAGTAGGACTGGGGCAAGACCTTAACGCTTCACCAAGCCGCAACTACATGGCTGGAACTACCACAGCACTGAGCGCTCCTGATGAGGGCACAGCCGACTACAGCAACATCACCGTGCCTGAGACAGCTTTGGGCTACACCGTTACTGCTTTGGCATCAGGCGCATTCTCTAAGACAACCGACCTCACCAGCATTACTCTGCCAGCTTCTATTGACAGCATTGCCGAGTTTGCGTTCTACGATTGCAAGAACCTGACAGCATTTGAATTCCCAACAAGCCTCACCAAACTGGGTGGTGGAGTGTTCTGGGGTTGCTCATCGCTTGCCAGCGCACATGTGCCACAGCGCATCAGCGATATAGGTGCTGCATTGTTCAGAGGATGTAGTGCCCTGACCGAAGTGACCATTCCTGGTGCTACAAGCATTGGCGTGTGGACATTCTATAACTGTAGCTCGCTCACAAACATAGAACTGCCTTCTACAGTCGAGACAATTGGCAGTGAGGCATTCTATGGTTGTCAGGGTCTTCAGAGTATAGTTGTGCCAGAGAGTGTAGAAAACATAGGCAGCAATGCCTTTAACGGTTGCACATCACTCGCAACAGCCAACCTGCCTGCTAATATCACCTCAATAGCTTCAGGACTGTTCTACAACTGCAGTAAGTTGCAGCTGATAAACATACCAAGCACGGTGACATATATAGGCTATAACTCATTCAAGGGTTGCAGTCAGCTTAACACCGTAATATGCTGCACTCCAACGCCTGTCACCATCACTGACGAGGTGTTCACCAACTACGGCACACTCTACGTGCC
>JAFVBX010000002.1 GCA_017479675.1 Prevotella sp.
AGATAGTATTATATATATAATAATGTGTAGCTCAGGGAAGAGGAAAATTCTCAAATTCCTACTTTTTGTAGGTTTTCTCCTGTGTCACAATGCTTTATATGCAGAAATACAAAGGTACAAGTATTTCCATTTGGGTGAGCTTCCAGAGTTTTCCAAGCAGACACTCGAGGTGCTCCGCCAGCCTCTCGAAGACCGCAAGATAACTGTTGCACGTGCCAAATACACTACGGAATATCCCTGTTCCTTCATGTTCGTGGCATCAGCCAACCCATGCCCTTGCGGCTACTATGGCGACCCTACCCACGAGTGTATCTGTACACCAGGGCAGCGTCACCGTTATATGAGCAAGATATCAGGTCCCCTCATGGACCGCATTGACATACAGTGTGAGATAACTCCCGTGCCTTTCGATGACCTGTCGAAGATGTCGGCAGGCGAGCCGAGTGAGAAAATACGTGAGAGGGTTATCCGTGCACGAAAGATACAGGAAGAGCGTTTTTCCTCCCTTCCAAAAGAGGAAGGGCAGGGGAGAGTCTTTTGCAATGCCCAGATGTCGGAGAAGATGATACACCAGTTCTGCGAGCCCGACGAGGCATCGTTGGAGATGCTTCGCATGGCGATGAGGCGTTTTTCGCTTTCAGCCCGTGCCTACTCGCGCATCCTCAAGGTCGCACGTACCATAGCCGACCTTGCCGGCAGCGAGAGGGTACAGTCCATGCACATCGCTGAGGCTATAGGCTATCGCTCACTTGACCGTCAAGACTGGGCAGAGAGGGCTTGAAGTATGTCCTCATAGAGGTCATCGACGTGTTCGAGTCCTATGGAGAGGCGTATGGTGGTGTCATAGACGTCCATAGCACGGCGCTGGCTGCCGGAGAAGGCGGCGAAGATGGTGGAGGCGGGGTGAATGGCGAGTGACTTGTTGTCGAAGAGGTTGGAGGCGCGGTGTATCACCTTCAGGCGGTTGATGAAGCTGATGGCAGCAGCCTTGTCTTCGAGGTCTATGGTGAGCATGGCGCCTGCGGTCTTGCCAAACTGCTTCTGCGACAATTCGTAGAAGGGGTTGTCGGGCAGTCCTGTGTAGTTTACCTTCTTGATGGCGGGAACCTTCTGTAGGCGCTTGGCGAGTTCGAGTGCCGTAGAGGACTGCACCCTGTAACGGGCGTCGAGGCTCTCCAGTCCCGTCGTCTGCATATAGGCGGCGTGGGGAGTCATGTAGTAGCCCATGTTGAAGAGCAGTTCGAAGCGCGTCTTGCGGTTTATCTGGGGGAAGGTGCCGTAGTCTATCACCAAGCCGCCGAGGCTGGTGGCTCCTGCGGAGATATATTTCGTGGAACTTACCACCTGTGCATCAACGCCCAGCTGGCGTGCATCGAACTCGGTGAAGGGTATCAGAGTGGTGTCGGCTATAAGGGGCACGTTCTTGGCATGGGCTATCTCGGCGAGAGCGGCGAGGTCGGCAACCTCCATCTGGGGGTTCGTGATAATCTCAAGGAACAGGCACGCGGTATCGTCGTCCACCGCCTTGTGCACGGCATCGAGGTCGAGCAGGTTCACCTCGCGTGTCTCTATGCCCAATGGTCCCAGAGTGTTGCGCATCAGGCTGATGGTGTTGCCGAACAGGTGGCTGGAGGTCACGATGTTCTTGCCTGCCTTTGCGAAGCACAGTAGCACGTTGGTTATCGCTGCCATGCCCGAATTAAAGGCAAACACGTTGGCGGCATCGGTGAGTGCCTTGACGCGGTTCTCGAAGAAGGTGACGGTGGGGTTCATCACTCGCACGTACTCGGGGTCGGGCACGCGTCCCGTGAACGAGTCGGTCATGTGCTTTGCCGTGTCGAACTCGAAGGCGCAGCAGTGATATACTGGCATGCTCAATGCTCCGTAGGCATCGGGCTTCTGGTAATGGGTAGTAGTAGCAATAGTCTGTTTCTTCATTGTGCTGTTCGTTTAATTCCTTTAAATTCCGACTGCAAAGTTACATCAATTATGGTTACTGCGAAATAACCATTTATGGTAAGTGGCATAACAAAGGTATGTGATACGGAAACAGTAATAAGGGTTATTGTCAGGCATAACAAATGTATGTACCTTTGCAGCGCAATAACAATTTCCCTAATTCACTATTCACAATGACAGGATACAAATTACCAGAGACTCTTTCACAGGACATTGATAAGTTTGCAGCCTTAGCCAAGGGCTACCAGGAGCAGACGGTGAGCCAGACGGAATTCAAGGCTTTCCGTGTGCCGCTGGGAGTATATGAACAGCGCAAGAACGAGGTGTATATGGCTCGTGTGCGCGCCACAGGCGGCGTGATAACCCCGTCGCAGCTGCAGAGAGTGATAGACATAGCACAGGCAAACGGCTCCGACCTGCTGCACATCACCACGCGCGGCGAGGTGCAGATACTCAACCTCGGACTGGGGCAGGTGGAGCCTGTGCTACGCAGCCTGCAAGAGGCAGGGCTCGCCACCAAGGGCGGCGGCGGCAACACGGTGCGCAACATCATAGTGAGCGAGTTCTCAGGCATAGGCGACAGCGAGGTGTTCGACACCACGCCATACGCCATGGCGCTGACGAGCGCCGCCGTGCCAGAGACTGACTCATATCTCATGCCGCGCAAGATGAAGATAGCTTTCTCCAGCGACGAGGACTACATAGACTATGCCGGCGTCAACGACATCGGCTTGGTGGCGCAGATACGCGACGGCAAGCGCGGCTTCAAGGTATATATAGGCGGCGGCGCAGGCAGCAAGCCTTCTACCGGCTGGCTGTGGAGGGACTTCCTCCCTGCGGAAGACCTCTACTCACTTGTCAAGGCGATGAAGAATTTCTTCAACGCTCACGGCAACCGCAAGGACAAGTACAAGGCGCGCATACGCTTCATCTTCTACAAGCTGGGCAAGGAAGAGACTTTCCGCCTCATTGACGAATTCTTTGACAAGCAGAAGGCAGAAGGCAAGCAGCTCGACGTTGACCTGAAGGCTTTCGAGGACGAGGCTGACGTAAGACCACGCGTGGCTTACACTCCTGTGGCAATAAGCGACGAGAAAGCTTACCTTACATGGCATAAGCGCTATGTCACCCCACAGCGCCAACAGGGCTATGCCTCCGTAGTGCTCCCCATAACCTTAGGCAACATCAGGCTCGGCGACGGCTCTGGCATCAGCGACCTCAAGGAGCTACTTACTTTCGTAGGCAGGTTCGGTAGCCACACCGTGCGCTTCACCCCCAAGCAGAACATCAGGCTCAGGAACATCCCCGTCGAGGCGCTGCCCGAACTCTACACCTTAATATATAAGTACGTGCCGGAGAACGCAGCGCAGCCAGCCATCATAAACAACATCGTGTCGTGCACCGGTGCCGACACCTGTCGCCTCGGCATCTGCCTGTCGAAGGGACTCACCGATGCCATAATACGTGAGTTGAAGAAGAGCCCTGCCGACCTCGACCTGTTGCAGACGGCGCGTATCAACGTCACGGGCTGTCCCAACCTCTGCGGTCAGCCGCTGTGGAGCGACCTCGGCTTCGTCGGCAAGGTGCTCCATACCGACCATGTCTATCCGGCATACCAGATATACATCGGTGCCGACTACACCCGTTCGCCAGCCCTCGCCCAGAGCATCGGTACCGTCAGTGCCTACGATGCGCCAAGGTTCGTGGCAGAGCTGGTAAGGAAATACGGTGACATAGCCGAGGTGGCAGAGGCATTGGGGCAGAACCTCACTTTCGGTGCATGGCTGCGTTCCGACGGCGGCAGGAAGTCCGCTGCGGCAATACTCGAAAGATACAAGGACGTGCCTCCGTTCTCCGAGGACAAGAACTACTACTTCGACTGGGGCAGCGACGAGGTGTTCAACGTCACCAAGCGCGGCAAACCCGAATGTTCCGCTGGACTCTTTGACATGATACAGGTTGACCAGGACAGCATCAACGAGGCACGCGCCACCGCCCCCTACAAGGTAATCTTCCATGCCTCACGTATGCTCCTCGTCACCCGCGGTCTCGACCCTCAGGATGCTGCCGGAGTCTTCGATGCCTTCACGGAACACTTCATAAAGTCAGGCTACGTTGACGGCAGTTTCGCCACCCTAATAGAACAGGCAAAGGCAGAAGGTCCGCAGGGCAGCTACGACGGCGACAAAGCCAATGCCCTCGCCGATGCCGTTATCGCACTCTATAAGGGTATGGACGACAGTCTGAACTTTAACGTTAACGCTAACGATAAAAAAGACGTTCCCGATAATAGTGTCATCCCGAGCGAAGTCGAGGGATCTCTCCACGTTGGTCGAGATGACACGGAGCCCGTTCCCGTTAAGAAAAAAGACCTCCGAGGCGTGCTCTGCCCCATGAACTTCGTGCGCACCAAGCTCGAACTGGCTGGCATGCAGAGCGGCGAGGTGCTCGAGATACTGCTCGACGACGGCAAGCCTATAGAGAACGTCCCCGGCTCCGTCCGTCTGGAGGGACACGAGGTACTGTCACAAACGCAGCACACCGACGGCTACTGGCAGGTACTCATAAAGAAGAAATAAAGAAAAAAATAACGAGAACGTTCCTGTTCCCGTTATTTTTTTGTATCTTTGCATCCCGTATGACAAACCCTCTTTTCAATCGTCAGGAGCTGCTCTTAGGCAGCGAAGCCATGGAGCGTATCGCCCGTGCTAAGGTCATCATCCTCGGCACTGGCGGCGTGGGCGGCTGGTGTGCCGAGAGCCTCGTGCGCTCAGGCATCAGCCATCTCACCATAGTCGATTCAGACCGCATCTGTATCACCAACTGCAACCGTCAGGTCATGGCGACCTCGCAGACCGTCGGCGAGGTGAAGGTCGAGGCGTTGCGCCGTCGCCTGCTTGAGATAAACCCCAAAGCCGACATCCGTGCCTTGCAGAAAATCTATGGTGCCGACACCAAGGAAGAGTTCCACCTTGAGGGCTACGACTATGTCATCGATGCCATCGACAGTCTCAAGGACAAGATTCAGCTCATCCTCCATGCCACCTCCCTCGATGGTGTCACCCTCTTCTCCTCTATGGGCGCCGCCCTGCGCACCGACCCCTTCTCTGTCAGGTGTGCCGAGTTCTGGAAAGTCCATGGCGACACCCTCGCCGCCATGATGCGCAAGCGTATGCGCCAGCGCAAGCTGATGCCCTCCAAGAAGTTCCTCTGCGTATATAGCGACGAGCTGCCCCAGCCCAATCGCGGTGCCGTGCGCTCCTGCGGTACTTCGCAGTGCGTATGCCCCAAGGCAAAGCTACTCAGTGGCGAGCGTGGCACTGCCACCGCCGTCTATGATGCCCCCGGCGACCAAACCCTCGTGGAGCATGAGTGGTGCACCGCCAAGGCACAAATCAATGGCACCGCCTGCCATGTCACCGCCATGTTCGGCTTCGCCCTCGCCGGACTTGTCATCAACGACATAACTGCGAAGAAATAACTCGCAGTTTATTTGTTCCTATATTTTTTAAGTTGTATATTATTGTCATCCAGCCATTCTAACCAACCGTTAGAACTGCCACCGATACAGAATGCAGCTGCTCCGCTTGGGGTAGTAAAATCTACATCTTGCAAAACAACCCTTGTTCCATTTCTTTCATTTGTGTATTTCTCCAATTGAGCATTACGAGTATTAACAAAAGCTGGCTTTGATGCTGGTAAATTATTAGGATTGACGACACTGCCCTTCAACACTGTTAATGCTTGGGTGGTAAGGTTGAATAACCCTCTTGCATTAGCATTGCGGGTAAGTTTACATGATATTATATTTGTTCCTACGGTGTTGGAGGCTTCGACGTGTGGTATATCGGAAGTGCTCTTAATGTCAAACCCTAATCTCTTCGCTAATTCCACAACTCTCATAATGTTGCCGATACCCCACTGCGAGCAAACTGCAAATTCTATTCCATCGCTACTGCGTAATATGTCATTGTCCTTAGTCAGATACCTTGAACCCTTGAAGTTGTTCTCTCGTATGTAGTTTATGGTGCGTATCACTCCATATCCTCCCTGCAATTCGGGCTTGAATACTTTTTCAAGCTCAGAAAAACTGGCAGAAGGATGTTGTTCAGCATACGTTTTCACCAATTGGTAAACAAATCTACGCTTGTTTAAGAATGCACCACCGTTGATAGAAAAATGTGTGGAGTCATGCTGCTGTTTTTGTTCTATGTGTGTTTCCTTTTGAACATTCTTAGTAATAGTGTTTATAGTTACGTTTTGCGTGTTGTACTCAACTTCTTTTGGTTTTGCTGAAAATACAAGCGATGACAACATGCTTGCTATGTCACCCTCAGAGAAAGTATTGCCATACTTGTCCATTAAATACGGCAACAAACCCTCGGTTATGTTTCGCTGTGCATCCGAGATGAGATTTTCCCTTACCTTATTAAGGCTGTCCTGACGCTGCATTTCCTCTATTCTCTTCTCACAGAAATCCACTATCGAATCCTTATTGAAGACCTCCTTGGAGAACAACTCTACAAAACGGGCACCTTGTTTATTGTCCATTTCCAGCGGAATTGTAAGGACGCTGACGGCGTGTTTGCTGTCTGGATGATCATAGAAAACTTCTATATGCTCACCTATATACACGCCAACCCTCAACTTCAGTTGTCGCATATATGACTCCAATTGAACACGCTCTCTATCTGTAAGTTGGTGAACAGGGCGTTTTACCTCAATGACAAATTGTTCTGTATCTTCGTTTTTGATGAGAATGTCTGGTTGAATATGCTTACTATTACCAATCGGAATGTTTGGCTTATGGCATATCTCACCTTTATACTTTACCCATCCAAGCAGTTTCAGTTGGTTTTCAATAAGCAGGTGATATTCTTCTTCCTCAACATCCCGTTTCAAAGCATCTATCAGTTCATAGACGAACTCATTCCATTTCTCATTCATAGATTGCAGATTGATAGTTATTAGTCTTGCATCCAACTATCAATCACGCCAAGACACAAAAAGGCTTGATGCACTTATTTCTTGGTTGTGCGCGAAATAATAGCGAATGCTTTATATCGTTTCTTCAGATTTTTCCCTGAATTGTTGCAAAAGTAACAATAATTTTTGGAACAGGCAAAAAAAGAAGGGGGAAATATGTTGGCGGTCATGTATCTTGGAGAATTTTGCAAACATACCCCACATACTCACTTGCACCTCGCGAAGCCGCATGGTTGCTGGGCTGAAGTGAGTGGGGTGTATATGCTGACACCCAACTTCAATCCCACTTCAACCCTTGAAGTGCACCCCAAAAGTTGGACACAGAGAAAAGAGAAATGTCATCTCGACCAACGTGGAGAGATCAGTGCCACAAGTGGGGTTCAGGTGGGATACAAGTTGGGTTTTAGGTGGGGTGTATTCCTATCGGGATGCCACATGAACACTGGACTTATGGGGGTACGAGTGGGGTGTCTTGCGAAATAAGTTTTTTTGAGAAGGTAAAAAGTAATAAGGAAATAAGTAAGAAGGAAGAGGGAGGAAGGAGGCATGCTTCTGCATGGCAAAAGCTATGCTTTAGGTATGGAAAGGCTATGCTTTAGGCATGGAAAGGTTATGCTTTAAGGGGGCAAAAGCTATGCTTTTGGTTGGCTAAGGGATAGCTTTGTGGACTTAATGTTTGTTAGTGGCTCCTCACATACCATTGTTATCAGTTTACCCTCTCGCGGCGATTGTCCGCCTTGGCGAAACGCCGTACCTTTGCACTTGATTAGAACGAAACGCAGGGAAACCCTGCTACGAAAAAAGTTTTAACAGGATAAACAAAAAGAAAGGACATAAGCATGGACAAGAAGACATTATTAGTATCAGTAAGCCTCTGGGCGGCTGCCGTGGGCAGCGTGAAGGCAGAGGACGTGAGGCTCGACGTCTCGCAGGCAGGCTTCTCTGCCGCTTTGGTGGAGCAGCTTGTGGATGAATACAACCGCCAGTCTGCCGACGGCACGCGCATAGTGCTGACCAAGGGCGACGGACAGTCTGCCGACGGCAGGGTGGTGCTGCAGGAGAAGGAGGGCGAGTCGATAGGCCGCTTCGTGGTGCTGCCCATAGCCAACGTGAACAACGCTTTCCTCGCATCATCCAAGGCTAAGAAGGGGCTCACGCCGAAGGTGGAGCGCCAGATATTCATAGAGCGCGACGAGCTGGAGGCGCTGGATGAAGGCTACAGCCCTAAGGAGATAAAGGCTGGCACGGTGTTCTCGCTCACGGGCAGCAAGTCGCTCACCTCCCAGCTCCTCGCCCATAAATACGGCACCACCGCTGCCGACATCAAGGGGCGCAAGGTAGTGGCAAGCGACGGCGCCATCATCAGCATCATAAAGAAGAACGACGACGCCATCGGCTTCAACATCCCTGCGCTGATATACAACAGCACGAGCCGCCAGCCCGAAGAGCGCATAGCGGTGCTCAACGTTGACCTCAACGGCGACGGCAAGGTGGCTGACGAGGAACGCCTCGCCCTGCGTGACGTTGACTCGCTGGTGAGCTACCTTGAGGGCATCAGCCGCATAGACCGCCCCGTAGGCAACGTCA
>JAFVBX010000078.1 GCA_017479675.1 Prevotella sp.
GCAAAACATCCGATTTCTCAAATGCGGTTGCAAAGGTACTACTTTTTTTGCAAACCGCCAAATGTTTTCTGGACTTTTTGCTTAAAAAGTTTTACATCATGTCGCAATGCTCGTCGTAGTTTCTCTCTACCTTTTCTCCTGACTTCAGCTGGCGTGCATCGTACTTAATGCGCTTGAAGCCCTCGATAATCTTCTCTGGCGACGTCTTGTCGGCATCATAGGTTATCGTCACCGTCTGCGTGTCGATGTCGGTCTTTATTTCCTTCACGCCTTTTTCAAAGCGTATGTTCTTCTTTATAGCATCTTCGCAGTTCTCACAATGCATCTGTGGCACGGTGGTGAAGAGTGCCGTCTTGATGTCCTCAGCCATGCTTGCTGCTGATACCATCAGCGCAACCATAATAATAACTTGTCTTTTCATATTTCAAAACTTATAAACGTATAAACGTTTAAACTTATAAACTCTTACCTCTTTCCCCAATGCATCCTTATTCCAGCATACACCATCCTGCCATGCACCGGTCCCCATACCAGCGTGCTCTCAAACGAAGGGTCGAAAGGCGTTGAGGCATTGCGCACGGGATTGCTCTGCCTGAAGTTTGTCAGGTTCTCGCCTCCCACATATACGGAGAAATGTCTGAACTCTCTTGTCACCTGTGCCGACAGTTGGTCGTAGGCATGAAACCGTTCGTCACCTATCACCCGTCCGCCGCCGTTCAGTTGCAGCGTGGCATCCACCTGCCATATCTCCGTCGGTGTCTTGTATGATGCCGTCAGCAGTCCCTTGTATCTGCTCGTCAGCGGTTTCTCCCTCAACACTCCCCCTATGGTCTGCTTCACATCGTTAAGCCTGTAGGCGGCAGTGAGCGTGAAGCCCCGGAACAGCGGATAGGTGGCATCCACCTGCAAGGTGTGCGAATACGACTTGCCGTCGAGTGGGGTGATGCGTATCTCGTTGGCGCTGCTCTCATAGTCCGTCACCGCCTGGTGCTGGAAGTCCGTGTAGTAGTATTCTGCCCCAAGTCTCAGCGTCTTGCCTGCTATAGGAATGTTCAGTGCGGCGCTCAGTCCGTAGTTCCATGCCGCCTCCTGCATGGTGGGGCATGGTATGAGCGTTCTGCCCGATGCTAACAGATAGTGCATCTCCGCCATTGGGTGCACCGTTCTCAGTCCTCTGCCTGCCGTAGCCCTCAGTGTCAGTATGTCCGCAGGCACCCATTTCAGGTGCACCCTCGGTGTGACATACCATCCGAACAGCGAGCTGTGGTCTGCCCTCACGCCAGCCATCGCCACGATGCGCTCGTTGAGGTTGTACGTATATTGTGCATACATGCCTGCCACAGTCTCCTTCTCCCTCGTCTCGTCCAGCGTGGTCTCCTTCATGTCGTCGTGCGTCATGCTGCCGCCCACGCTTATGCTGTGGTGGGTTATGATGTCCGTCTCATACATCAGCTGCGCATAAACATTGCTCTGGTCCACGTCATACGTCCTGTTGCCATACGTGGCATCAGTCTTGTGCAGCGTGCCGCTCGCCATCAGGGCTATGTTGCTGTTCCTCTCGGCATTGAGCACGTAGGCATGTTTCATGTAAGCCTGGTAGCGGTTGGTGCTAAGCCCTATGCGGTAAGCCTGCCCCATGTCCATCGTCTGGTGGTGGTCGGTCTGTCCGCCCTCACGCTTCTCCGTCAGCACTGACAGTCCACCATGAAACAGGTAATGCCCTGTTGTCAGCTTCCAGCGGTTCATCACGTTCAGCTGTCTGCGATTGGGCTTGTCCATAAAGCCGTCGCCGTTGTCGTCGTGGCTTCCCCAGTCGTTCTCGCCATGCAGCAACAGCACCGTGCTCAGTTTTTTCGACAAATGTATGTTGCCGTCCACGTTAGCCTCAAAGCGGCTTTTCGAGTCGCCGTATATATTGGCATTCACCTGCTCTATGTCGTCAGGCTTCTTGTATTCCACGTTTATCTGTCCCGTGATGCTCTCTGCGCCGTTCTTCACCGTTGAGGTTCCTTTCGACACTTGTATGCTCTTCATCCACGGTCCGGGCACATAGTCCAGCGCAAAGGGTAGGGCAGCCCCACGGAAGTCGGGCATCGTCTCGCCCATCATCTGCACGTAGGTTCCGCTCAGTCCCAACAGTTTTATCTGCTTCGCTCCCGTTGCTGCGTCGCTATAACTCACATCCACTGATGGGTTTGTCGAGAAACTCTCGCCAAGGTTACAGCAGGCGGCGCGAAACAACTCCTGCTGGGTTATCACCGTGCCGTTCAAGGCACCAGCCATGCGTCTCGTGCCCTGTCGTGAAGTTACCGTGACGCCCTTCAGCTCAGCCTCCTTCTCCTTGTCGTCAACCTTTGGAGAAGACTCTGTATTCGATTGAGCCGTCATGCCTACAGCCGTCATCAGTAATATATATAATAATGTGTATAACCTTACCAAATCCGTATAATCTTGTTTGCCTGCAAAATTACAACTTATTCCGCTTACTCACAAGATGTTACCAACTTTTTTGCAGTTGGCATGGCAAATATACCAAACATTAGGTAATCAGTGTTCAATCTTCTGGTATTCATCGGCGAGGGCGAAGAGCTGATGGTCGCCGCTGGAGTCACCGTAGGCATAGAGGTAATAGGTGTCGCGCTGAGGCTCTGCGGCAAGGAGGCGGTTTACTTTCTCCTGTCCGTGACAGTTGTTGCCATCATACTTGCCTGTGAGCATACCGTCAACACCTACTGCGAGGTGTGTGCATAGTACGTCGGTGACGCCTAATGACTGGGCGATGGGGCGCACCCACTCATCTACACTGGCACTGATGATATAGACCTTGTGACCTTCATCGAGGTGCTGGCGAAGGGCGGCGACGGTGGAGGGGCTAAGCCCCTTTGCTTCCTCTAAAAAGTAATGGGCAAACTGCTGTCCGAGCTCACGGAAGCGTTCATACTCCATGCCTTTGAAGAAGTAGGAGAGTAGTATCTCCTTGCAACGGTTGTTGTCGATGACGTGGAGAAACATCAGCAGTATGAAGGGAGAAAGGACAAGCAACCCAAAGTATGTCTTTGTCGTACCCTGTGTAAAAATCAAGAACTCCAACAGCGAATCCTTTGTTGTAAGCGTGCCGTCAAAGTCGAATGCGGCGACGGTTCTTAGTTCACGGTTAGTTCGCAAGCTCATCATATTCATGTCATAGTTTACAGTTTGCTCCCTTCAAGGAGTTTGGGGCAGAATGAGTCGAAGGGACACTTAGAACAGAGGGGACGGAGGCTCTTACAAATGTAGCGACCGTGGAGCAACAGCCAGTGGTGGGCATCGGCGGCTTCATGGTTGTTTACTGGGCTTTGGGGTAGGTGCTTGAGCAGGTATTGCTCTACCTTGTAGGGGGTGTTGCAACTCTTGGGCACAAGTCCGAGACGATGGCTGACGCGATAGACGTGGGTATCGACGGGCATGGCATTCATGCGGAAAGCGACAGCCTGCATGACGTTGGCGGTCTTCCTGCCTACACCCGGGAGACGTAGCAGGGCATCCATGTCGCTGGGCACCTCACCGTCATATTCCTCGACGAGCATCTTGGCGAGTTCTACGAGGTGACGCGCCTTGGCGTTGGGGTAGGAGACGCTCTTGATGTATTCGTATATCTCGAACTCGTCGGCTCCAGCCATAGCCTTGGCATCGGGATATGCCTGAAAGAGGGCGGGGGTGACAAGGTTGATGCGCTTGTCAGTACACTGTGCTGACAGCACAACGGCAACGAGCAACTGAAAGACGGAGCCAAACTCCAGTTCGGTATCGACGATGGGTTGCTCCTTGCGGAAATAGGCGAATATTTTGTCGTAGCGTTGTTGGATTGTCATAAGGAGGGTAAAAAAGGCTTGCAAGAAATGTTATCCTTACAAGCCTTTATTATGTTTATTGAAGTGTTTTAAACGTCAGAGATTACTCACCTTTCTCCATCTGAGCCTTGAGGGCTGCGAGTGCGTCGAAGTCGCCGAGTGACTGTGCTGCAGCAACGTTGTTGATCTGTGCTGCGTCGTCCTTCTTGGCTGCTGCGCGCTTGCCGCCGCGTGGTTTCTTCTCGGTCTCAAGCTCCTTCTCTGGCTCGAAGGTGCGTGAGTGAGAGAGGATGATGCGCTTTGTCTCCTTGACGAACTCGATAACCTTGAAGTCGAGCTCCTCGCCCTTCTGTGCTTGAGTGCCGTCTTCCTTGACGAGGTGCTTAGGAGTTGCGAAGCCTTCGCCACCCTCGTTGAGAGTGATTACAGCGCCCTTCTCCATGACGTCAGAGACAACACCTTTGTGTACTGAACCAGGAGTGTAGATGGTCTCGTAGGTGTCCCAAGGATTGTCCTCGAGATGCTTGTGACCGAGAGAGAGACGACGGTTGTCCTTGTCTATCTCAAGTACTACTACCTCGATAGGCTCACCTACCTTGGTGAACTCTGATGGGTGCTTAACCTTCTTGGTCCAAGAGAGGTCAGAGATATGAATGAGGCCGTCAACACCCTCTTCGAGCTCTACGAAGATACCGAAGTTGGTGAAGTTGCGAACCTTAGCGGTGTGCTTAGAACCTACTGGGTACTTGGTCTCTATGTTAGCCCATGGGTCTTCCTTGAGCTGACGGATGCCGAGTGACATTTTGCGCTCCTCGCGGTCGAGAGTGAGGATTTCAGCCTCTACCTCGTCGCCAACGCTGAGGAAGTCCTGTGCTGAACGCAGGTGCTGGCTCCAAGACATCTCGCTGACGTGGATAAGACCTTCTACGCCAGGAGCAACCTCTACAAATGCACCGTAGTCAGCGATAACAACGACCTTGCCCTTGATGCGGTCACCTACCTTGAGGTTAGGATCGAGTGCATCCCATGGGTGTGGGGTGAGCTGCTTGAGACCGAGAGCGATACGCTTCTTCTCGTCGTCGAAGTCAAGGATAACGACCTTGATCTTCTGGTCGAGCTCTACAACCTCGTGTGGATCGCTTACGCGGCCCCAAGAGAGGTCGGTGATATGTACGAGACCGTCAACACCGCCGAGGTCGATGAATACGCCGTAAGAGGTGATGTTCTTGACAGTACCCTCGTAAACCTGACCCTTTTCGAGCTTAGACATGATCTCCTTCTTCTGAGCCTCAAGTTCTGCCTCGATAAGAGCCTTGTGAGATACGACAACATTGCGGAACTCCTGATTGATCTTGACAATCTTGAATTCCATAGTCTTGCCTACGAATACGTCGTAGTCGCGGATTGGGTGAACGTCAATCTGTGAACCTGGCAGGAATGCCTCGATTCCGAAGACGTCAACAATCATACCGCCCTTGGTGCGGCACTTGATGTAGCCCTGGATAATCTCTTCATTGTCAAGAGCCTCGTTGACACGATCCCAGCTCTTAACCATGCGAGCCTTCTTGTGAGAAAGGATGAGCTGACCTTTCTTGTCCTCCTGATTCTCAACATAAACCTCGACTGTGTCGCCGATCTTGAGATCAGGGTTGTAACGGAACTCAGAAGCTGCGATGATGCCATCGCTCTTGTAACCGATGTTAACGATTACTTCCTTCTTGTCCATTGAAATTACGGTACCATCGACTACCTGGCCTTCTGATACCTTGTTGAGTGTAGCATCGTAAGAAGCCTGCTGAGCCTCCTTGCTAGCGTTTGAGATACCGCCGTTCTCGAACTCTTCCCAGTCGAAGCTGTCGAGTGGCTGTACGTTTTTAAAGTTAGACATAATGTGAATAAATAAATTAATGCTCCCCCTGAAGTGAGAAAGCGGATGCAAAGGTACGAAAAATAGTTGAAAATTGAGAGTTGAAGGATGAAAGTTATAATATAAGGTGTGCAAATTTAGCATTTATTAAGAAAATAGATATTAAATATCAAGTGTTTGGCTACGTGTTATTCGTTTTATTATTATCTTTGCAGCGGAAAATAAAGACAAAGATATTATGAAAAGTAACAGAAAACTGACGTTAAGATGCCTGGCAGGGTGTGCTATATTGCTGGCAGTCATGCTGTTTTGCCTGCTTGCTCCGATAAACAGGACTGGTAAGGTGGCATACCTATTGATAGACAATGACGACACGATGGACTCTGTGAGGGTAAAGCTATCGGAGGTCAGTCGTGGATATGGAGTAGGCGCGGTGAGGGTGCTTGCAGCATGCACTGGCTATGGCGATGAGATACATACAGGTCGCTACGAGGTGGGGACGGCTACCAATGCGTTGATGCTGTTCAGACGTTTGAGCAGTGGACGACAGACTCCCGTGAAGCTCACCATCCCTTCTGTACGCACTATGGACCGCATGGCTGAGGAACTGTCGGCAAAGCTGATGGTGGACAAGGATGAGCTACAGCGCATATTCGAGAATAACGATTCGTGCGGTAAGTTCGGCAAGGACACTGCCACGATAGCATGTCTTTTTATACCAAACACTTACGAGGTGTATTGGGATGTGGATGGAGACAAGCTTATCGGCAGGATGCAAAAGGAGTCGGAGGCATTCTGGACAACAGAACGCATGAGCAAGGCGAAGGCTCTGGGCTTGACCTCGGACGAGGTGATAACCATTGCCAGCATTGTGGATGAGGAGACTGCCAACAATGCAGAGAAACCGATGATTGCCGGCATGTATTACAACAGATACATGCAGGGAATGCCTTTGCAGGCAGACCCTACGATTAAGTTTGCATTGAAGGATTTCGAGATAAAGAGGATATATAACAAGATGCTCAACGTGGACTCTCCTTATAATACCTATAAGAATGTGGGACTGCCTCCTGGCCCTATCAGAATACCTACGGTGGCAGGTATCGACGCGGTGCTAAACATGGTACACCACGAGTATCTGTATATGTGTGCAAGGGAGGATTTTTCAGGCACTCATAATTTTGCAAAGACTTACCAGGAGCACCTGAAGAATGCCGCAAAATATACTAAGGCTCTGAACGATAGGGGAATAAATTAACGCAAACGGTCGAGTGAACGCACGAGGTCTTCATCGTGTTTGATACCTTTTTTAGCCATCCAGAAGAGTATGATGCTAACAATAGGGAGGATGGCATAGAGAGGGTATCTGACGGCACCGCCATGAACGTAGAAATGGTCATAGCAGAACAGACCTACCCATGCTAAGAGCATAAGTATTCCCAAGGTGCAGAAAAACATCTGCCTCTTACGTGTCTTGTATTGGAATATGTTGGCGCATCCCAGTCCTGCAATCACTCCGCCGAGTATCTGCAGTATCACGGAGATAGCATATACGCTGGCAACCACCATGAGTATGGTTACCAGCGCAAGATATATAGTCTGTTTACGTTGCCACATAACGATTGTGAGCTAAATAGCTATTTTTTTAATAGTCATCGTCCTCGTCGTTGTTGACGTCGTTAGCCGGGTCGTGCCAATATATTTCGTTGTTAAGGAATTCCTCAGCAGCAATGAGTGATGGCTTTGGCAACTTCTCGTAATAACGGCTGATCTCTATCTGCTCACGGTTTTCGAAGACTTCCTCGAGGGTGTCGTTATAGTTGGCAAACTCAGCAAGTTTCTTGTTGAGTTCCTGCTTGATATCCTGAGAAATCTGGTTGGCACGTTTGCCGATGATAGCAACACTCTCATAGATGTTGTCTGTGCCCTCACAGAAATCCATGATGTTACGAGTAACAGTGTTTGTAGGAGCTTTTGATTTCTTGTAGTCCATTGTCTTATAGTTGTTTTTTAGTTTTTATCTACTTCTCCGGTTTTGGTGTAGCGCTTGCACTTCTCTATATATTTTTCTGCTATGGAGCGATCCTTTGAATTGGGATATTCGTTGATAAATCCGTAGCACTCGTCTTCCGCATCCTGAAAGCGGTCTGACTGTTTCTCCTTTACGCTGTGGACAGCCAGTGAGTATTTGCTCTTCATGATGAGTGAGGCAAAATCCTCGCGTAGTGTGGTGTAGGGATACTCCTTCAGTGCATTCTGCGAGGTTATGATACAAGCCTCGTAGTTGTTGCCTCCGTTGGTGCAGTTGCCGAAGTATGTTCCTAAGTTGTAGTAGAGCTTGGCATTGAGAAACTCTTTCTCCACCAGTTTGTCTTGTAGCAGGTAGAGCTTGCCCTGTGCATCGTTCTTGTACTGACTGTAGGGGTAGAGGTCGATGAAGTTCTGGTACGCCTTCATAGCCTGTAGGGTAGGCGTTTGGTCGAGACGTGGCTCAGGAACAGTCTGATAAAGGCTTTCACCTATGAGATAGTTGGCTATCTCGGCATATTTGCCTTTGGAATACGATGAGTAGTACTTCTTGAAAATCTCAGCTGCCGAGTCGTAATCGCCACTGTTGTAGCAGGACATGCCATAGAGGAAAAGACACTCCTCGGCGTTGTCAGTGCCCTTGAAGAGCGTCACCATATCGCCGAACAACAGTGAAGCACGAGAGAATTTACCACGGGCATACATTTCCTTAGCATACTCGTAGCGGTATATATAGTCATCGGACTTATATACGGCATTAAACTCCTTAGCACAACTGCTTAGGAGAATAGTTGCTGAAATTATAACAAATAGTCTGTACTTACTCATTAATTTTCGAAAATCGGTTGCAAAGGTACTAATTTTTATCCTTATTACAAAAATACTTTGCAACTTTTTATAAAAAATGCGGAGAAATATAACATTTATTAGAGAGAAATGTTGTAATTTTGCAGGCGCATGCACGAATTTAATCTAACATCGAAATATCGCCCTACGGGTGACCAGCCAGAGGCTATAGAGCAACTGGTAGATGGAGTGCGTAATGGTGTACCGGCTCAGGTGCTACTAGGTGTCACGGGTTCAGGTAAGACGTTTACCATGGCTAACGTGATACAGCAGATAGGCAGACCGACGCTGATACTGTCACACAACAAGACGCTCGCTGCACAACTGTATGAGGAGATGAAGTCGTTCTTTCCTGACAATGCGGTGGAGTACTACGTCTCATACTACGACTACTACCAACCCGAATCGTACCTGCCATCTACGGATACATACATAGAGAAAGACCTTGCCATCAATGAGGACATAGACCGTATGCGATTGTCGGCTGTAACGGCCCTGCTCTCAGGAAGGCGAGATGTGATAGTAGTGAGCTCGGTGTCGTGTATATATGGCATGGGAGGTCCCTCGGCACTGCAAGGTGGTGTGATAGAAATAAAGCGAGGTCAGCGGATAGACAGGGATGATTTCCTGAGACATCTTGTAGAGATACAGTATGTCCATAATGACATAGAACTGAAACGTGGCGAGTTTCGTGTCAAGGGTGACAAGGTGGACATCGCTATGGCTTACAGTGATGAGGTGCTGCGTGTCACCTTCTGGGACGATGAGATTGACACCATAGAGGAACTCGACGGTATGACTCTCCTGCCAAAGGAGTCGTTCGACGAATACAAGATATATCCGGCAAACCTCTTTGTTACTACAAAAGACCAGCAGGTTGTGGCAGTGAGGATGATACAGGACGACTTGCTGAAGCAGATAGACTATTTCAAGGAAGTAGGCGACGACATTAAGGCACAACGTATCAAGGAGCGTGTGGAGTATGACCTTGAGATGATAAAGGAACTGGGACACTGCTCAGGAATAGAGAACTACTCTCGTTATTTCGACGGCAGGCATGCTGGCGAGCGACCTTATTGCCTGTTTGATTTCTTCCCGGCAGATTTCCTCATGATGATTGACGAGAGCCATGTGTCGGTGCCGCAGATAAGGGCTATGTACGGAGGTGACAGAAGCAGGAAGCAGAACCTTGTGGAATATGGCTTTCGTCTGCCAGCAGCCTTTGACAACCGCCCCTTACGCTTTGAGGAGTTTGAACAGTTGGTTAATCAGGTAATCTATGTTTCTGCCACCCCTGCCGAATATGAATTGAATGCTGCAGAGGGAGTGGTGGTAGAACAAGTGATACGTCCGACAGGACTCCTTGACCCTATTATAGAAGTGAGACCATCAGAGAACCAGATAGATGACTTGCTTGAGGAGATACGGGTGCGCAGCGAACGCCATGAGAGGGTTCTTGTCACCACGCTGACAAAGCGTATGGCGGAGGAGTTGACGGAGTACCTTCTTAACCACGATGTAAAGACAAACTACATCCACTCTGATGTCACGACACTTGACCGTGTGCAGATATTAAATGATTTGAGGGCTGGTAAGTATGATGTGCTAGTGGGCATAAACCTGTTGCGAGAGGGACTTGACTTGCCCGAGGTGTCGCTTGTCGCCATACTCGATGCAGACAAGGAAGGCTTCCTGCGTGACAAGACTTCACTGACACAGACTGCCGGACGTGCTGCACGTAATGTCAACGGTATGGTGATAATGTATGCCGACAGCATAACAGACTCCATGCGATACACCATCGATGAGACCAATCGTCGCAGGACGAAGCAGATGGCTTATAATGAGGCGCACGGAATCACTCCAAGACAGATAACGAAAGAACTGAACAGAGAGACTATAAAGAAGGTTGACCAGAAAGACGCTAAACGTCTCCCGGCAATGCCTGACATCAAAAAGGCTCCAATACCTTATGTGGAACCAGAAAATGACGGCTATGCTATGGCTGCCGATCCTATTGTGCTTCACATGACGGAGGAACAGATAAAGAAGGCTATAGACAGCGCTACGATAAAGATGAAAGAGGCAGCGAAAAACCTTGACTTCCTCCTTGCTGCCCAGTACCGTGATGAAGTTGTAGCGCTGCAGGAGCGGCTGAAGGATAAGTAGGTTTTCTCCACGAAATAACACAAAAATTAATCTCCCCTTACCTCACGGCAAGGGGAGACAACAACACAAACACAAATAACCCTGTGCTCCAAAGAGACACAGGTTTTTATGTCTCTATAGGGTTAGGCAAAAGCCTTTGTCCATTTAGATTCCAAACAGCTGCCTCAAACCACCGTCAACACCGCTGAAGCCCATGAAGGCAAGAGCGAGGAGAGATGCGGTCACGAGGGTGATAGAAACACCCTTCATGCCCTTAGGCACTGAGGCATACTCCAACTGTTCGCGAAGTCCTGCAAATATAATGAGTGCAAGACCAAAGCCGAGGGCTGATGCCAAAGCATAGTCGAGTGACATGAGCAGATTGTAATCCTTTTGTACCACGAGGATAGCAACGCCAAGCACGGCACAGTTGGTGGTGATAAGTGGAAGGAATACGCCAAGTGCCTGATAGAGTGGGGGAGAAACCTTCTTTAAGATGATTTCTACCATCTGTACCAAGGACGCTATGACGAGAATGAATGTCAGCGTCTGAAGGAAGCCGAGTCCCAACGGTGTAAGGACGAACATCTGCAGAAGCCATGTTACGAGAGTTGCCAACACCATTACGAAGGCTACGGCAGCTGACATGCCAAGTGAGGTACTTACCTTCTGGCTAACGCCGAGGAATGGACATATACCGAGGAATTGGCTGAGTACGATATTGTTTACGAATATCGCAGCGATAAAAATCAATAGATATTCCATAATTAAGCCTTCTTAAAACGATTGATTACTGCAATAATGTATCCCAAGGTGAGGAAAGCACCTGGAGGGAGAATGAAAATCAGCATGCCGAAGTCTTCAGGGATAAGGCGCATGTCAAAGATAGTACCGTTGCCGAGAAACTCACGGAATATGCCGAGAGTAGTGAGACCGATGGTGAAGCCCAGACCGATGCCTATACCGTCCATTGCTGAGTCGAGTGGAGAGTTCTTTCCTGCGAAAGACTCTGCACGGCCGAGGATGATACAGTTTACTACGATAAGAGGGATGAACAGTCCGAGTGACTTGTCAACCTCTGGTGCGTATGCCTTGATGACAAGATGCACGATGGTCACGAGAGTTGCAATGACAACGATATAGACAGGGATGTGTACCTGATCAGGAGTGAGGTTCTTGATGGCAGAGATGATTATATTAGAGAATATAAGCACAGCCATAGTAGCAAGACCCATCATCAAACCGTTTGTCGCGCTTGTTGTGGTAGCAAGTGTAGGACACATGCCGAGCATCAATACGAAGGTAGGATTCTCCTTGATGATGCCATTCATTATAATTTCGAATTTTGTCATAGTGTAATCCTCCTTTGTTTATTGCTTGTTCTGATTTGTTGCTCCTGTTTCACCGTCAGCCTTAGCCTTAAAAATGGTGTAAGCCTGCTGTACGGCGCGAAGGAAAGCACGCGATGTAATGGTAGATGCAGTGATAGCATCAATCTCCCCGCCGTCCTTTGAAACAGTCATGTTGTTCTTGCCTGGATTCTTGCCGATAATGTCGCCTGGGTTACCCTTTTGGAACCAGTCGGGACATTTTGCACCCAGACCAGGAGTCTCATTGTTCTCCAATACTGTGTAGCCTTGTATGTCGCCGCCAGCATTGAAACCAACGAGAACTGTCAGGTTGCCGCCAAAA
Source organism: Prevotella sp. (assembly GCA_017479675.1). Taxonomy (GTDB): domain Bacteria; phylum Bacteroidota; class Bacteroidia; order Bacteroidales; family Bacteroidaceae; genus Prevotella. The sequence goes on from JAFVBX010000078.1 coordinate 12,412, forward strand.
CCGTTAGGGTCGGTAGCCTGTACTGCAGTACCCTTGTCAGTCTTATATACGATGTATGTGAGTTCTTTACCCTCAACGTCGCATTTCACAGTGTCAGGTGCCTCCACCTTTATTTCGCCACCACCCATAACGGCTGTTATACCGTCTGAGAGAGCCTTTTCGTTGGCAGCCTTGATAGGTGCTTCAGTAAGGTTGTTGGCAAAAGCAAGGAGACCGCCACAAATTACAGATATGCCCGTGAGGACACACACCATGTTTGTGAGATTTGATTTCAGTTTTTCCATATCTTCTCCTCCTTATTTATTATTAGCAGGTACCTCACCGAAGCGAGTTGGTTTGATATACATATTGATGAGCGGTGTGAACGCGTTCATAATGAGGATGGCGAACGACATACCTTCTGGGTAAGCGCCCCAGTTACGTATTATGATGGTCATCACACCAATTGAAACACCATAGATTATCTGTCCCTTATGAGTCATAGGTGATGTCACATAGTCTGTTGCCATGAAGATGGCACCCAACATCAGACCACCTGAGAAAATTACCTGGAATGGGTCAGCGAAGGTCTTGCAGTCAGCAAGATAAAGTAGACCTGCGATAACAAACACCGTACCGATGATTGACACAGGTATGTGCCATGTGATAATCTTCTTCCACAGCATATAGCACAGACCGATGAGAAGCGCGATGGCACACATCTCGCCAACGGCACCAGGGGTATTGCCTAAGAACATATCCCATGCAGAAGGAAGTTGATCAATGACGTCCTCGCCCTTTATAGCCCTTTGCATTATTGATAAAGGAGTAGCCATAGTGTTGGCGTCTGTTACTTCGTCAAGGAAAGTCATGTTCAGACCAGCCTTTGGCCATGTAGTCATTGCGGTTGGGAAGCTGACGAGCAGGAAGCAACGTCCTACGAGAGCGGGGTTGAAGGGATTCTGTCCCAGTCCGCCGAAAGTCATCTTGCCAACGCCTATTGCTACCAGTGCGCCGACGATAATCATCCATATTGGGAAATTGGATGGAAGGTTCATGCCCAGCAAAAGACCTGTTACCAGAGCCGAACCATCAAGCAGTGACGGCTCTCTTTTCAGGAATCCTTTGCAGATAGCCCACTCAAAGAAGAGGCAGGCTGCTACGCTCACGAGGCACACAATGAGTGAACCAAGCCCGAAGAAGTAGAATGATGCGAGTAGGGCGGGAAGCAGTGCTATCACCACACCGTACATATTCTTCTTCACCGTGTCATTGGAGTGTGCATGAGGTGAGAGAGAAACAATTAAGTTACCCATATTCTTTTTTCTTTATACTTTTTTTACGTTATAACTATCACTATCATGCTGGCCAGTTAGCTGGCTTGACAGCAGGTCTTGGTCCCTTAGGCATTACAGGAACAGGGTTAGCCTTCTTGCCTGAGAAGTCGAGATCCGTAGGAGTTACGAACGGCTTCTCTGCAGTGTGCATCACAAATTCCTTGCCGTCCTTGGTCTTAGCCTTTGGCGCCTCAGCTTTGGCTGGTGCCGGAGCAGGAGCGTTGCGGCTACGTATGATACCCATGACGGTTGACTTGCCCTTGCGAATGTCGTCGAGCAGTCGGCGGTAAGCAGGACATGTGAACTGGCAAGAGCCACACTCTATACATGAGGTGACGTCCTCTGCCTCGAGCAGATCCCACTTCTCCATCTTTGCTGCCTTGGCGAGCAGGAATGGCTCCAGCCCCATAGGGCAGGCGCTTACGCACTTCGCACAGCGGATACATGGCTGTTCGTCAGGCATAGTAGCATCCTTGCCGGTAAGAATGGTAATAGAGTTCTGTCCCTTGCCAACAGGCACCTCAATGGAAGGTACGGCGCGACCCATCATAGGTCCGCCGGCAAGCACCTTGTTCTCCCCCTCAGGCATTCCGCCGCAGAGGTTGATGAGGTCCTCAAACGATGTACCCATACGGACGAGGAAGTTGCTTGGCTTCTTCACCTGCAAGCCTGTAACGGTAGTATAGCGCTCGAAGAGAGGCTTCTTTTTCATTACTGCTTCATATACAGCCACTGCCGTGCCGGCGTTCTGTACTACGGCACCTACGCTGATAGGTATTGCTGGTGGCGCAGGCACCTGACGACGTATTACAGCGTCGATGAGCTGTTTCTCGCCGCCCTGCGGATATTTCTTCTTCAATGGCACAACCTCGATGTTCGGGTTGCCAGCCACCTTCTCCGTGAGGAGTTTGATAGCCTCTGGCTTGTTGTCCTCAATGCCGATGTAGCCTTTCTCCACCTTCACGGCTGCCATGAGTATGCGCAGTCCCTCGATGAGCTCGTCTGACTTCTCGAGCATCAGTCGGTAGTCAGAAGTGATATAAGGCTCACACTCCACACCGTTGATAATTACACAGTCAGCTTTTGCTCCAGGAGGAGGCATCAGCTTTACGTGTGTTGGGAAACATGCACCGCCCATACCTACTATGCCGGCATACTTCACGCGGTTTACTATTTCCTCTGGTGTCAGTTCGGGGTGGTCAGCCAGTTTCTCCAGCTTGTCCGAACGGTCGATTGATGCTTCCCATTCGTCACCTTCTACCTTGATGGTGATGGCAGGCTTCATGGCACCTGAAACGTCAAGGCTGTCTCCAACTTTCACTACAGTGCCTGAAACTGATGAGAAGATGTTAGCTGAAACGAACCCTCCAGCCTCTGCAATCATGGTGCCCACCTTCACCTTGTCGCCTTCCTTGACGATTGCCTTGGCAGGAGCACCTATGTGCTGGCTGAGAGAGAATACCGCCTGCTGTGGCAATGGTGCAGGCTGCGTAACGGCGTCATTACTCAGCTTGTTCTCTGCTGGGTGTACGCCACCAATTCTAAAAGTCTTTGCTTTCATTGCATTATAACAGGTTACTGATTATTTTTTTACTGATGCTGGCCATCCTGCTGGCAGTATCGCAGGTTTTGGACCTGCCGGTATCGTCGGTACAGGGTTAGCCTTTGGTCCTGAGAAATCGAGGCCCTTTGGTTCAACGAATGGTTTTGGATCTGTTGACATAGGCTTCAGAGGACCAGCGGCCTTCTTTGGAGCGTCCGCAGATGCCGAAGCGTTTGATGCAGGTGCAGCCTCTCCGCCGTCCTCGGAGAAGAGTATTGCCGTAACCTGATCCATCACCTCAGCCCCACCTACAGGACATGACAGCCCGTCAATGGAACCTTTCTCTGTCGCAGCTTTGAAGCAGGCAGCAGCGAAGCCCGAACAGCCTGGGAAGCCGCAACCGCCGCAGTTAGCCTGTGGCAGTATGGCAGCGACCTTCTCCTGTCGGGGGTCTTCCTGTACTGCAAACTTCTTAGCACAAATGAACAGAATCACTGCAGCAATGAGTGCAATGATACCCAGTGTCAACACTGATGATAGAATTAAGCTCATAATGTGTTTATTAAGTTGTTAAAAATATGTATATTGGTTTTATGCTATGTAGAATGTCAGTATTCTCTCCAGTTTCTTCCTGTTCAGGTAGAGTATGAAGTAGTATGGCACCATCGCCGCTACTCCTGTCACGGCGGCAACGCCTTCCGATGCTCCGTAGCCCAGGCTTATCGCTATGGCTGCAAGCAGTATCACCGTCGGTATTGCGAATGCCAGCACTACAGCCTTAGTGCCCACTGAGGGAGCAGCCATCACCGTTACTTCCTGTCCTACGGCATACTTCTGAGTGTTGGCACATCTCACATCGATGATCTTCTCCTTGTGCTCGGCAGAACTGCAGTACGAAGCCACTTTGCAACTGCTGCACGCGCTGCTCTGTACGATGCGCACGTGCACTACTCCGTTCTCTATGCTGTCTATTACTCCCGAGTGGGATATTTGGTTATCACTCATAGTATCCAGCGGGCGGTCCAACCGTTAATCGTCCACTCCGCACATGCAAAAGTACGAGTTTATTTTGAAAAAACAAAATATTTCTCAAAAAATGTGTTTGTTTTATTAAAAATACACCTTATTTTATCTGTTTTGTTTGCGGTATGAGAAAAAAATGCTAACTTTGCGAATAAATTGTTTTTATCAAAAACGTCACACCATAAATCAATATGAAACAGACAAAGATTGTAGCATCGGTCAGCGACCTCCGTTGCGACGTTGATTTCATCAGACAGTTATACAAGGCTGGTGTCAATGTCATCCGCATGAATACGGCTCACGCTACCCCCGAGGGCTTGCGCACCATCATTCGTAATGTCCGTGAGGTTTCAAAGCACCTCGGCATACTCATCGACACAAAGGGACCAGAGATCCGCACCACTGGCACCAATGCCCCCATCGACTATAAATCAGGCGAGAAGGTAGCCATTATCGGAGCTCCTCAGCAAGATACGACTCATGATGTTATCTGTTTGTCTTACAGTGATATATGTAACGACGTAAAAGTAGGAGACCAGATACTCTTCGATGATGGTGAGCTCTGCATGCAGGTAGTTGAAGACAATGGCGAGAAACTCACCGTTATTGTCATGAATGACGGAAAACTGGGCTCCCACAAGTCTGTCAATGTGCCAGGAGTCCACATCGACCTGCCTGCCCTCACTGAGAAAGACCGTCGTAACATTCTCCTCGCTATAGAGGAGGACATCGACTTCATCGCCCATTCTTTTGTTCGCTCTCGCGACGACCTCCACGAGGTGCAGAAGATACTCGACGAGCATGGTTCCGATATCAAGATTATCTCGAAGATAGAGAATCAGGAAGGTGTTGACAACATCGACGAGATACTCGACAACTGCTACGGTATCATGGTGGCACGCGGTGACCTCGGCATTGAGATACCAGCCGAGAAGATACCTGGCATACAGCGCATGATCATCAAGAAATGCGTATTCCGCAAGAAGCCTGTCATAGTTGCTACCCAGATGCTCCACACCATGATAAAGAATCCGCGTCCTACACGTGCCGAGGTAAGCGATATTGCCAATGCCGTGTTCCAGAATACCGACGCCCTGATGCTCTCTGGTGAGACGGCGAGCGGAGCCTATCCTATAGAGGCTGTCAAGACTATGGTGAAGATAGCCGAACAGGCTGAGGCTGACCGTAATCTCCACTCTCCTCAGGTCGATGTTGACGGAGCCGACACCAACTTGCGCGATTTCCTCTGCAAGGCAGCCATTGAGACTACTTCCAAACTTGGTGTCAAGAGCATCCTTACAGACTCTGGCACAGGCGACGATGCACGTACCCTTGCCGCCTATCGCGGTCCAAGCCCTGTGGTGGCTATATGCAAACACGAGAAGTTGCAACGCTGGCTGGCACTCTCCTATGGAGTCCTTGCCATCTATCCAAAGCAGGACGAACTTGACAAGATGTTCTACTACGCTGTCAAGCAGCTCTTCGACCATAAGATGGTGGCACTCGATGACAAGGTAACTTACCTCTCAGGTCACATGAGTATAGGTATTGCCGACAAGTCAGCAGGCGTCTCCATGCTTGAGGTCAACACCGTTAGCGAGGTCTTTGCCAACTACGAAAATGATAACGGTAACGCCAACTCTTAATGTACAATCCCCGTCTTAGAGAATACAAGCACTACAGCGTGACGAAGGAGATGCCCCTCTTGGAGTATCTCCTTGCTACGTTGCCTGGCAGCAAGAACAAGATAAAAGATACCCTACGCGGACGTGGCATCAAGGTCAACGGCAAGGTGGTCACCCAATATGACTACCACCTCGCGCCTGGCATGAAGATTAGCGTCTCCAACTCAAAGAAGAACGATACCTTCAAGAGTCGCTACGTCAACCTTGTCTATGAAGACCAGTACCTCGTAGTGGTTGAAAAGAAGCCTGGCATCCTTAGCATGGCAGCAGGTCACTCATCGCTTAACGTCAAGAGTGTCCTTGACGACTATTTCCAGCGCACGCGTCAGGGATGCCGAGCCCATGTGGTGCATCGCCTCGATCGCGACACCTCTGGACTCATGATATACGCCAAGGACATGGAGACTGAGCAGATACTCGAACACGAGTGGCACGACATCGTCTTCGACCGACGCTATGTGGCACTTTGCTCAGGCGAATACGAGGAAGACACAGGCACCATTGCCAACTGGCTCAAGGAAAATAAGGCATACGTCACCTATTCCTCGCCAGTCGATAATGGCGGCAAATATTCCGTCACCCACTTCTGCGTCCTCAATCGTTCGCCTTATCACTCTCTCGTAGAGTTCAAACTTGAGACAGGGCGCAAGAACCAGATACGTGTACACACAGCCGACATGGGACATCCCGTCTGCGGCGATATTAAGTATGGCAACGGCGACGATCCCATCCATCGTCTCTGCCTACATGCCTACGTGCTCTGCTTCTATCATCCTGTCACCCACCGCCCTATGGAGTTCTCCACTCCCATCCCCCCATCGTTCAGGGAGGTTATTAATCACGACTTAAACTCTTAAACATTCTTTAAACAGTAAGCTAAATTGGAACGCTACGCCCTTGCCATCATCGCCATCATCATCGCCTTCATACTGCTCAAGCGGTTTGTAGGCTGCCTTTTCCGCATAGTCATCACACTTATACTCCTCGCAGTCCTCGCGTACATATATTTATACATGCAAGGCTCTAACCCTTAACCCTTTAATAAAAATGCAACCACGTTCACACCGTCGTCCGGAGAAAATCCACGACTTCAACTTCAAGATACGCCAGGTGCTCAACCTTCTTTTTATGGTCATAGCCATAGTGGGATGCCTCATGTACACAGGCATCATCGGTGGCGAAGACAACGAGATGAAGGGCGCCATAGTAGTCATCATCGCCGTGCTCATCAAGATGGGTGAGTGCATGATACGCCTGCTCAAGAAGAATACAGACAATGATGAATACCAGGAAGAAGATCAGGATTAGTCTGCTGGCAGTGTTTGTCGTGCTGTCACACGTAGCAGCCCTCGCCCAGGTCAGCGATGCCGACTATGACGATGGCTTCACCGTGCGCGACAACACCTTCAACCCCAATGCCGCCCTCGACTCGCTCCATGCCTCCCACAAGGATATACCCAAGGGCATTAGCGTGTGGACTATCGACGACAAGTTCGGCGACATAGTCCCTGCACGGCGCGACACCGTGCAGCATCTCTTCATGAACTCCATCTTCACCACAGGGCGCTACGGCGAATACAACACCACTGGCAACCTCGGCTCACCACGCATAGCGCGCATAGCCACTGACCGCGACCTCTCTGTGCGCAATCCCTTCCTCGAGCCCTACGGCTATTTCCTTACCAAGCCATCCGAGCTCTTCTATACCAACACCCTTTCGCCCATCACCAACCTCTTTTATTCCTCCTGCGGCGACAAGACCGACGGTGAAGACCACCTCCGTGTGCTCTTTGCCAACAATGTCAACAAGCGCTTCGGCTTTGGTTTAAAGTTCAACTACCTCTATGGTCGTGGCTACTACGACGACCAAAGCACAGCCCTTTTCGACTACACCATGTGGGGAGCCTACACAGGCGAACGCTATCAGGCACACCTCGCTATGAGTTTCGACCACATGAAGGCAGCCGAAAACGGAGGCGTCACCGATGATAGCTATATCACCCACCCGGAGGCATACAAAGACTCATACACAGGGCAGGAGATACCCGTCGTACTCTCTGACAACTGGAACAAGCAGGATGCCTTCTCGCTCCATTTCTCCCATCGCTACAACGTAGGCTTCTACCGCGATGTTGAGATGACTGAGATGGAGAAAGAAGCCAAGCGCTTCGCCCTAAAGTCAAGAGAAGAACAAGCCAAGAAGAACGGGAATGCTAACAGTGTCATCTCGACCAACGTGGAGAGATCCCTCGACTACGCTCGGGATGACAAGTCTCAATTATCAACTGACACTACCTCATGGCTCAAGGAGGAGTACGTCCCTGTCACCAGCTTCATTCACACCCTTGCCCTCAACACCAACAACCGCCGCTACATAGCCAATGCCTCAGCCGGCGATGACTTCTACCTCAACCGCTATGCAGTGCCCTATGAAGAAAACCCTGGTGACTCCATCTTCGACAAGACCACCTATTATATATTAAAGAACACCTTCGCCGTAGGACTACTCGAAGGCTTCAACAAGTATGTCCCTATGGGGCTCAAGGTATTTCTTACCCACGAAAACCGTCACTATAAGCTCCCTAATGCCGACATGGGCTACACTTCGTACAATGAGACCAACGTCTCCCTCGGCGGACAGATCATCAAGACTCTCGGCAAACGCTTTCATTACAAGGCGCTTGGCGAGTTCTGGCTCGCAGGCAAGGATGTAGGTGACATACGTCTCGACGGCGAGGGAAGCCTCAATATGCGTCTCCTTGGCGATACGGCGGCAGTACGCCTCCGCGCCTTCTACCACCTCGTCAACCCTAATTTCTTGCAGCGACGCTATCACGGTAAGTTCCTCTCATGGGATCATGACGACTTCAGCAAGCAGATGCAGACCCATCTCGAGGCGCAGTTCTACCTTCGCAAGACAGGCACCACCCTGCGTGCCTGCTATGACAACCTCCAGAACTACACCTACCTCGGCATAGCCTACCAGCGCTCCGTCGTTGATGAGGCAACCGTTATTACGGGCTATACTGCTGACATGATGCAGGCAAACACCAATATCAGTCTCCTCACTCTCGCCCTCGAGCAGAACTTCCGCTTCGGCATCCTCAACTGGGAGAACCGTCTCACGTATCAGAAGAGCAGCCACGATGACATACTCGCCGTCCCAGCCTTCAACTACTGGACCAACCTCTATCTTGACTTCCGCATCGCCAAGGTGCTTCGTGTACACTTCGGTGCCGACATGCGCTACTTCACACGCTATGCCGCCCCGGAATACTGCCCGCAGGCAGGACAGTACGGCGTACAGCAAAACACTGCCCTGCGCACCGAGATAGGCAACTATCCCATCATCAATGCCTACATTAACTTCCGCCTCAAGCAGTGCCGCTTCTTCGTCATGATGAGCCACGTCAACCAGGGCATGGGCAACCGTTGCTATTTCTACACCCCACACCATCCCCTCAACGAGCGCATCCTCCGTTTCGGACTCTCGTGGGACTTCTACAACTAATTGACACTTGATATAATGAAAGACAGCCTTATCATATTAAGCGGTGGCATGGATTCCGTCACCATGCTCCATGAATACAAAGAGCAAATAGCCCTCGCCGTCAGCTTCGACTATGGCAGCAAGCACAACGAACGCGAGATAGCCTTTGCACGTCTCCACTGCCAGCGCCTCGCCATAGAGCACCTCGTCATTCCCCTCAGTTTCATGGAACAATACTTCACCTCATCGCTCCTGAAGGGTGGGGCAGACATCCCTGAGGGACACTATGCCGACTACAATATGAAGTCCACCGTCGTGCCTTTCCGCAACGGCATTATGCTCTCCATAGCCGCAGGACTCGCCGAGAGCCGCCACCTGCGCCATGTCATGATGGCAAACCACTCAGGCGACCACGCTATATACCCCGACTGCCGACCGCAGTTTGTCGATGCCATGAGTGCCGCCATTAGTGCAGGCACATACGAGCACCTCACCGTCCTCGCCCCCTACACCGACATCAGCAAAACCGCCATCGCCCAGCGAGGTAAAGCCCTCGGCATCGACTACAGCGAGACATGGTCATGTTATAAAGGCGGCGAGCGCCACTGCGGCAAGTGCGGCACCTGCATAGAGCGCAAGGAAGCACTCCGCGATGCAGGCATCATCGACACCACCGACTACGAAGCGTAGTACGACAGGGAAAAATCACATGTTTTTGCTTCTGTGGAGTTGCACGTCTTTTTGTGGTGTGCGATTACACGTCTTTTGTTGTTGTGTGTTAAGAAAATTCTATTTTTTTTGACAAAACCGAGAGGAAAAGCGAGTATGTTTTTGACAAAACCGAGAGGAAAAACGAGTGTATTTTTGATAAAACCGAGAGGAAAAGTGGACGTGTTTTCGATAAAACCGAGAGGAATCCTGGGTAATTATACATACATAACAAAATAAAGCCCCCTTTCGGAGGCTTAAGCTTCGGTATATCTCACTCGAGCGGGATTTGCGTACTGTGTCTAAAAGACACAAGCCCAACCAAACTTGGCATCAGCGCTTTTGCCTTTTGCATTGGCAGAATCTATCTCATATTGAGTCTGTGCAGACAATAGTATCTTTGCAGGAATTCCCAATGCATTCTCAATCTTTAACGCCAGTTCTGTAGTAAGCGCACGCTTACCATTAAACACCTCGCTCAAATGAGAAGGTTGCGTCCCAATCATCTTGGCGAAATCTTTCTGACTAATTCCACGTTCTTCAAGTTCTGGTCTTATCATCATTCCTGGATGTACCGCCATGAAAGGTGCTGGGTTATCATTTCTTGTTGCCATAATGCGTGTCGTCTAATCAATTATATACAACTGAGATAGCCTTTCTCAAAGGCACTCGGATACAGGAACTTGGACTCACGGTCGGCAAACCTGGCAATCAAGTATTTCTCGTCTATGGACAACACCCGTCCTTCGCCCCAGCTCTTGTGAAGCACCATGTCGCCCTCTTCGATTTGTTGCCAAGGTTCTGCGTCAGGCTGCTCCACTTCGTCTTCGTTTTCGCCTTCGTCTTCGTAGCTACGAGGTTGCGTTTCGTAGTCACTAAGTGACGTTTCGTCTTCGTCAACTACTTCCTTCACCTCATCCCAACCGCCAATCATGGTGTTTGTATGCGTGTTGATACCTGCATATTCCAATGATGAGTCCTCATACCTCTTGAACTTATACACGGCATCATTCATCAGGTCGCGGTTAAAGACTCCAAGGTTTACCAACAGCTCAAAATCCTTAAGCGTCAAGCCGGTCACCTTCCTGAATAAATCTGGCTCCAACTGCATTATCACGTCCTTCAGACTAAACTCCCTGTAGTCTGTCAGATACATGAACACAGGAATCCTCGTTGCAAACTTTATCAGTTTCTCCTGTATCTCCTTGCGTTTGCTCTTATACTCCTTTTCCTCGTCAGTCAGTTGCTTCTTCTCCTTCGGCGTCATCTGGCTCGGGTCCTTCGTCTTCTTTGTCTGCTTCACGTGTTCCGACTTGTTTATTATCGTCTCTATGTCGCTGTTCAGACTGCGGAAGCCCTCTATGTTCATCAGCGCCCTCATCGCCTCAGGGTTGTTCATCAGTTTTTGCAAGGTCACGTTATCCACGTTCACCAGCACGGCACTCTCCCATCTCCTTGCCAGCAATGTTGCCGTCGTGCCGCTCATAGCCATGTCCAGCACACCGGCGGCGTCAATCTCCTTCATCGACGAACCGTCGTAGGCAAGTATCGGCAGGAACTTTATAAACTCCGCCACCTTCTTCTCCGGGTTGCTCTCATCTACATTCAGTTGGCAACTATATTCCTCCACCTGCCTCAAGGCGCGGTTAGGCGCGAAGTCAAACACATAGCACAGCGGTTTCAGTATCACCTCCTTGCCCTCGACGTCCTTCGTAGTCCATGGCGATTGCACCCTGAATGCTGCCTGAAAATATGTCTCGGGCGATGTCGTGTTCCTCAGCATCATTATTCCCGTCCACGGCTTCACCGTTACGCCAGTTGACAGCTTGCCGCACGACAGCGTTATCGTCTTCGTCTGCTGCGGGTCGTCCATAGCATCATAAACTGGAATCACTGCATTGGCGCCCATTCCTGCCTCGTTGCCTGCCGCCACTATCACCTCGTAGTCGTCAAAGAAGCGGTTAGCCCTCTTGCGTATAAGTCTCGCCATCGCCTTGCATGCCGCCACGCTCGGCAGGAACCAGTAAGTATGTTGCAGATAGCTCAGCAGTCGGCTGTCAGAGAATGGCATGGGCGGTTTCTCGCTACCCTGCTTCAGGTCCTTCACTATGTCTCCCGTGTATGCACCCCTTATCATGTCGAGCCACTTCTGCACATACTCCTCATGCACGAAGCTTGCTGAGCTACCCTCTCCCTTCGGAAAAGGGCTGGGGGTGAGGCTCTCAGCTCTAAAGAACTCGTTCAGGTCAAACTCGTCAAACTCTCCCTGCGAAGCCACCTCACTGATGCTTTCCGGCATCTGGTAAGTCAGCATCACCATCTTTGGCAATTGTGCGTAAGGGTTATTCTCTCCCCTCCATGCCTCTTTTGCCGCCTGCTCGTCAGAGTAAGTCCAGTTGTATATCTGTTCCTCTATAAATTCTCCTGTCGAGATAGCCCTGAACGGAGTGCCCGACAGATACAGGAAAGCCTCCGTCCTCAGCGGCATCAGCCCCTCGTCATACAGTTCGCGTGCCTCCACCTCGTGACGTGAGTCGGCATCCTCAACGATTATCTCGCCAGCCTCCTCGGCACGTCTCAGCGCGGGGTCTTTCTTGTCGTAGAAATTCTTCGCGTTCTTGCCCCATGCCCCGTAGTGATATTCGTCCAGCACTATGCAGTCCCACTTCACCGTCTGTATCCACTCGTTGGTAGCCTTTATGCCTCCCATGGCGTTCTTGCCCAGCACGTCCTGGAAAGAGGCGAAGCATACAAACGGCTTCCTCTCGTTCACGTAGTTAAACTCCCTGTCCTCCTGCTTCTGGCAGAACTGCCATCCCTCGAAGTCCTTGTGCGTCAGCAGGTCCTCCTCCCATGCCGTCTTTACGGCAGGCTTGAAGGTCAGCACCAGCACTTTTGTCCATCCCATCCTCTTTGCCAGCTGATAGGTGGTGAACGTCTTGCCGAAACGCATCTTTGCGTTCCACAGGTAGTGGGGTATCAGCCCTCGGTTTGCAGGGTCATTCTTGAAGTTGGTGAAGTACTCCGCCGTCTTCTCCACCGCCTTCTCCTGTTCAGGTCGCATACTGAAATCATATATGCGTTCCGTCATCGCCACGTTGCCGTCAGCAGCCGATGCTATGGCACGTTCCACCGTCCTCACGTCCGTCACGAACCATTCGCCTTCGGGGTTGCGCACACGGCTTCTTCTCAGTATGTCATGCACCAGATGGTCGTCAAACGAGCTGCCGTCCTTTCGCATGGCAGGTCGTTTCAGCACTATCTTGTATCGTATGTTTCCCGTAAGGTTTTGTTCCCTTACCCTTGTTTCCACGTCTCTTGTGGTATAGCCCACCTTCAGCCACCC
>JAFVBX010000015.1 GCA_017479675.1 Prevotella sp.
GTCTTTCCTTCCCATCCTGACTCTATGAGTTCAACGCCTTCGCCCATATCCAGCACCCAGCTGCTGCCATTGTTTGTCATGGGAAAATACATCCAACTATCAGACTTTGGTGCGCTGCCGCTATTGTAGAGAGAGCCAAAGAAATAAATGTCAGACACATTGCCAGTCGTCGTTACTTCCGCTTTCTGGATAATAAGAGAGGTGGTGCTCTCGTCTGTTATATCTGCAACAGAGAAGCCATTGGCAGGGATTGTGTGTGTCTCAGCTGCCTTGCCATTGATTCTTGTGGTCAGCTTCAGACTGGTAATTGCGTCGTCTGCCATCGAAGCAGATACTATTGCGAATAGTGCAATAATCAGAGTAAATAACTTTTTCATAATGATTTGGTTTAAGTGGTTAATAATTTGTTTTTGCTTTTACTTTACTATTTTATTTGCTTTTTCGGCAGAGAAATGAGCAAAATATCATGTATTCCATCGAACACGTTGCAAATTTAAGCAAAATAAAGGACACTTCTTACCCCCCCCGTTAATAAAAGTTAACAAGCTGTTAAAGTAGTTGAAAAGCCCTAATTTAACCTCTGTTTTTTGAGCAAGTCATTTCTTTTTATTAAATTTGCAAGGCGAATTTCGTATTTAATGAAGGCATTACCAAGATTTTGTTTCCAGTAAGAAGGTATATAACAGGTTTGCTCTTTGCCCTGCTGTGCCCGTTTTGTGTGGCTGAGGCAGCGGGGCAGGGAGGTGGTATGTCTGTTGGTGGCGCGAAGGATAATGTGTCCGTTCTTCGCAATCGCTACACCAAGGAGCGACCGCTCATTTATGAAGATGCGTGGAGCAAGTCGCCCTATTCCTTTATAAATACCGACGGAGAGCCTGCCGGCTTCGACGTGGAGCTGGTGCGCGAGGTCATGCGCCGCCTTAATCTGCCTTACGAGATACGCATGAGGCAGCAGGACACCGTGCACGTTGACCTCAGGGAGAAGCGTGCCGACCTGTCGTTTGGTGTCTCTGCTAACTACAATGCGCCGTATGGTGAGTTCGGCAGTGTCACCATAAGCCAGTTTGAAAACAGCCTCCTTGTGCCGCGCTGTGACTCCTTGCCGCGAGTGTCGTTCAGTGATTTGCTCCGCACGCACCTTGTGGTGAGCTATGGCAGTCGTGCCCATCAGTTCCTCATGGAGGGCGGTGTGGCAGACAGCATGCTGACCGTCGTTGACGATATGCCTACCGCTCTGCTCGGCATCGTCAGCCGTGGTGAGGGCGGCGTGCTGTGGAACACGGTGTCGATGAAGTGGTTCTTGAGGAAATACGGCATACGCGACTATGTCCTCGTGCCCACCGACATCCCTGCGGGCGAATACCGTTTCATGTCCCACGACCGCCAGTTGCTGCATGTGCTCGACAGCGTGGCGCTCATAATGCAGCAGGAAGGCGAGATAGACCGCATCACTTCCCGTTGGATATACCCCGAGCACAAGACCGCTACACCTTATTATTTATATGTGCTGTTGGCCTTCGTAGCCCTGGTGACGGTCATCCTGCTCATCATACTGGCTGTGCGCTATTACCGCACCTACTACTCTCACAGCACCCTCGGCGACATCAACAACCAGATGGAGCTCATCCTTTCGTCCAACGAGGTCATGGTGTGGACCTACGATGTCATTAGCGGCAGCTACGCTTGGATGACGCCGCGCGGCACCGTTGAGGTGGAGTACAGCTCGTTCGAGTTCTCACGTTTCTTTCCCGATCAGGACTTTAACATCATCCATACCACCGTCATGGAGCTGATAAAGCTGCCCGGCACCATCGTCACCAAGACGTTGCGACGCTATCTGTGTGCCGACTCCACAGGCATTATCGACATCGAGGTCGCCATGCAGGCTGTCACCGACGACTACGGCAAGGTATATCTCGTATGCGGCGTGCAGAACAACATCACCGACAGCAAGGCTCACCTCGAACGTATGCGACTGCTCCACGAGCGTTACAAGACTGCTTTCAACATATCCCTCGGCGCCATCATACGTTTCGATGCCGAAGGCAACGTGGTGGGTTTCAACCAGCGTTTCTGCGAGTGGATGGGCATGAAGGACGACAGCGAGCTGCTCAGCCGCAAGTTCAACATACGCGATGTGAGCATGCTCCGCGACATCGACATCGACCGTGACTTCGACCACGACCTCAGCTTCTGCTGCCGCATGGAGACTCTTGAGGACTATGCCCCCATGCCTCTCACGGGCGAACGCTATTTCCACGTCCACCTCATCAAGGCATACGACGAGGACGGCGCGCTGATAAGCTACATGGCATACATGCGCGAGGTAAGCGAGGACGTGCGCTATTACCGCGACATCCGCGACAAGGAGAGCCGCACGCAGCTCCTGAGGGCAGAGTGCGAGGACTACCGCCAGCGTCGCGACGATGCCCTGCGCCAGTCAGACATCGTCATGCTGCGCTATTATCCCGAGGCTAAGCGCCTCTTCTTCTACGACCGCACCAAGCAGCGCATGGTCCCCATACCCCAGCTACGCGTCATACAGATGATAGAGAGCCGCCACATGAAGGCTGTCTTCAAGGCGTTCTACCGTGCCGATGCCCTGGAGGACAGGGAGGTTCACCTCATAGTAGGCACGCTGATGCGCAATGCCGACGGCGTGCGCATGCAGATGGAGGTCCACATGTGTCCGTTCAAGAACGAGGCAGGCACCGTGCTCTACTACTTCGGCTCGTGCAAGGACGTCACGGGGCAGATGGAGATGCAGAAGCAGCTCACCGACGAAACCCTCAAGGCACGCGAGGCGGAGCAGGTGCGCCAGAACTTCATACGTAACATCTCTTACTCCATACGTCAGCCGCTCGTCATGATACAGAAGAACCTCTCCGTCTTCAAGAGCGATGAAACCGCCGAAAACGAGCACGCCCTCATCGATGGAATCAAGACGAGCACCCAGCGACTTGTCACCCTCTCCGACGACATCTTCACCTTCTCGCGCGTCGAGGCTGGCATGTACACCCAGGACATCAAGCAGCACGACTTCGTCAAGGTCTATCGCGAAGCCCTCGAAAAGGGCATACAGCCCTATCGTCAGAGCACCGTGACGTACAGCATAGAGAATATGTACGAGACGCTGCCCCTCTACTTCGATGCCCGTGTCATGTCGCGCATACTCAGCGAGGCGGTAGCCCTGTCGGCACGCTACACCCACTACGGCATGATTAACGTGCGCTATATGTACCGCAAAAACCGCCTCACCATAGCCATAGAAGACAACGGTCAGGGCATACCCCCCGACCTCCGCGACCACATCTTCGACCTCCATCTTGACGCCAACTACACCTCCGGCGAGTCGGGCGTCACGCTGTCTGGTCTCGAACTGCCTATCTGCCATGCCTTCGTGACGATGCTCGGCGGCACTATCGACGTGGAGTCGCGCATAGGTCACGGCACCTTAATATATATACAGCTGCCCGTAAAGGAATGATGAAACCGCTCTTGACATACCTGCGTTTAGTGTTTGTCGCCGTCATGTTGCTCACGGTGACCGCCGATGCCGTGGCGTCATCCTCTGCCTCCGCCTCGTGGTTCAGCAACTACGGCGGCAAGGATGTCGATGCCAACCTGCCTCTCGGCATACGCTATACCAAGAAGCATCCCCTCATCATCGTGGCAGACTGGAACTACCCCCCTTACTCTTTCTGCAACGATAACGGCGAGCCCGACGGCTTCCTCATAGAGATGATAGAGGGCATATTCGGCCAGCTCCACGTGCCTTACGAGATACACATGATGGAGCTACGCGAAGCTATGCGCAAGCTTTATCACGGCGAGGCGCAGCTGATGATGCAGGTCAGCGAGCCTGGCAACGTCACCGACCGTATGTATGGCAGGTCGGTGGTGATAGGATTCCCTGTTGGCGTGGCACGTCTCAAGACCACGCGCCAGCTCCACAGCATAGAGATGCTCACCCTCAGCGACACTATCCACACCTGCCACCACAGCTATGTCTATCGCTATCTGGACAACTACTATCACGGCAAGCCCCACTTCGGCGTCTCTGCCCTGCCGACGGGAAGTGCTTTACAGGCGTTGCTGACGGGCAAGGCGAAGTATTACCTCTGGAGCCGCACCGCCCTTGAGAGCGAGGTGCGCCGCCTCTCCCTGCAAGACCAGATAGAGATTGACGACATCGACGTGCCCGACGGGCAGTTCCATTTCACCAGTTCCGACCAGGCGTTGCTCGCCGAGCTCGATGCACAGTTCGAGCGTCTGAAGAGCTCCGACCGCTATCAGCCCCTCGTTGACAAGTGGCTCTCGCCCGAAGGCAAGTACGACAAGGGCATGTCCGTGCTCGACATCATAGCCATCGTGGGCATGCTGCTGCTCATCGTGGGCAGCATGATAGCCTTCATACTCATCAAGCGCAGCGACAGTTCCTACAACCTCAAGCGCGAATACCGCGCCATAGCCCACATGACCATCACACTCACCGACTGCCACGTCTTTGCCATCAACGTGCGCCGTATGTGGGTTTACAACATCTCGGGCGACGTCCTGCCGCGCAAAGGTCTCTCCATGGCTGACTATGAAGCCCTCATTCACCCCGACGACCTCGCCATAGAGCGCATGGCACGCCAGCGTGTCGATGGCGGACAACTCAACATGCCGATGATAGAGTTCCGCATGAGGAAGCATCAGGGAGCACCCGACGACTGGCGCCACATGCGTGTCAACGCCTACATAAAGTCCGACCACAGCGGCAAGCCCACCTACGTTTACCTCGCCCTCCACGACGAGACGGAGCGCATGCGCGAACAGGCGAAGCTCGCCACCCGCCTCCGCGAGTTCTCATATATCACCGAGATTTCCGAGCACGGCATGGCATACTACGATGAGGGCGGCAAGTTCGTCAACTGCAACCGCGCCATGATAAGCCTCCTGGAGAAGGGCGGCGTGATGCGTGGCGAGGAGTATATTAAGTCAACAACACGCGACGGACTGAAGATGCTCTTCAACGGTCTCACCTACGAACGGGGCGAACAGGCGTGGTTCTGCAGCCCCGTCGATGTGCCAGAGCTCAACCTCCACCTGCAGCTGGAGGTGAGGATAAACCCCGTAGTCAGCGATGACGGCCGCTACCACGGCTTCTCCGTCAGTATACAGGACCTCACCGACAAACTCGCCATGCGCCATCGCGACCACGTGGCAAACCGTCGCGCCGAGCACAACGTCAACGACCTCCACCGCTACCGCAAGGAGATGGAGTATGCACTACGCGAGCGCGACACCCTCAACGACAAGTTCAGCCAGATGGAACGCCAGCTCAAGGAGCAGACACAGCTCGCCAACGACGCCGTGAAGCAGCGCACCATCTTCCTTGCCAACATGACTCACGAGCTGCGCACGCCGCTCAACCTCATCAACGGCTTTGCCGAAGTCATGCAGGCAGGCGCCACACCGGAGGAGCGCGAGCAGTACTTCTCCATAATGCAGCACAACTGCACCATGCTCATCAACATCATCGACAACATCCTGAGCCTCTCCATCATCGACACCGAGGGCGTCACCATACGCACGCGCCACACCGATTTCGCGCGTGAATTTGCCGATAAATCCGCCGAAATGCGCAAGTACATCGACTCGCCACGGGTGGAATACCTCGTAGAGAAGCCCCTCAACACGCTCGACATCGACATCGACTCGGAGCACGTCATGACCATACTCGACGCCTTCGTCAACAATGCCGCAAAGAACACCCGCGAAGGCTCCATCCGCGTAGGCTTCACCTACGACCGCACCCAGCGCCAGCTCACCGTCTATTGTCAGGACACCGGCTGCGGCATACCTGCCGACAAGCAGGAGGAAATCTTCGAGTGCTTCACCAAGGTCAACCCCTTCGTGCCCGGCACAGGCATCGGACTCTACCTGTGCCGCCGTATCGCCGATGCCATGAACGCCCGTCTCGACGTCGAGTCACGCGAGGGCGAGGGCAGCACCTTCACCCTCACCGTTCCGCTGTAGTCTTGCCCGTACACCATTGTAATTTTCCTTACATTTCGCTGTAAATTTCCTTACTTTTCGCTGTAGCATTTCTATGGGTTTGGAAAAGGATACCTTTTAGCCCCTAAAAGCTATCCTTTTGGCCCCTAAAAGCATAGCTTTTCCAACCCTAAAGCATATACTTTACCAACCCCTTTATTTCCAACAAGTTACAACTGCGTTTCGTAACCCCTTGCAAAAATCACTTTTTTCCCCTTTTTTTTGTCAGTTTCAAAAATAATTCTTAAATTTGCAAGCAGAA
>JAFVBX010000079.1 GCA_017479675.1 Prevotella sp.
ATTGAGAGTAAATAGAATTGAAATTTGGGTAGTAGTACTTCTTATTACTTTTGTTTGTCTGGGTGCAAAGGTACGAACTTATATATAATAAGGTGGAGTAAATTTTCGTCATATGGAGGAAAAATCTAACCAAACGTGGGGTAAAAAAGGAATCCTCTCCACAAAAAGCAACGGAATGGGCATAAAAAAAGACTGGTATCTTTTCAATTGAAAGACACCAGACTTTATTAACTAACTACTAATTTTTACTAACTTTTTTGTAGGAGCCTCACGGCTGCTTAACTTTTCTGATGCAAAGATACGAAGTTTTTAAATAGCAGAGGGGGCAAATTTGTTCCAATTGAGGTGAAATTTGTTCCAAACTGCCTAAGACAAACAAAAAAGCCCGATAAAATCGGACTTTTTTGAATTTGAGAATTTATGAAGAATCTTTTATTTCTTGATATATTTAACTCCGTTGAGCACGTAAATGCCGTTTGGAAGTTTGTCGAAGTCGGTGGCAGAACAGAGGTAGGCACCCATGACAGAATAGATATGGTCGCTCTGGAGTAGCTGGCGTGCGCTGCGAACGGCAGGTATCTCATCAATGTGGGTAGAGATGTAGGTCTCTTCGGCTACGCCAGGGGCGGGAGTGATGCTGCATGTCTTCTGCACGTCGGCATCGGCTGACGAGGTGGATACCTGAAGCTTCACGGACTGACCATCGACAAGGAACTGGTGTGTTGCCTCGCTATAGTAGGCAAGGGAGCGGTAACTGACAGGTATCTGCACGGTCTTTTCCTCCTGTGGATCGAGCTCCACACGCTGGAAACCTACGAGGCGCTTGTTGAGGTTACCATAGTTGGCATCACCGTTGAAATCGGCATAAATCTGTATTACGTCAGCTCCGCGACGGTCGCCTGTATTCTTTATCGTAACGTTGACTACGCCGTTGGCACTCTGTGAAGGAGTGGTAGCGGTAGCATCGGTATAGGCGAAGGTGGTGTAAGAGAGTCCATGACCGAAGGGGAACTGTGGTATGCCCTTCTGCTGCTTCTTGGTAGCCTTACCATAATACATATAGGTGTAGCCCCAGTCGTCGATGTTGTATTCGAGCATGCCGTTAGCACCGTTCTTGCCTATCTGAGACTCAGAAGCCTGTGGCAGTTCGTTGACGTCGGCATACCATGTAGAGGTGAGGTGACCAGAGGGGTTGATGTCGCCGAAGATGGCATCGCAGATAGCCTGTCCCTGTGCCTGACCGCCATACCATGCTTCGAGGATAGCGGGAACGCCGCTTATAGCAGAGAGGTCGAGACATGAGCCTGATTCAAGGACAACGATGGTGTTAGGGTTAGCATCGTGGAGGGCATTGATGAGCTGTGCCTGATTGCCAGGAAGAGTGAGCACCCAACGGTCGTGTCCCTCGGTACCTGTCTCGTGGCTTGCCGGCTTAGTCCAGTCGGTACCACCGAGGAAGATAACGTAGTCAGCCTTCTGTGCAACGGCAACGGCACGGTCAATCATGCTCTGGGTAGCAGCCTCGTTGACACCTGCAGAGGTTGTGACCATGTAGAGAGGACCTTGTGTCTCCTCAGCAGGGATAACGGCAGGGGCATCGGGGTTGGTGAAGTTGAAGTACTGGTAGTTGCCGACATAACTCAGTGAGCCGGAGAACTTGACATAGAGGTCGTGAGTTCCCTTGACTACGGTAGGGTCAACATCAGCCGTGACGGTAGTCCACTTGGTCCAGTTGCCTGTATCAACATTGCTGACAGTGAGGAACGGTGTGCCGTCCTTGGAGTCAAGGATGAAGCTTACCTGTCCCAGTCCCGTATTCTTTGCACCGCATGACATGGTGAAGTTGGTGCAGCCGTACTCACCGAAATCTACATCCTTATAAAGGAAGATGTCGCCAGGGGCCGTGTTCTCAAGGTTTCCTGCCCCCTTGTCATTGTTGGCAGCACCACGCTTAGACACGATAGCCTGGTCGAAAGGTACGGCAGCTATTTCTCCTGTGCGGTGAGTCTCAGCGACAAAGTTCATCTTCTTGGCAAAAGCCTCATAAGGGGTAGTGGTATAGGTAGGAGTGCCAGAATAGTCGCCAAGCTGTATAGCATTAGCATAAGGGCCTACAAGGGCAACCTTCTTCCCCGATGGAATGGGCAAAATTGAACCTTCGTTCTTCATGAGCGTCATAGACTCCTGGGCTGCCTTGAGGGCGAGAGCCTGGTTTGCCTCGCTCTCTATGTCGGTGGCAGCAACGTTGTTCCATGCTATGTTCTCGTAGTCTTCATCGAACTCGCCAAGAGCGAAACGTGTGGTGAGCAACTCGATGAGGGCGTTATCGACAGTCTCCTGAGAGAGGTTGACATAGCCCAGCTCGTCGGCTGCCTTGTATTCGCTTGATACGGCATTGACCAAAGCACGCTGGAGCACAGCGGATGAAGAATACTGCTCGCAGTTGGAGTTCAAACCGGCATTGAGACAGAGAGCGGTGGCACGTGCCTCCATCATCTTCTCAGAGTCGGTAGAGTTCTTGTAAGGGTCTTTCCACTCGGCAGCACCTGTGGCGATGGTGCCTGCGGTATAGTTGCCGAAGTAGAGGTGCTTGGTAGAGCGATAGACATCGCTGACGGCAGCGCAGTCGGAGGTGACATATCCCTTGAAGCCCCACTCCTTGCGGAGGATATCGGTGAGAAGCATCTTATTGCCAGAGCAAGGCAAGCCGCCCTTGCCCTGAGAATAGCCTACGTTGTTGGCATCCGTCTCGTTGAGGTCGGTAGAGATGGAGTTGTAAGCCGCCATGATGGACTGCACGTTGCCGTCCTTGACACACATCTCGAAAGCAGGGAGGTAGTACTCACGCATATTCTTCTCTGTGACGAAAGAGGTGGTGGAGTGACGGCCTGCCTCATAGTTGTTGGCAGCGAAGTGCTTGGCACATGCTACAATCTTGAAGTAAGGATTGTCTGCTGTCTGAGTGCCCTGCATGCCCTTGACGAACTGGGTGGCAAGGGTGCCGCAGAGGAAGGGATCCTCGCCATAGTTCTCCTCCTCACGTCCCCAGCGCGGGTCACGTGCCATATTGATAGTGGGTGACCACACGTTAAGTCCTATCTTCCATCCCTTGACGAGGGAGTTGCGCTGGTTGGTTTTATACATATGGTACGCGCGAGCCTCGGTAGAGATTGCATCGGCACACTGATATACGAGTTCGGGGTCCCAAGTGGCAGACATGCCCTTTGACTCAGGGAAAGAGGTAGCGTTGCCCATGCGAGCGTAGCCGTGGATAGCCTCGTTCCAATACTGATAGTGAGGCAGGATGACGACATCGCCACGCTTTACTTCTTCAGTGACGATGGAGCCAAACTGTCCAGCCTTCTCCTCAAGGGAGAGTTCCTTTACAAGAAGCGTGGCGCGCTCGCGGAATGACAAATTACGGTTGAGCCAAGGAAATTTTTCAATGTCCTGAGCCGTAGCGCCCATAGCAATGAGCGACAGAAGGGTGATAAAAACTTTTCGCATGTTGTATAGATATTTGTTTAGGATTATTGCCGTTTAACAGGTTTGCATCGGCAAAGTTAGCTATAATAAAATAATGTGCAGTGGGAAAATTGTGGCAAGAGGGTGGAAAATCCATATCTTTTTGTTAACTTTGCAACAAATTTATTACCAAAGACAACAAAATTACCCCAATATGGATGTACAGATAGAAAACAGTTGGAAGACGGCACTGAAGGAGGAGTTTGAGAAAAACTACTTCGCAGAACTGACGGAATTTGTGCGTAGCGAGTACAGGACTCACACATGCTATCCTCCTGGCAATGAGATTTTTAATGCCTTCAACCTGTGTCCGCTTGATAAGGTTAAGGTGGTGATACTTGGACAAGACCCATATCACGGCAGGGGACAAGCTGAGGGACTATGCTTCTCGGTAAAGACAGGGGTAGCGTTGCCACCGTCGCTGGTAAACATATTCAAGGAGGTAAAGGCAGACATCGGCACGGTGCCACAGGTGGTGAAGGACGCACAGGGGTTGGCGATGTATGACGGTTCGCTGCGCCGATGGGCGGAGCAGGGTGTCTTCCTGCTCAACACTTGCCTTAGCGTGAGGGAGCATGAGGCATTCAGCCATTCGCGCCGAGGATGGGAGACGTTTACCGATGCCGTGATACGAAAGGTTTCGGAGGAGAGGGACCACGTGGTGTTTATGCTATGGGGAGGACCGGCACGTTCAAAGAAAAAAATAATAGACACTGCCAAGCACCTTGTACTTGAGAGTGTCCATCCTTCTCCTTTGTCAGCCAATCGCGGCGGATGGTTTGGCAACCATCATTTCTCAAAATGCAACGAATGGCTGGCAAGCCATGAGCTAACGCCAATCGTCTGGTAGGTTTTCTGCCGCCTGACACAGTGCATCATACCACTCCTCACCAAAACGACGGATGAGGGGTGCCTTAAGGAACTGATATAGCGGGATGTTAAGTTCTTTACCCTTGTTGACGGCATCCTTGCAAACGTGCCAACGATGGTAGGCAAGGGCGGTGAGACCATTACTTAGGGTGTCTTCACGTATGGGATAGAGAGCGCACGAGATTGGTTTCTGCCATTTTATCTTACCACAGCGAAAAGCCTTCTCAAAAGCGCATAGGCAGCAGTTTTTTACGGTTTCATCGGCAATTTCCACATTATCATAACACGTAAAGACACAGTCCTTACCATTGACGATACTGGTAACAAGGTCGCCTTCCTGGTCATTATATGCCACACCCTGAGCCTCAACGACAAGTTGGGCAGGGACTGACATATCCTGACGGACAGCATCGAGATTGTCCTCTATGAGTGCTACCTCGTCAAGAGTGACGGGGGCACCGGCATCGCCCTCTATGCAGCATACGCCCTTGCACTTGGCAAGGTCGCAACAGAAACATTCGGTGAGAATGTCGGAGGATACGAGGACGTTATCTATCTGGACAATCATAGCGAGCTTCCCTACTCTATTCCGTTTCTGTATTCAGACGGACTGACGCCTACATTCTCCTTGAAGAACTTGCCGAAGAACGACTGCGACGGGAAATTAAGTTCGGCAGCTATCTCGAACATCTTCTTGTCTGTATGGCGCAGGAGGTTGCGCATCTCGGTGGTAACAAACTTGTCTATCCACTCGTTAGGCGTGCGACGGCTTACGGTTGAGATTATCTCACTAAGGTATTTGGGGGTGATGTTCATCTCCCTTGCATACCACTGCACCTGACGCTGCTGGCGGAAGTTCTGCTCCACGAGCTGTACGAAGTGAACGAAGATACGTTCACCCCTGGTTTGCTTCTCCTCCTTACGCGGATGGTTGATAACCTTATCGAATACGTTGTTGAAGTCATAGAGCAATGAGAGCATCTGTAGGCGAACCACCTCCTTGCGATAGCGATGTTCAGGCATTGCTATGCGATCCCTTATAACATTGAAATACCTACGTGCCAGAGCAATCTCTTCATCGCTGACATCAAACACAGGGTGGTTGTGACTCAAGAGGTAGAGGCTACTCATGTACGCAACGTCCTCGAGAACGTCGTGGAGCATCCTGTAGGATATAAAAATGCCGAATCCATCGAAGTCATCGCTGAAACGCATCTTGTCAACAACGGACTCGTCGGTTATAACCATAACGGTCTTGCTGCTCACCACACGTTTCTTGCCGTTGACCTCAAGGGTGACGATGCCCTCGGTGCATATTCCGAGGAAGAGGCACAGCGACATACGGCGTGCATCGGCAAGGTCGGGTAACTTACGCAGGGTTTCGAGAAGTGCTATGTCATTGCCAATGTGTGGCAGGTCGTACTTCTCCGTTATACTTTCAATGTTTACAGGGTTGATTTCTTTTCTTTTCATATAAGTAACAAATGACAAAAAAAGAGAGCAGATTGCGCATCGAGCGCAACCTACTCCCCATCTATTTTATTGTTTAGGCATCTATGTTAGCGTATGTGGCATTCTCCTCGATGAACATACGGCGTGGCTCCACGTCGTCACCCATCAGCATGGAGAATATCTCGTCTGCGTCGGCAGCGTTCTGTATCGTCACCTGCTTGAGCAGACGTGTCTCTGGGTTCATCGTGGTGTCCCACAACTGCTCAGGGTTCATCTCACCAAGACCTTTGTAGCGTTGCGTGTGAAGCTTGGAGTCATCGGCATCGCCGTTGCAGTAAGTCTCGATAAATCTTATGCGGTCCTCCTCCGTATAGCAGTATTCCTTATGATTCTTATAGGTGCACTGATAGAGAGGCGGAGTGGCGATGTAGAGGTGTCCCTCCTGTATCACCTTTGGCATAAAGCGGAAGAAGAGCGTCATGATGAGCGTGTCAATGTGTGAGCCATCGACATCGGCATCGGTCATGATGATGATCTTGTCATAGCGCAGCTTGTCGATGTTAGCCTCCTTGGAGTCTTCACCGTCAACACCGAAGCGGACGCCGATAGCCTGCAAGATGATGTTGACTGACTCAGCCTCGAAGACCTTGTGCCACTGCACCTTCTCAACGTTAAGTATCTTACCACGAAGGGGCAGGATGGCTTGGGTATGGCGATCACGTCCCTGCTTGGCAGAGCCGCCTGCGGAGTCACCCTCGACAAGGAATATCTCCGTCTTCTTAGGATCGCGGCAAGAACAGTCTGCCAGTTTGCCAGGCAGTCCTCCACCCGACATCGGGTTCTTTCTCTGCACACTCTCACGTGCCTTGCGTGCTGCGATACGTGCCGTAGCAGCGAGTATCACCTTCTCACAAATGGTGTGAGCCTCCTTCGGATGCTCCTCGAGGTAGTTGTTCATAGCCTCGCCGACAGCCTGCTGCACAGCACCGTTGACCTCCTTGTTGCCAAGCTTCGTCTTGGTCTGTCCCTCAAACTGAGGCTCTGCTACCTTGACAGAGATGATGGCTGTCAAACCCTCACGGAAGTCGTCAGGTGCCACCTCAATCTTCGCCTTGTCCATCTGCTTGCGCAACTGGTCGTCGTCATCGGCATACTTCTTCAATGAGCGTGCCAATGCGATACGGAAGCCAGTGAGGTGTGTACCACCCTCGATGGTGTTGATATTGTTGACGTAAGAGTGTATGTTTTCAGAGTAGTCGTTATTGTAGAGCAGGGCTATCTCAATGGGGATGCCTGCCTTCTCGGTCTTGAGGCATATAGGCTCACCGATGATGGAGGTGCGGTGACGGTCAACGTAGCGCACGAACTCCTTCAAGCCGTCCTTGGCATGGAATACTTCCGGCTGACGCAGCTTGCCCTCCTCGTTAGGACGCATATCGGTCAGCGTAATGGTGATGCCTGCGTTGAGGAATGCCAGCTCACGCATACGACGTGCCACGATGTCGTACTTATACACCGTCTCGGTGAATATGGTAGCATCAGGCCAGAACTGCTGGCGTGTGCCGCGCTTTGTGGTCTCACCTACTACCTTCACCGGATAGAGCGGCTTACCCTTTTCGTATTCCTGCTGGTATATCTTGCCATCGCGGAAGACCTGCGACATCATGTGGGTTGACAAAGCGTTGACACAGCTGACACCCACACCGTGCAGACCGCCAGACACCTTGTAAGAGCCTTTATCGAACTTACCACCGGCATGGAGCACCGTCATTACGACTTCGAGGGCAGACTTGTGCATCTTGGGGTGTTCGTCAACAGGGATGCCACGTCCGTTATCCTCTACGGTAACTGAGTTATCCTCATTGATTATCACCTGAATGTCAGTACAATAACCTGCCATAGCCTCGTCGATGGAGTTATCTACCGTCTCGTTCACGAGATGATGCAGACCCTTCTCCGAGATGTCGCCGATGTACATAGCAGGGCGTTTACGCACAGCCTCAAGGCCTTCGAGCACCTGAATGCTGCTACCAGTGTAGTTTGCCTCCTTGTTTTGAATTTCTTCCATTAGATTCGTGTCCTTGTTTTTATTCCTTGCAAAGGTAGCAAAAAAAAATGAACTGACCAAATTTATTTATATAATAAATAAGGTGAAAAGCGTCAAAAGCAAAAAAGAAAAGGTTGCTACCCCTCACGGGCTGCAACCTTTCGAAAAAAAATTATTATGGAAACAATCTTGTGTACTAAATTTCTTATCCAAGCTTCTGGATGTGGAGTGCGAGGCTTGACTTGATGTTTGAAGCCTTGTTCTGGTGGATAACGTTCTTCTTAGCGAGCTTATCCAGCATCTTCTGCACCTTTGGGAAGAGAGTTACTGCCTCTTCTTTGTCTGTTGTTGCGCGAAGCTTGCGCACTGCGTTACGCATTGTCTTAGCGTAGTACTTGTTTTTGAGAGTTCTCACCTTTGTCTGGCGGATTCTCTTCTCACTTGACTTGTGATTTGCCATTTTTTGTTTTTGTTGTTTTTGCCGAGCGTGCCGGCTGTTAATTGATTAGCTTATGGGTCTTGCGCCACTACAGCTGCCCTGGGCGGGATGTTCTCCCTTCGCCACCACGTATGAACATCACTGCCCGATGGCGAATAATTTATTTGTTGTAGCGCGTAGGGGAGTCGGACCCCTCTTGCAAGAATGAAAATCTTGAGTACTAACCGATATACGAACGCGCCGAACCGTTTGACTAAGCTTTCAACGGCGCTTTTTCGAAGGCACCTCCCACTTAGCGGGTGCAAAGGTACAAAAAAAAGTATAAAGAGTAAAGTATAAAGAATAAAGAAGAGGGTATTTTAAGAATTATTAAGAAAACCTTCTTCCATCCTCTTTCCTTTTTCAAGTAATATTGTTACTTTTGCGGAAGAAATGTATAGCAAGACGCGTGGCATAGTGCTGAGAACGGTGAAGTTTGGCGACACCAAACTTATCGTTGACTTCCTGACAAGGGAGGAGGGTCGTATGTCGGCTGTATGGAAGATCAGCACCTCGAAGACGGCAAAGGTACGGCGTCAGTATTTCCAACCCATGACGGTGCTCGACATAAACTGCGAGCGCTCGCCACGCCAGTCGATGGCTGTCATCAAGGAGGCTCGTCTCGCACAGCCCTACACCTCCCTGTATGTTGACGGGGCGAAGATGGCTATCACGTTCTTCCTTGCCGAGTTCCTTAACTATTCCACCCGCGACCTCCACAGCGATGCACCTCTCTACGACTTTATAGAGCAGAGCATGAACTGGCTCGACAACAGCGAGAAGGGCATTGCCAACTTCCACCTTATGTTCATGATGCGCCTGTCACTCTTCCTCGGCTTCCTGCCCGATATGGACTCCTATCGTGACGGTGCTTTGTTCGACATGCGCGAGGGAACTTTCTGCACTTCCGCCCCACTCCATCAGGACGTCCTCAACGCCCAAGACGCAAGAAAGATGCAGGTGCTCATGCGAATGTCGCCTTCCAACCTACATCTTTTTCCTTTGTCGCGAGTCGAGCGCAACCGCATCATCGACCTCGTGCTGTTGTATTATCGTCTTCACATCCCGCAGTTTGGCGAGATGAAGACGCTTGAAGTCCTGAGGGAACTGTAAACAGTAAACCTTAAACGGTAAACTGTAAACCTTAAACAGTAAACCCTAAACCCTAAGCCTTCTTTATCTCCTTCACCACCTTGTCGGCTCCACTGGTGAGGTTGAGTGCTTCGGGATGTTCCTTGATGAACGACTCTATGTGTCTCACCCTTTTGCTCTCCAGTATCTCATCGACTGCTATCAGTATGCCTGTCTCCTCCACGTCGCCGAAGCCGTAGTTGATGGCTGTGCCGAAGAGTTTCATCGTGGGCGAGAGATTCATGTAAGCATTCACCAGGGGTGGTATATTGAAGCCCAAGGCACGTATGCCGCCATTGAGTATGCGGTAGTCCTCCTTGAAGTCCCTGCCGCAGAACACCTGTGCCAGTTCCTCTTCGGGAGTGTCCAGTTGCAGCGGTTTCATCGGATAAATCAACCCTTCCTTATCGTCGAAATACTTCTTGAGGAAGTAGAGTATCAGGTCCCTGCCGAAGCGTATGTAGTCCGGATACATGGTCATCTTGCCGAAATAGTATTTCATATTAGGGTTTATGACGGTCAGCGCACCCAGTCCGTCCCACAGGTTGTCGAGTGCGAAAAGGCTCTTGGCACCCATCTTGCTGCTCTGGTATTCGGGTGTTACAAACGACCTGCCGAGCTCTATGGTGTAAGGGGCATACTCCTTGATAAACTTGTCCGAGAACCTGAACATGTGGCTTGTGGCAAGCTCGGGCTGTCCGTCCTCGCCGTATGTCCATTCATCGCCCATCAGGTAGCGGTAGCCGCCTATTATCTCCTCCGCCTCGGGGTTCCACACTATAAGCTGCTTGTAGCAGTTGTCACAGGTGTCGAACTCGTCCCAGTCGAGCTCTTTGCCAGTGCCGCCGCCTGCCATGCGGAAGGTTATCTCACGCAGACGTCCTATCTCACGCATCAGGTTTGGCGAGTCGTGATACGTGAAGATGTAAATCTCGTTGTTGCTCTTGTTGGTCATGCGGAGCCTTTTCTCAGGCGTCAGTTCCGCCTTGATGAGTTCAAGAGGCACGGGGGCTATGATTTCTGCGTCCATTTATTAGGTTATTTTTCGTTGTTTCGATATATCGTCATTTCGTTATTTCGCCATCTCGTAAACTCTCTCCTCTACCCACAGCGCCCACTCCTTGGGCGACTTCGTCTTGTCAAACGTCTGCCAGGGTATCGGCTTGCCTATGGTGACGGTGAACGTCTTGTTCTCGTTTCTGAACATCTCGTCAACGAGGTATAGCATCGCGATGTTGACCTTCAGGTGCAGCCACTTGCATATATTGGCTATGCGGTAGAACTTGTCTGAGTTTCTTCCCTCGAAGTATATCGGCACCACGTCGCGCTTGGTCTGCACGCTCTTGGTTATGAAGGTCTTGTTCCAGGGCAGGTCGTGTATCTTGCCGTCTATCTTCCTTGAGCAGAGTCCTGCCGGAAACATCACCATGTGGGCATCCGACTTGAAGCCTTCCTCTATCATCCGTGGGAAGTCGCGGCTCTGCTTGCCCGTCTTGTTGATAGGTATGCAGAGGGGGGCAAGTCCCGGCAGGTTCATGAGCAGGTCGTTGACCAGATACTTGAAGTTGTCATTATACCGCTCACCTATTATCGAGCCCACCGCCACTCCGTCGATGCCGCCGAGGGGGTGGTTGCTCACGAAGGTGTAACGCCTGCCGTCGCTGTCGTCGGGCAGGTTCTCACTGTCCCTTACCACTATGGTATTATGTAGGTAACGCAGGGCATGCTTGAGCCAAGGGGTGCCCACCTCGCCCCTCGCCTTCCACAGGAAGTCGTTGAGGGTGTCCTGGTGAATGAGGTTCTTGAGCCACCTGACCAGGAACCGAGGCACATACCTCGCCTTGTCGCCCATCTTGGAGCGCAATATCCGGTCTATGTCTATTGTTTTTTCTGTTACCTCAATCATGAATTGCTTGCAAAGTTACATATTTTTTTTGAAACTACCAAGAGCACACCTTATTTATTATTATAACCCGTAGCTTCTCCCTTTTTTTTGTCTTTAGCAAAGCTAAGCCAGCTCTATCACCTCCAGATCCTTCACCTGCTCGCCGTCGATGACGAAGCGCACCAGCGTGCGCACAGCCTGCTGACCATACAGTCCTGCCGCCCCAGGATTGATGTGGAGCACGTGCAGGCGATGGTCGAACATCACCTTCGTGATGTGCGAATGGCCTGAGATAAAGAGCTTTGGGGGCTTCGCATATATCTGGCGCACTATGGAACGGTCGTACTTCCCCGGGTAGCCGCCTATGTGCTTCATCAGCACATCGACCTCCTCGCACTTAAAGCGCAGCACCTCAGGAAACTCATGCCTCACCACGTCGCCGTCGATGTTGCCATACACCCCCCTCAGGGGCGCCACCTCACGCAGCTTGTCAGCTACGTCTATCGTGCCGAAGTCGCCGGCGTGCCATATCTCATCGCACTCCGCAAAATACTTTGCGTAGCGCTCGTCCCAATGCGAGTGGGTGTCTGACAGTAAGCCTATCTTCTTCATTTCCCTTGCGTCTCCTCCGCTTTTCCCCTGCAAAGTTAATAAAAAAAACTCTAAGAGCCAAACCTTTCCCCACCTGTCGCTATGTTATTATCCTTTCAAAGCTATGCTTTTAAATAACAAATCAAGTTGTTTTGTTCATCAAATCAAGTTATTTTGTTTAACAATTCAAGTTGTTTTGTTCAACAAATCAAGTTGATTTGTTTTTGCATATAGCTTATTTTGTAACTTAGAAGCTTTGCTTTGGCATGATAAAAGCTTAGTTTCGGCATGCTGAAAGCTTAGCTTCCGCATGCCGAAAGCCGTGCTCTGCCCACGAAAACACTGGCTATAACGAAAAAAGAGGAAGCCTTTCGACTTCCTCTCCTGTGACCCGCTTGGGGTTCGAACCCAAGACCCCCCCATTAAAAGTGTGATGCTCTACCGACTGAGCTAGCGGGTCAACCCTACTTCATCCTTGCCTCATAAGAGCCTCTGTTTGAGGGGCTACAGGGCAAAAATGCGGTGCAAAGGTAGTAAAAAAAGTTGAAAGTTGCAAGTATTCAAAAAGTTTTTTGTAACTTTGGTGCGAATTTTAGACAAAACTATGATAGAAGGTCCTATAACATTCGATCGCGCCGTACGATGGGGCATCGCCATAGCACTGGTGGTGACAGCATATCTGGTGCTCGACTATCTCAGCGCTGTGCTGCTGCCGTTTTTCATTGCGTGGATACTTGCATACCTGCTCTATCCGTTGGTACACTTCATAGAGCACAGGATGAAGGTCAAGGTGCGCGCCTTGAGCATCATGCTCGCATTCTTCACCGTCGTGGTGGTGCTGGGCGGAGTGTTCTATGTCATCATCCCACCGATGATTGACGAGTTCTCACGCTTCACCACCCTCGTAACGAGGTATCTGCACGATGCCACCCACATAAGGAATTTCCCTGAGACCATACAGTGGTGGATAAACAACAACAGCAACGACATTGAGAAGTTCTTGAAGTCAGAGAACTTCACCAACGCCGTGAAAGAGGCACTGCCTACGGTGTTCTCTGCCGTGAGCCAGGGCTTTGCCGTGGTGCTGAGCATCATAGCGTCAGGCATCACCTTATTATATATGTTCTTCATCTTGATGGACTACGAATATCTGACGGAGAACTGGATAAGGATATTCCCCAAGAAGCTGCGCCCCTTCTGGCAGGATCTGGCAAAGGACGTGAAGGTATCGCTCAACAACTACATTCGCGGTCAGGGACTGGTGGCGCTCACTATGGGAATACTCTTCTGCATAGGTTTCCTCATCATCGACTTCCCTATGGCGATAGGCCTCGGCATACTGATAGGCATCATGGACATGGTGCCCTACCTGCACTCACTCGCCCTCATCCCTACGGCATTGCTCGCCGCCATGAAGTCGGCAGAGACGGGGCAGAGCTATTGGATGGTGTTTGGTGCTGCGCTGCTGGTGTTCGGCATAGTACAGGTGATAATCGACATGATAGTGACACCTAAGATTATGGGCAAGCAGATGGGGCTCAACCCTGCCGTGCTGCTCCTGTCTCTCTCAGTATGGGGCGCTTTGCTCGGTTTCATCGGACTTATCATCGCCCTGCCAGCCACTACGGTGATAATACTTTACTGGAAGCGATACATCACGAAGGAAGAAGAAAGTTAATGTTATACCTCATTCCCACACCAGTAGGCAACATGGAGGACATAACCTTCAGGGCTGTACGCCTGTTGAAGGAGGCAGACCTCATCTTGTGCGAGGACACTCGCACGAGCGGCATACTGCTGAAGCATTTCGACATAACGGACAAACGGCTCATGGCTCACCATAAGTTCAACGAGCACGGCACAACGCAAGGCATCGTGGAACGTCTGAAAGGCGGAGCAAACGTTTGCCTCATCACCGATGCAGGCACGCCAGGCATCAGCGACCCTGGCTTCTACCTCGTGCGCGAGGCGATAGAGGCAGGCATAGAGGTGCAGACCTTGCCTGGAGCAACGGCTTTCGTGCCTGCACTGGTAAGCAGCGGACTGCCCTGCGACCGCTTCTGCTTCGAGGGCTTCCTGCCACAGAAGAAGGGAAGGCAGACACGACTGCTGGAACTCGCCTTGGAGCCTCGCACCATGATAATATACGAGTCGCCGCGCAGAGTGGTGAAGACACTGGAGCAACTAGGCGAGGTATTCGGCGAAGACAGGCGCATGAGTGCCTGCCGCGAGATATCGAAGATACACGAAGAGAGCGTGCGAGGCACCATAAAAGAAGTGGCAGAGCACTTCCGTCACAACGAACCGAAGGGCGAGTTCGTGCTGATAGTGGAGGGGACAGGCTCTCCCCTGCTCCACAAAACGAAAAACGACGATTTCATCGAGGAAAAGCCCACTGAGAAACCTTTGAGCAAGTATCAGCGCAAGCAGCTCGAAAAATCATAATTCAAAATTCTTATTTCTTATTTCTTAATTCTTAATTCTTAATTTTTAATTCTCTACGTGGAACGCCTACTTCACTATACTTGGAAGCACAAGCTGTTGCCTTTGGGTGAACTGAGAACTACCGACGGCAGACTGTTGGAGGTGGTGTCGCCAGGTCTGTATAACGACAGCGATGCCGGTCCCGACTTCTTCAATGCCA
>JAFVBX010000016.1 GCA_017479675.1 Prevotella sp.
AACCTGACGATATACGGTCTGCCGGGCTCAAAACTGGTGAACCCAAGGAACAGCAAGGCGGACTATAATAAGAGCGGAGTGCTGTATTTTCAGGATGCTAAGAACGTGATATTCCGCAACGTGGTGTTTAGCGGTGGCGGTGCGTTTGACTGGAATGCCTACGACTGCCTGTGCTTGGAGAGCTGCGACAATATATGGCTGGACCATTGCGAGTTTTACGACGGCATGGACGGCAACGTGGATATAGTGGAGGGAACGGACCACGTGACGTTTACGTGGTGTAAGTTCGGCTACAAAATACCTGCCATACCTGGAGGTAAGGAGACGGACGACCACCGCTTCACGAACTTGATAGGCAACAATGACGGCATAACGAGCGACAACGGACACCTGCGCGTGACGTTCAGCAACTGCTGGTGGAGCGAGGGATGCGTAGAACGTATGCCGAGGGTGAGGTTCGGACAGGTGCATGTGGCTAACTGCCTCTATTCAAGTACGGTGACGAGCTACTGCTTCGGTGTGGGCTATATGTCAAAGATTTATGCCGAGGGCAATGCCTTCATATCGGAGGCTGCGAAGACGCATATATGGAAGTTTCCTAACGAGAAGTCGCAGGAGGCTTACCACTTCAAACTGGTCAACAGCCTCGGAGCTGCGGACATAGACATGGCAAAGGGCACGGAACAGCATTTCGACCCTCGGGCGGCTTACTCTGACGTGCTGGTGTACGCCCCAACACTGGTGGAGGCAACGGTGACGAAGTATGCAGGAGCAGTATTGACGGAAGAACAGCTGACGACACGCGGCAACAGTGCTACGGCGATAGGCAGCGTAAAGAAAGCGGCAGATGTGACGGGGGAGGCTTACTTCACCACAGACGGCAGAAGGCTCGCTGTTCCTCAAAGGGGACTCAACATAATAAGGAAGAGTGACGGCACGACGAAGGTGGTTTATTTTCCAAACTCTTTCTGAAAGACAACGCCGATGCCCTGCGTATTGAGGGAGTTGCGCGTGAAGTAGCGGTCGTTGGACTGGTTATAGACCTTGAGGGATATGTTGCCGTTCTTGGTGAGCAGATACTGAAGGGAGAAATCGCCGATGAAGCTCTGCGAGTTGGTGTTGATGTTGTCGCGATAGCCGAACTGTCCGTTGAAGATAAGGCGGTTATTGAAGAGATGTCCGCTGAGCAGTCCTTCGTACTCGGCATTGCTGAAGCCTTCGTCGCCAGGGGCTATGTTGGCACCAAAGGATAGGTTGCTACCCATGCCAAGGACATTTTGCATTACATTACTCATTACATTATTGAACTGCTGTGACAGGGTTCCGCTAAGGAAACTCTGCATGGCAAGTGTGCCCTGGCTGACGCTGCGTGTCTCGCCGGTACGGCTGTCGGCATTTGCATTGCTGGGGGCATAGAAGCGTCCGATGGCAAGGAGGTAGAGCACTTGCTGGTTCATCTCTTCTTCGGAGTTGATGATGGAACTTATCATCTGGCGTGCGTCGGTAGAGAGCGACGGAAGGTCGAGGTCGAAGACAACGGAGGGTTGCTCTGGGGTACCTGTAATGTTCATGAGGCAGTTGACGGGGACGTTGCCTGCCGTGAAGGCACTGCCGATGTTGAGGTCGGCGAGGGGTACGCTATTGAGCGGATAGACAGCCCTGATATTAAGGGCGGCATCGTAAGGGTCGCCACCAAAGGTGATTGTGCCGCCGTTCTGGAAGTTGAAGTCACGGCGTATGAGATTTTGTATCGTCATCTTATACTTGCCGTGGTTTACGGTATAGTTGCCGAAGATGTCTAGTGAACCTTTGTTGTAATATTTCACATGCAGGTCGCCACCGCCAAAGAGGTCAACATAGTCGCCTGTTGCCTCGTCCATGATGAGGTTGAGACGTGACTGCGGGGTGGCATGGATGAGGAAGTCGAGCCTGATGTTTGTACGGTCGTTGCCTGCATCGAGCACTTTATCTATAGTTGCATCACTGTCAGTTCCTGACAGGTGCAGCACGTCCGTCTCCTGGCTGTCGCGGTTGGCGCTGCGCCAAGTGATGATGTCGCCAGTACGGAGGGCATCTGGGGAGGAGGCGTTGTAGGTGAGGTAGGTGCCTTCGAGCGGTATGGCATCAGCAGAGATGAGCAGGTCGTTGCCGCTGCCGTGGATGCCTATGTCGCCATTGATGACAGCATGGCCACAGAAGGTCTCTTCATCGTGAAGGGTGGGGAAGTCGTATGCCAGCAAACGTGTGGTGGTGGCATAGAGGTCGTAGGACATCTGGGTAAGATGCTTATGGTGTACGCCGCCCGTAAGAGTGGCTTTATTGCCAGACTTGTCGTAGAGCATGAAGTCGCGGAACTGTATGTCGTCGGGTATGAACGTGACGGTGTCGCCTGGCAAGGTGTAGCGGCAGTTGGTGGATGAGAGTGTGAAGGCTCCGTTTGCCTTCAGGTAGCCACGAAGGTTGATGTCGCTGAATGGACCATAGAGCTGCACCTTGCCGCTGCCATGAAGGTCGGTGTCGCTCATGAACGAACTGCAGAAGGTGCCGACGAACTCAAGGCGCGAGTTGAGGGCTTCGATGTTGAGGTCTATCTCGCCAGGAGAGGGTGAGACGTAGCCTTCGACAATGGTCTGCGCATCGGCTTCGGGGTCGTCGCAGAGTCCGGAGAGCATGATCTTGTTGTCGTCTTTAGAGTATGAAGCGTCAAGGCTCAGGGTGCCGAGGTTGCCTTCTTCGAAGAGGAAATGCTCCACGTCAAGATGGCCTCCTGCCTTTATGTCGCCAAGTACGGACTTGGCAGAGAAACGTCCTGACGCGCTGCCGTCGAAATCTACAGAATGGAAGTTTACGAGGTCGAGGATATATCTGATGTTTACATTGTGAAGCGTGGCGATAAGCGAGTCGCCCTCATTACGTGACAGAGTTCCGTCAAGGCATATATTCTGTGAAGCACTGCCAACGTTGAGGTTGTCAACGTGGATGCGTCCGTCTTCATAGAGTATCTCACGTGACTGGACGGTCCACAGGCTGTCGCCAACCTCGAAGTGTGACTGAGGGATGGTTTGCCTGAATGCCGTAGCTCCCTTGGACGTGTTATAGAAGCGGGTGTTGGCTGTGACTTCTCCGCGAAAGACTTTCTCGCGCAGGTTGTCCCACGAGAAAGTAGAGGTAAGATAGTTGTCTTGTCCGATGAGGTTGAGGTTAAGGCTCACGGGACCAGACTCCTCCATATAGGTGGTTTGGAGTTGTGTCTGCAATGTCTGGTCGGGAGTGAAGAAGTGAAGTGAAGTGTTATCAAACTTCATGTCGCCAGCAACGGCAGAGGGAATGTAGCACCAGAGGTCGGCAGTGTTGTCAACGGCACTGAGATAGCCGTTGATGGTGACGTCGTCGTTGAAGGTGATGGGGAAGTCGGTAATGGATTTCAAAAAGGTGAAATCCTTTATCCTTGTGTTGATACGGAAGCTGTCGGTGGAACCCTTCGTAACCTTGAGACCTGGAACGGAGGGAAGGCGCGAAGCGATGATGTGATTGATGCAGAGAGGTATGGTGGCGATGTTTATGTCACCGTCGAGACTGATGTCGGCAATGGTGGAGGTGAGGGATGCCGACGTGGGAGTGACGCTGAGATGGGCATCGAGCGGAGTGTCGCCGAAGATGTTGGTCAGATGAAGTTGCTTTGGTGAGAAATGTCGCAAATCGACATCGGCATTGATAATTTTCTTCTTTGCGATGTCGGCTGTGCCTTGGGCGTACAGTTCTCCATTAGCATCGTTGACATTGAGAATACCAGACAGAAGCCCGGAACGTATGCCGCCGTCAACGTGAATATTGTGATAGGTGTAGTTGTTGTAGGTCAGTTCGTTTATTAAACCTTTTATATAAGTATTCTGCTTTAAATTATTAACATCTAAAGCCTTAACGTCAAGATTGGCACTGAGTGCGCCGAGTGATTGCTCGCCTGTCAGGGCTTGAAGGTTGAGTCTGTTTGCAGAAAGACGTGCAGTAAGATTTTTGTCGTTTATATCTCCTGTAACAGAAAGAGAACCAGCCTTGGAGGTAGCAACGTCAGCCTTGCCTGCAATATGTTTGGTACTGAGTATGTGGGCTTTGGCATTGGCGTTGATGTCGCCCAAACGGTTGATGCCATCGGGGAGGTCAAGCCCATAGTTGCTAAGTTCCTTGAGGAATGATTCGGAGGCATAGAGCTTGCTTATGTTCAGCTCACCATGAGGTGTGTCTAAGATATCATAGATCGTGGCACGGGCATCGGCAGACAGGGTGGGAGAGGAAAGCTTGACCGTAGCATTCGATGACTTGTCTGTGCCTTTGGTTGATACGTTAAGCGCCAGCGGAACATTGGAGTCTCTCAGCTTGCCATACAAGAAACTGAAGTCGGAAGGCGTGAGACGAGCAGAGAGACTGATGTCATCGTTAAAAGAGGTGAGTTTTGCACCCCTTGAAGAATAACTGAAGGAGGAGCTGGGCGATGTGATCTCAGAGTGAGGCAAACGGACAAGCAGGTTCTTGATGTGTATATCGTTGTTTGAGGCTAATGCACTGAAGGACAACTGTTTGATGTCAAGTCCTGATTTCTCTTTTAAACTTAGCCTTTTTACATTGACGTCGAGAGAATCATCGGTAAGTTTGTTAAGTATTATGTGTGCCGACAAATCCTTGACATCAATATGGTAAGGGGAGAAGACGGTACGTTGGACAGGTACATCGTAACGGTTGTAGGAAACTGCTCCGTGGCGTATGATGAGTGACGAAATGCGTAGGTCAAGAGGTGTGTGATGCAGGGTATCCTTGCTTTTCAGCGAGTCGATGACGAACTGAAAATTAAGGGGCGAACCGGCATCCTGCTGATAAAGCCTTGCCTGCATGCCGAAGAGTTGGGCGGAGGTGATGCGTATCTGTCCGTCAAGAAGCGGCAACAATTCTATGCCGGCAGAAATTCTTCCTGCACGGAGCATTTCCTTGCCTTGTTGGTCGTAGAGTTCTACACCATCGATGGTGATACGATTGAAGAGGCTAAGGTCAACACGCTCTATCTTTACCTTTGTGCTGAGTTTTTGCTCCAAGGCGGTGCTTACCTCTTTGCCGAGATAGCTCTGTACGGCAGGTATCTTGGGTAAAACAAAAGCCAGGAGCCACAGCGCGATGATGGTTCCACAAAGTATCTTTATTATGGCTTTTAGTCTATTCACTAAATATCCTGCTGCCTACGCGTACATGGTTAGAGCCGCACTCTTGGGCGAGCAGATAGTCGCCACTCATGCCGTAAGAACGTATGCTGAAGGCTTCATCGTCGGCAAAGTAACGCTGCTTGATAACGTCAAACAGTTCCTTGGCACGTAAGAACTCCGACTTGATAAGTTGCTCGTCATCGGTGTTGCTTGCCATCATCATAATGCCACGAATGCGTACATGAGGCATATTGCGCCACTCTCCTTCTTCGAGCATGGCAAGACATTCGTCGGGCAGCATGCCGCTCTTTGATTCTTCTTGTGCAAGATGTAGCTCAAGGAGTATGTCAATAGTGCGGTTGTTTTTGGCAGCCTGTTTCTCTATCTCCTTAATAAGCTTGAAGGAGTCAACAGCCTCAATCATAGCGATATAAGGGGCGATGTACTTCACCTTGTTGGTCTGCATGTGACCGATGAAGTGCCACATGATGTCTTTAGGCAGGGTGTCGTGCTTTATGCGCAACTCTTGCTCACGACTTTCGCCAAAGACACGCTGACCTGCATCGTAAGCTTCCTGTACGGCTTCTATGGTGTGGTACTTGCTTACGGCAACCAGTTCGACGTTATTCCGTAGGCTGCTCCTTACCTGCTGGAGATTTGATTTGATGCTCATAGACGTCCAATATAGATGTTTCGGCGATTGATGCTATTTTCCAGTCCTGCATTCCAGAGTTAAGCACCTCTTCGATGTTCTTGACGGCATTCTGTAGGCTGTTGCTCTGCACGAGGTAGTTGACACCAGACAGTTTCTCCTTGCCTGTCTTTTCATCAAGAATGATGAACTGGACTTTTGACTTGTACCACTTGTCGTCACTGGGATTGTCAGAGAAGAAAATCTCATGATATGGTGCCTTCTTGATGTCGGTAACGTCAAACTCGCCTGTAGAGAAGTGTGCTGCCTCTTCTGTAACGGCTTCTTCTGCCTCCGTAAAGGACAAGGCATCTACCACATAGAGTTCTGGCACTTTCTTCTGTGAGCCGTCCTCCATCATTTTGTCATACTTCACCTTGGTTTCAAACCATTCTGCTGTTCTTGATCTCATTGTATTTCAGTTAAAAAAGTTTTTAGTTTATCAACGTTCTTTATGCCAGGAGCATCCTCAAACCTTGAGTTGAGGTCGATTCCTGTGCACATTGGGTGCTTGAAAGTCTTAATTCTCTCAGCATCATCGGGACCGATGCCTCCAGAGAGCAGGAAGGGAATAGTACCGTCGTAAGTCTTGAGTATCTCCCAATCATACTGTTCACCTGAGCCGCCGTAAGTCTTGCACTTCGTATCGAAGAGAAGCATGTCAATACAACCTTCATACTGTTTCCAATTGTCTATGTCATCGGCATTGCTGATGCTTATAGCCTTGATTATTTTGATATCTGGCAGTATGTCTGGAATAAGCGTCCTTTTAAGATTTTCTATGTATATCGGGCTTTCTTCTCCATGTAGTTGTATATAGTCAAGCTCGTAGTTGTAGGCATGGGTTATCACCGTCTGAGGCATCTCATCAACGAATACTCCCACCTTTAGCGGCTGGTGAGAGCTTGACTCCGAACTGTCCTTTACCTTTTCGTTTGCCATATTGGGGATGATGCCAGCATGTGTATTGATGCTTCTGACATAGCGAGGACTCTTAGGATAGAATATGAAGCCCATCATGTCTATACCTAGCTCACTGACTGCGCGAATGTTGTCAGGCTCACGCATGCCGCATACCTTTATTGTCATCTGTTTATCTTCTTGAATATTGCAGGCTGTACGACATAAGACAGTACTACGGCAGAAATCATTCCGACGAGAGTAGCAAAGCCGACAGACTTTATTGCCGGATGGTTGGCAAAAAGCATGGATGCCACGGTGACAATAAGTATGAAGGCAGAGAAGAAGATGGCTGTCTTATGGTAGGCAAGAACAGAACCCTCCTGTTTCTTGTCGGCTATGAGACCGCTCATGATGAATATGGAATAGTCAACACCAATACCGAAAATGAAGGTAGAGATGATGATGTTTATCAGATTGAAACGGACATGGAACATTGCCATAGCTCCCAAGACAATAAGCCATGAGAGCAGTATTGGAGCAAAGCCCAGTAACGTGTGCTTGATGTTAAAGTGGAAGGAGATGAGAAGCACTACGAATACAAATGCTATGCTGACCCATTGGAGAATGTTGAAGTCGCTATTGAGGTCGTTGAGACCGTCGGTGGTGTAGTAGTATGTGTCAAGCACCATCATGTCAGGTTCGTTGGCAACAGCATCGCAGATGCGGTTGTAATCGGTATCTTTGCCACGTATAGAGTCGTTGGTACAGCGTACAGAGGTGAAGCAGAGGTAGTCGCCAGCCGCGGTCTGTTCCATGAGTGTTGACTGATAGCCAGTCGGTATGATGTCTGCTTCGTAGAGTGGGGTGGGTGAATATTCTGCTGTTGCCAAATCAAAGAAAGGCTCAAAGCCAGACGCATTAAGTCCTGCAGAAGGTGCTGTCTGGGCTATAAGCGCCTTGACTTTATTCAGACGTTCTGGTGTCCAGTATGCCTTCCACGCATCAATTCTAATCTGCTGCTCTTTAAGTGAAACAAAGATTACATTAGTGCGAGTATAGTCCTTGACAAGTCCAATTTTATGAAGAGAGTCGAGTTTTTCTGAGAGATGGGCGAAGTTCTCAAGAGCCTCTTCCATAGTCTTTCCCTGAGCCGCGAAGTATTTCGACTTATCTTCAGTGTAGGTCTTGTTGCGAAGCAGGTTTTCGGAATACTCTGTGTTCTCTGAGAGATAGCCGAGATTTCCCATATCGGCATCGAAGTCAGTACCTTTGGCAAGGTAGAAGCCTATACAAACAATTGTTACGATGCCTATGACATAAAGCAATGGTTTCTTGGTCTCGAAAGGATAGTTGTTGATTTTGTCAATAAGAGAAAAAGCCTTGTGATTTACCTTGTTCTTCTCTAATACCATTAGATGTGGCAGATAAATCAAAGCAAATATGGTAGTACCCACGATGGCGAACGCTGCAAAGAGTCCGAAGTCTTGCAGGAGGTCGGTTTTTATAAATATGAGTCCCATGAAAGAGCCTATAGTGGTGAGACAGCCGAGCAGTACAGGCTTTGTTTCATCACGCAATACCTTTTCTGGGTCATCCACATATTTATAATGTGTCAGTATGTGGAGCACGTAGCTCATTGCGACTCCAAGCACTACTGCACCGATGCCCAATGCCAACAGGGAGAACTGTCCCTTGATGAAATACATCATAGTGAGTCCGAATAGGGTTCCGAATGCTACTGGGAGTATGAGAAGCGGGATGGTGTTCCAGTTGCGCATACAGATGAAAAGCACAACGAGAACAATGATAAGCGACCAGGCGATGGTAGAGGTAAGATCGCCTTTTATGGTTGATGAGTTGTAATAGCCACTGGCAGGTGTGCCGTAGTAGCTTATCTTTACGCTAGGGTGTGAAGAGTGGAATTTCTCAATCAGTTGGTTGAGATTGATGAAAAGTTGTGAGCCCTGACCAGTATTGGTTGCCGAGAAGGCTGGTGAGATAAAGGCTACGCAGACGGTAGAGTCAGGTACGAAGAAATGACCGTTTATGGTCTTGTAACTGCCGCCGGTAGCTTGCATGAGTGGTGCCATCTGTTGCATCAGCACATTACGCATGCCGATGGGGTCAGACTGTATCAACTCTGGGAACATTTCGCCGAACTCTCCTTGAAGGTCTTCTGCATTCTTTTGCATCTGTAGCTTCATGTGGCTGACATTCATCAGGGTATCAAAGGCTGTATAAGCGCTTGTATCTATGTAGGCTGGTAAATTTTCCTGTAGAAAACTGATGCCATCTATCATGAGGTCTTCTGGCAGGGAGTAGAATATGTCGCCTATTATTTTGTTTGCCGTATCGCTATCCATAGTCATCAATGAGTCCACGAACTCATCGCACACGGAGGCTAAACTTTCGGTCATGTCTTCTGTCATAGCCCCTGGCTTCATAGCTTCGCCGTTATTGTCTCTTGCTTCAAAGAGGAGGAATGTTTTATCCTTGATACGTAGGTCGGCAAAGGCGAGTTTTGTTGTTCCATCGGGATTCTTTGAAGACGGCATAAGTTTATTGAGGTCTTCTTCCAAGTGTATCTGACTGGAGAAAAATCCTGTTACGACGAAAAGCAGAACCATCGATAGCCACATAAGGACACGATGGTTGCGG
The DNA here is from genome assembly GCA_017479675.1 of Prevotella sp. Lineage (GTDB taxonomy): Bacteria > Bacteroidota > Bacteroidia > Bacteroidales > Bacteroidaceae > Prevotella. The sequence goes on from JAFVBX010000016.1 coordinate 9,442, forward strand.
AAAAAATGATAGATGTTTATGAATAGCGTTGTCATAAGTCCAAACTGTGAATTATCCAAGTGTGCCCTTAAATTCCATATATGTCTGTTTTTCATCGGCTATTGTTGCAAGCACGATGTAAACGTTGTCCTTAGGCGTTGCGCTTACGGTGACATTTACTTCGGGACATACTGTGGGTGTAGCAATGGCTGTAAGTCTGCATTGCTTGATAGACTGAATACGGAGATTTTTGCCGACAAGCCTTATGGCACATTCCTTGATTGTCTCAATGTTACAGACACCAGGACATACGGGATCGCCAGGGAAATGACCGTCATAGACGTTGCAATCAGGCAGGATGCTGACACGATATGTGGCAGACATGTCTTGCTTGTCCTCCTTCAGTATTTTGTAGAACTTATTCTCTAAAAACATAGTTCAATGTGTGTTGTTACTCTTATGGCTTGACAAATATCTTCATCTGAGTATCGGCTACAGTATCGTCACCAATCTTTGTTTCGCCACGTATGATGGTTATACCTTCTACCTCGGGACCCATTGTTATGGTGGTGGTAAGAATATCTCCCTGCTTCGGACGAGCGTAGAGATGGAAATTTTTCACTTCGCCGATATATCCCACTGGCGGCTCTGTGGCTCCAGCCTCTATAGCTTTAAATCCTGCAAAGGCGCTCGCCGATTGGGCTATGTGTTCTATCAAGCCAGGTTCTGCCATCAGTCCGTCTTCGTCAATGAAGAAATTATCAGGGCGAACGGTGAGCTGGCATGTTGCCTCTTCTCCATTAACGCACAACAGCTCGTCGACCATCATGATCGGCGAGCGTTGTGGTATAAGTTTCTTAATATCCATCAGATACTAAATGTGTGACTCAATGTAATCATAGAGATCCTTGAAGGTCTGAATCTTTGGCAGATCCTCTGCAGGAATCTTAATCTTGTATGTGTACTGGATGAGTGCTACGAGGTCAACGAGTGAAAGACTATCGAGTGCAAGTGTGTTCTTCACATTTGCCTCTGGGGTGATGGTGCTTTCCTCAACCTCGAATTCCTCTGCGAGTACAGAATTAACTTTTGCAATAATTTCTTCGCGTGTCATAATAATGTAAGTTTGTTTTGTTTATGTTTTGTTCTGAATAATAGTTTAATATCAAGTGTAAAGTGTGCTATTACAAGTTCTTGATTATCAGCGTAGAGTTGGTTCCGCCAAAGCCAAATGAGTTGGTGAGGAACATATCAAAGTTAGCTAATTTCGTCTCTGGAACGACGTTGATGCATGCTGTTTCCTCATCGGGTTCAGAGAAGTTGATGTTTCCTGCAATGAAACCGTTTTTCATCATCAGCATAGAATAAATCGTCTCTGCTGCTCCTGCTGCCCACATTTCATGTCCAGTTTGTGATTTTGTAGATGTCACAGGAACCTTGTAGTCACCGAATATCTGTGCTATTGCCATTGCCTCACGACCGTCTCCGGCATGGGTAGATGTGGCATGAGCGTTGATATAGCCGATTTGCTTTGGGTCGATGCCACCATTCTTGAGGGCAAGTTCAAGGGAACGGGCTGGACCTGCCACATTTGGAGTAGAGATGTGGTCACCATTACCAGAGAATCCCCAGCCGACTATCTCTGCGAGGATAGGAGCTCCACGCTTTACTGCGTGCTCATAGCTCTCAAGTATTACGGTGGCAGCTCCTCCGCCAGGAACAAGTCCGTCACGTCCTTTGTCGAATGGTCGTGAAGCCTTGGTAGGCTCATCTTCACGTGTAGAGAATGCCTGTATTCCGTCGAATGATGCTACACAATACATATTTGCTTCCTGTGCTCCACCTGCAATGATGCAATCAGAGAGTCCGTTTTTGATAAGGAGATAGGCATTGCCTATAGCCAAAGAGCTTGAAGCACATGCAGCACTTGACGTAAGGTTGATGCCGCGCAGCTTGAAAAGACAAGCCAGATTCATCGTTACCGTAGAGTTCATTGACTGGAAAATGGCTCCAGAACCACAAGCTGCTGTGTCTCCAAACTCACGGAACTTGTCCAAGGCACGCATGGTGGCCTCAGCAACAGAGTCGTTACCATATATGATTCCTACCTCGTTCTTGTCAAGGAAATCCTGATCTATCTTTGCTGCCTCAAGTGCATCCTTTGTCGCCATATAAGCATATTGAGCCTCTTCTGGCATAAACTGGCGCATATTGCGTGGAACAAAAGGCTTTAAGTCAGGTTTCGGTACATCGGCACACAGAGCAGAGCGGAAACCTGCATCCTTACGCTCTTGTGAGAAGATGATACCACTCTTGCCGTCAAACAATGCCTGACGTACATCGTCAAGTGTCTGTCCTAAACAGGACCATATACCCATACCTGTTATTACAACTCTATTCATATCTGTTTGTTTTAAACTGTTAAATATCTTTCTTCCAACATCTGCGGCGTTTTACCGTCTTAGGGTTCAGAGGCTTCCACTGAGACAATTCCCTGATGTTTGTGTCAAGTTGAGGGTTTGTCTCACACCACTTAATTCCCAGTTTATTGAATACAGGTATCAGGTGAGCAAACATCGTTGCATTAACGCCCATTCCCTGCATATCCGGTCTTATGCCAATAATCATCAACTGTGCCTTATCTTGCTTTCCGAACATGAGAGCCTTAAGCAGATGAAACCAACCGAAGGGAAGCAACTTTCCCTTGGTTTTCGCAAGTCCGTCAGAGAAATCACGACATGTTACGGCTATACCGACAAGTTCTCCCTTGTTGTCTTCAGCAATAGCTTGCATATCTATGCTTATCAACGGCAGAAACTTCTTCAGTACGTCATCAGCCTGTTCCTCAGAGAATGGTGCGAAACCATAAAGAGGGGCGTACGAGTCGTTCAGCAACTTGAATATTCGCTGCCCATATTCACCATAAAGGTCTTTTTTCTTCTTTCTTACAATATGTACGCCAAACTCCTGTCGTGAATAGTCTGCAACACGTTGGAAACGGGCTGGTATCTGTTGTGGCACCTCGAAGCGTATCTGTAGCCAGTCGGCAGACTTTACAAACCCCAGTTGTTCCATGTGTTCCCTGTAGTATGGCGGATTCCAGAATTCCATGAAGCAGCCCTTGAGTTCAAAGTCCTCTATCAGCATGCCCTCCTTGTCAAAGTCGGTGATGCCCATAGGCCCCTGTATCTCATTCATTCCGAATGATTTTCCCCAGTCGGCAACAGTAGAGAGCAGCGCACGTGACACTTCTATATCATCGATAAACTCAATATAAGTAAACCTGACAATTTGCTTTTTCCACGTTTCGTTAGACTTCTTGCTTATTATGCCTACAATTCGTCCTACAGTAACGTTGTCTTTCTGAGCGATAAAAGGCTGTACCTCAGCAAATGGTAAGTCGCGATTTTTCTTTGGGTTAAAGAAGTCACGTATGTCGCTGTCCAAGTCAGGTACATACTGCTCATAGTCCTTGTAAATGGTTCTGGGAAGTGAGACGAAAGCATCCATCTCATTTCGTGTTTGTACCTTTATGACCTTAATATCACTCATTTGTTCCTGCGTGTTCTCAAATCTTCTGCAAAATTACTACATTTTTTTTACATACACAACTTTTATGCGAAAAAACGGATAAACATAGAGAGTTTTTAGATGCAGAAACGGGTGGTGTGAGAATAAAAAAAGAATTGATTGTCTCACGACAATCAATCTTCATTAACCTTAATAATCTAATACCATGAAAAACACGTTGCAAAAGTACGTTTTTTTTTCGTTTGATGCAAGTGTTTTAGTGTTAAAAGGGGTATCTTGCCGCATTGTTTTTACATTAATTAAACTTTGAACCGTCCCAATTTACATTTCTTTGCACGTTTTTGTTTTTTAGCTGCTCTTTGTCTTCCTGCGTTATGACGGGGATGTTAAGTCGAAGAAGCAGTTCTCTGGGTGACTCTGTCATATATGCGCTGACTAGAGGAAACTCCGTAGTTTCTTCGAACCCTTCAAAATTAAACGCTGAAAAGTCAAACGTACGGATAGGCTCCCATACATTACTATATAAATAGCAGACACTTTCCTGCAGGGGAGCACCATAGGTCTTGATTACCAACAAGGTGTCACTACTTATACGTCCGATTTCAATTGTGTTATGTTCTGAAAGTTTCAGGGTGATGATGTCATCCGTCAACCGCGTGAGTTCGATTTTTCCCAATGAACTATTTGTGGAAACCACGGTGTCAGGTTCCATCTTTTTCAGTTCCACAAGTTCCTTTCTTTGTGCTTCTGGCATATAGGGTAATATCTCGGATGGCATTTTCACAAACATCTCTGAAACATTTTGTGCCATTCCGTTTACAGAAAAGAGTAAACTCAGGATAACAGTATGTAAAAATTTATGCATAGTCTGAAATTATGTATTCGATAGATGCCTTGGTGATTTACTTCTTCAACAGGTTGTATGCTCCATACAGTCCCAGCTCTCCAGACTTGGAGAAGTCTTTTCTTGCTTCTGCCGATTTGCCTGTTTTCTGGTATGCCAACCCTCTGTTGTAGTAGGCGTATGGCATCTGAGGGGAATGTAGTATCGCTTTCGAGAAGCAGTCTATTGCCTTGTCATATTCCGCTCTTCTTGCATAGTATGTCCCCAGACAGTATAGTATCATGGGATTGTCAGGCGAGGCTTTAAGCAGTTTGTTGAAGTTGTCCATGATTCCGACATTACGCAGGTCGTTTTCCTTTGTAGTGGTGCCCTTTTCGTACTCTGCCATCATAGCCGAACATACGGTTTTCTGCCATAGGGCGACAAAGTTGTCGGGTTGTTCCTTCAACACCTTTTCTATATCGTTCAGCGCATCCTGATAGTTCAGGGAAGAGGAATAGGCAACAGCCCTCATTAGTGTCAGCCTTACTGCCTTCTCTGTGCTGTTGGTGTGCTCTATCATGGCTGACAGGGAATCGATGACAGCAAACATCTCTATGCCGTTTGTCTCGCTTATGTTTCCCAGACTGATGTTCAGGAGGTCGTTCTTGTTTGTCACATGATATACTTCCTCAAGGAAATGAGAGGCATGTTGCTCATAAGGGATGTATGACGAAATGTTGTCGTTGCCGTTTGATAACATTGTCAGCGCTATATATGGCTGGAACATTTCAGAGGTGTTCCTGTTCTGTACCTTTCCTCTGTAGGTACTTGAATATTCGTGCTGCTCCTGCGCCTCGTCATCTACCACTATCTGATTATATTTCTCTGGGTCTATGTCGCTGAGTTTCCTCATCGCATTAAGTTTGGACTTGCTCCATCTGTTTTGTATGCCCATGTGTTTATTCATCTGGGCTTTGATGATGCGAAACTCATCCATCTCTGCCTTCGCCTTCATACCGAGTTTCCTGTAGCATGCTGCCCTGTAGTGCAATCCTGTCCAGAAGTTTGGAAACTGGTTGATTACTATGCTATAGTCGCGTATGGCTCCATGCAGGTCTCCAGTACGGTCGAGTAGGGTGGCACGGTTGAAGATGGCCATGATGTTTCCCGGCTCTAAGGAGAGTACATAGTTGAAATCCTCGATAGCCCTGTTGTCGTCTCCTACCTGTTGCCTCAGCAATCCTCTGTTGTAGTGGGCAAGAAAATTATTAGGGTCATGTTCCAAGGCGGTATCATAGTCGGACATAGCCCCTCGCAGGTTGTAAAGCTTCAGCCTTGCCAATGCTCTGTTGATGTAACACGAAACGTTCTTTGGTTTATAGTGCAAAGCCTTCGAAAGGCAGGTATCAGCCTGTCCCCAATTCTCTTTCTGCAAGGCGATATAGCCTTTCATTCTCCATGCTTCGGCATTGTATGACTCTACTCCAAGCGTCTTGTCCAGCCATACCGAAGCATGTATCGTGTCTCCTTGCTTGAGGTATGCCTCTGCCTTCATGAGATAGGGTGGGGCATACTTCTTCCACTTATTTATAATAATGTCAAGCTGTATGTGGGCCGTATCATACGACTCTTTCTCCAGATAGCAAGCCGCCCTGTTGCACCAATACCCCTTGTTGTCAGCATCCAGCGCTATAGCGTTGCCATAGTCTGTTATCGCCTTGTCGTACTCTTTCTGCCTGATATAGGTGATGCCTCTCAGGTCATAGAGGTTGGTTATGTAGGGATTGAGCCTTATGGCTTGTGTTGCATCGTCGGCAGAGCCCTGCCAGTCGTCAAGGTAGTACTTCGCTATTGCTCGCAGTTCCCATGGTTCCCATAGGTAGGGTTTCTGGTTTATTGCCTGGTTGAAGTACTGTATGGACAAGACGTAGTCTTCATAATGGAGTGCAATTCGTCCGCTCGTGAGCAGACGATTAACGTTATACTGAGCCCTAACGCATAGGCAACAGTATAACGAAAGCAATATGAATGCGACTTTTTTGATTCTTCTGCTTACTTACGTGGAGCCTTCACCTTGTATCCTGTACGGAAACGTCCTTGGAGCAAGGAGCGCAACTTAGACTTTATCAGCTGTTTGCGCAGGGGAGATATCCTGTCAATAAACATTGTGCCTTCAAGGTGGTCGAACTCATGCTGCATCACTCTGGCGAGATAGCCTTCCACCCATTCGTCGTGCTCAGTGAAGTCCTCGTCCTGATACTTCACTCTTATTCGCTTAGGTCTGACCACATTCTCGCGTATTGCAGGCAGGGACAGGCATCCCTCTTGTGATGAGTCTGTCTGGCTCTTGTCGTAATCAACGATGTGCGAGTTTATGAATACTTTCTTAAATCCGTCATACTCTGGCAGGTCATCCTTCAGCAGGTCAAGGTCTATCACTACTAGTCTAATGGGGAGTCCTATCTGTGGAGCAGCCAGTCCGATGCCCTCGCTCGAAGCCAATGTGTCCCACATATCCTGTATGAGGCCTTTCAGGTTGGGGTAGCTGGGCTCAATGTCCTCAGCCACTTTTCTCAGTACCGGTTGTCCGTATGTATAAATTGGTAATATCATATCCTTATCTTTTTGAGGCGAGGTAGCTTTGAAGTATTATAGTTGCTGAGATACGGTCCACGAGGGCTTTGTCTTGTCGTGCCTTCTTCCCCAGTCCGACTGTCAGCATCGTCTGGTGAGCCATTACCGAGGTAAACCTTTCGTCGTATCCCTCGATGGGAACTTCTGGGTGTCTCTTGCGCCACAAATTCTCAAATTGCTGTACCCTGCCGAGGTTTTCCGACGCTGTCCCGTTAGGCTGGTAGGGCTCACCTATTATTATTCTTTCTACCTGTTCCTTGCCGATGTAGTTCTCCAGATACTCCATCAGCCTTGATGTATCTATAGTATCAAGCGCACCGGGTACTATCTGCAACACGTCGGTAACAGCCAGTCCGGTACGCTTTTTTCCATAATCTATAGCCAGTATGCGAGCCATGTCTCCCTTTTACTGCTGCATGAGCAACCACGCATCAGGATAAGTGCCCTGTAGTGACTGCTTGCACTGGGTAGCGCTGTCGCGAGTGTCGAATGTTGCCACGATAACTCGGTACATGTTGCGCTCCTGGTTGAACGCTACCTGTGCGTCATAGCCTGCATTCTTCAACGTGTTCTGCAGTCCCTCGGCATTGGCACGCACTCCGAATGAGCCTACCACAACAGAGTAAGCCTTCAATCCGGCACCGTTTACCACGCTTACTTTCTCGCTTCTTACTGCCACATTATTATTAGTAACTACGGTCTGCTGCTGTGCAGGAGCCTCTACGAGAGGAGTAACGACAGGTGCCTGCTGAACCGGCTGAGCTTGTTCCTGAACGTATGGTTGAGCTTGCTGTACAGGCTGGGTGGTCTGTTGTGCCTGCTCCTGAGCCTTTGCCTTCTCGTATGCCTTACGATAAGCGCTCTCCTTAGAAGAGCCACAGCTTGCTAACACCATGCTTGCACAAATTGTTGCAACAAAAAAAAGATGCTTTTTCATTTTCTTTTCGATTGATTAAGTAATGTATTCGTTGTTTGAAATTTTAATGGCACAAAGGTAATAAAAAAAATGTGTAAAATAGCCTTCTTTGCCTTTTTTAACATTCAAAATCCGTCTTTTTACCGATATTTTTACTACATTTGCAAATAGTTACAAAAAGTAATTCATTTATTAACCAAAACTAAAACGTTCAATTATGAAAACATTAGGTTATTTTGCTGCCATCGTAGGTGGTGCAGTAGCAGGCGCAACAGCCGCTCTTCTTATGGCTCCTGAAAAGGGTGAGGACACACGTGCAAAACTTCAGAGCTCAGTACAGGAACTGCTCGACAAGTATAAGGTGCAGGAGACCATCAAGGAGTTCTGTGACAAACACAATATCAGCCTGACTAAGAAGCAGGTAGAAGAACTTGTTGAGGAAGTTGCCGAAGCTGAAGCTTAACCACTTTTTACATTAATTATCGTGTTTTCTAACGATCAGAACATAGAGTACATTGCCCAGTTTGTGGAAGAGGCAAAGCAATGGTTCGACCTAAAGACTAAGTACACACGACTGACTTTGGTAGATAAGGTGGTGAGGATTATCACCAGCCTTATCCTCGTGATTGTCATCTCCGTGATACTTGTCCTGTCGCTTCTGTTCTTCTCGCTTGCCCTCTCCAACTTCATCGGACAGTTGCTCGGCAACCTGACCTACGGTTTCCTGTGCGTCGGGGCTGCCTACCTGATTCTGCTCATCATAGCCTACAACCTGCGCCATGCCCTAATAGAGCGGCCGTTGGTCTATTTCCTCATGAGCATACTTGCCGAGGATATAGATAATGAGGAAAACGCTGAAACCAAGTCGGAAAATGATAAACTCGCTTGATTCCCTACAGACAAAGAGAGCATCCCTGAAAAAGGAGATGAACAAGAAGGAGACGGAGCTCCACCAGACGTGGGACAGTCTCTTTCACAAGAAGGAGGACACCCTCATGTCGTCCATCTCTCCGACAAAGCGTGTGCTTTCATTCCTGTCGTCATCCACGGCTGTCGTTGACGGTATGTTGCTTGGCTGGAAGCTGTACAACCGCTTCGGCAGGAAACGCAGGCGCAGATAGGACGTCTTTAGGCATGCTTCACGGGTATGTCGGCATAGCCGGAAGGAGTGTCCGGCTATGCTGGGACAAGTGCACAGCATAATTGGAATAGGTGTCCGGCATAGCTGGAATAAATGTCCGGAAGTCTCTGGAGCGTCTTTTTACGTAGTTTTACATGTCTAAATAGCATGGCTTTACCTTGTTGAAGCTATGCTATTTTTGTTTTGTTTAGGATATTTACTAAGTAAATATTTGTGGATGTCGGATTTTTTGCGTACCTTTGTGTCCAAATTTTCAACAAAAACACTTAACACGATGTACAACAACAATCATGCGATAAGCGACACGGCAGAGCTGATGGCATCCGACGAAAGCTTCGGCGTACTCTTCCACAAGGTGCGCGACAATGTGCCTCTGCCTTCCAATACTGCTCTCAACGAGATAATCCTCCTTGCCCGCGAGATACTCTTCCCTGGCTATTTCGGCCACTCCAAGGTGAGCTCCGAGACCATGAAGTATCACATGGGTGTCAATATGGAGCGTTTCTTCCGTCTGATGAAGAAGCAGATTATGGCAGGACTGTGCTTTGCCGTTGACCCTAACGATGAATGTTTCTGCGTAGACGAGACACGCAAGAAGGCTATCGAGATAACGGAGGAGATAGTAAAGAAACTCCCTGAGATACGCAAGGTGCTCGCCACTGACGTGGAAGCAGCATTCAACGGCGACCCTGCTGCCACCAGTTTCGGCGAGATAATATCCTGCTATCCTGTTATCAGGACACTCACCAACTACCGTCTGGCGCATGAGCTGCATCTGCTCGGAGTACCTTTGATTCCACGTATGATTACCGAATTGGCTCACTCTGAGACAGGCATCGACATACACCCTGCTGCCCAGATAGGTCATCACTTCACCATAGACCATGGAACAGGCGTGGTGATAGGTGCCACCTGTATCATAGGGAACAATGTGAAGCTCTATCAGGGTGTCACCCTCGGAGCCCTCAGTTTCCCGCTTGACAAGGATGGCAACCCAATAAAGGGAATACCTCGCCACCCGATACTTGAGGATGACGTGATAGTATATAGTAATGCCACCATCCTCGGACGCATAACCATAGGCAAAGGAAGCGTGATAGGCGCCAACAAGTGGGTGACGGACAACGTGGCAAGCAACACGAAAATATATAAGAATTTGAAGATACACAGTGGTTTTGAAAATGGATATGGAATTTGAAATGGTTACCAAGACCTTCATGGGACTTGAGGACATACTGTCACAAGAACTGGAGGCAATAGGCGCAAAGAATATACAAAAAGGATGTAGGGTGGTGACCTTCACCGGCGACAAGGCTTTGATGTACAAGGCTAACTTCTCGCTTCGTACGGCTATTCGTATTCTCAAGCCTATCTCTCACTTCACAGCAAAGTCGGCAGAGGAGGTATATGACAAGATAAAGGCTATCGAATGGAGCGAGTATATAGCTGAGGGCAAGACTTTTACGGTTGACTCGGTGGTGTATAGCGAGACTTTCTCCAACTCGCGTTTTGTGACTTACAAGGTGAAGGATGCCATAGTTGACCAGTTTCGTGAGAAGACCGGCGAGCGCCCCAACATCTCTGTGGCAGACCCTGATGTGCGCCTAAACGTACATATCAACGGCGAGGAGGCAACGGTGAGCCTTGACTCCAGCGGCGAGTCGCTTCATCGCAGGGGCTACCGTCAGGGCACCCTCGAGGCTCCGCTCAACGAAGTGCTGGCAGCAGGCATGATTCTCATGACTGGATGGAAGGGCGAGACAGACTTCATCGACCCCATGTGCGGCTCAGGCACCCTGCTGATAGAGGCGGCGCTGATAGCACGCAACATAGCCCCTGGAGTGTTTCGCAAGGAGTATGCCTTCGAGAAGTGGGCAGACTTCGATGCAGACCTCTTCGACGAGATATATAATGACGACTCCAACGAAAAGGAATTCGAGCACCATATCTACGGCTACGACGTTGACTTCAAAGCTGTTAACATAGCCACAGGCAACATCAAAGCGGCAGGCTTGAGCTCTGATATCTCTGTGGAGCAGCAGGACTTTAATGACTTCAACGGTTCGGAGAATCCTGCCATCATTGTGACCAATCCGCCATACGGTGAACGCATTTCGACCAACAATCTCCTTGAGACATATAAAATGATAGGTGAGCGCCTGAAGCATGCCTTCAAGCGTGGGGATGCCTGGATATTGTCTTATAAGGAGGAGTGCTTCCAGCAGATAGGGCTGAAGCCAAGCGTGAAGATACCTCTTTACAACGGTTCGCTGGAGTGTGAGTTCAGAAAGTATCAACTCTTCGACGGCAAGTTCAAGACTTTCAGGGAAGAGGGCGGCACCGTGAAGACAGAAGAGGAGAAGAAAAAGATGTCGGAAAAGCGTCATTCATGGAAAAAACGTGAGTACGACAGGAAAAGGGAGGACCTTATGGACAAAGAGGCTGCCGACATACTCAGCTTCAACTTCACCTCGCTCGAGAAAGAGAGGGCTAAGCGCAAGGCTCAGCAAGCGAGGAAGGAGAGAGGCGAGCGAAAAGGGAAGATGCCTTTCAAAAAGCGCGAGACGAGGGCCGACAGACAGGAGAATCGCAAGAAATTCTTCGGAAAAGAAGAGTAGTAAAGGATGAAGACGAGATACGGTTTACTCATATTGCTAACAATAATGTGTCTGAAGACAAACGCCCAACAGCCAGCGAATGAAGGAGTAAAGCCTCGCAGGCAGTTTACTCTCGAAGACTTAAACTTCGGAGGCAAGAACTACGAGGCTATGTCGCCACAGACGCTGAAGTTGTGGTGGGACGGAAACATTCTGGTGAAAGCAGACGAAAAGCCTGTCCCAACCAAGTATCCGAAGGTTTTCACCAAGGAGCATAACATATACATTCAGGTTTCGGAAGAGGCAGAGGAAAAACAGGTTACCACAGACGGAACACGAGAGATAGTCTATGGCGAGTCCGTCCATCGCAATGAGTTCGGCATTACCGAAGGCATATTCATGTCACCAGACAGGAAGAAGTTTGCCTTCTATCGCATGGATCAGTCTATGGTGACCGACTATCCGCTTGTGAACACCTTTGAACGTATAGCTGTCTATGAGCCGGAGAAATATCCTATGGCAGGCATGACGAGCCATAAGGTCTCTGTGGGAATATACGATATAGAGACAGAAAACACCACTTATCTTGACCTCGGCGATACTATAGACAGGTATTTCACCAACATAGCGTGGGCGCCAGACAATAATAGCCTCTATATCATAGAGGTGAACAGAAAGCAGAACGAAGCCAAGCTTGACCAATACTCTGCAAGCAATGGCAAACACCTTGCAACCCTCAATACCGAGACCGACGAGAAATATGTTGAACCACAGCATCCCATCAGTTTCTTGCCTTGGGACAGCTCGAAGTTCCTCATGTGGAGCCAAAAGGACGGGTATTGGCATCTTTATCTTATGAACACCAAAGGCAAGCTTATCAAACAGCTTACCAAGGGACCGTTTGTCGTCATGGAAATAATGGGCTACTGCGTTGATACAAAGAGCGTTATCATAAGGACAAACGAGCTGTCACCCTTGCAGAGCAACTTCTTCTCCGTAAACATAAGGTCAGGCAAGAGAGTGTTGCTGGATAACGGGGTAGGGGTGCATAGAGGCAAGTTGTCGGAGGACGGTAGCCGTCTGCTCGACTCTTATACGACACCAGATGTGCCTCGTGCCTACAATATAATAGAGGTAAAGACGAAGAAAACGACGGAATATTTCCGTTCAAAGAATCCTTGGGAGGAATATGCCGTGCCTCATTACAGGCAAGGAAGCTTAAAGGCAGCTGACGGGAAGACAGACCTGTACTACAGGATGGTGCTGCCGCCAGACTTTGAAGAGACAAAGAAATATCCTACTGTGGTCTATGTGTATGGCGGTCCTCATGCTCACAATATAGATGCTTCATGGCATTGGAACTCAAGAAGTTGGGAGACATATATGGCTCAAAAGGGGTATATAGTCTATGTGATGGACAACAGAGGCTCGGAGAACAGAGGCAAGGAGTTTGAACAGGTCACCTTCCACCAAATGGGACAGGTAGAGATGCTTGACCAGATGAAGGGTGTTGACTATCTCCGCTCGTTGCCATACGTGGATAGCGACAGACTCGGAGTACATGGATGGAGCTTCGGCGGGTTTATGACCATCAGCCTCATGGTGAACTATCCCGACGTGTTCAAGGTAGGAGTTGCCGGTGGTGCCGTTATAGACTGGAAATACTACGAAGTGATGTATGGCGAGCGCTATATGGGAACCCCAGAGGGTAATGCCAGGGGGTATGAGAAGACTTCTCTCCTCTCACGGGCAAAGGATCTGAAAGGCAGGCTACTCATGATACACGGCATGAACGACCCCGTGGTGCTGCCTCAGCATGCCATGCAATTTCTCGATGCCTGCAACAAGGCTGACGTTTATCCCGACTTCTACGTATATCCTGGTGAGGGACATAACATGAAGGGGCACATGTCCGTCCACCTTCACGAGAAGATTACGAGGTATTTTGAAGACTATCTGAAGTAAACAAACAAAACAAGTATATACAAAATGAACATTCTATTATTAGGTTCTGGCGGTCGTGAGCACGCCTTAGCATGGAAAATAGCTCAGAGTGAGAAGTGTGATACTCTATTCATAGCACCAGGTAATGCCGGTACAGACGGTGTCGGTGGAAAGGGTAAGAATGTGGCTATGAAAGCTGATGATTTCGAGAGTATCAAGACTTTCGTGAAGGACAACTGTGTTGACATGATAGTCGTAGGACCAGAGGACCCGCTGGTAAAAGGTATCTATGACGAGCTAAACCCGATAGTTCCAGTCATAGGTCCTTCAAAGGCTGGTGCCGTGCTTGAGGGCTCGAAGGATTTTGCAAAGGCTTTCATGAAGCGCCATAATATTCCTACTGCTGCCTACGAGACGTTTGACGGAGAGCATCTGGAGGAAGGACTGAAATTCCTTGAGACACTCAAGGCTCCTTACGTGTTGAAAGCTGACGGTCTGTGTGCCGGTAAGGGTGTTCTCATTCTCGATACCCTCGAAGAGGCAAAGAAAGAATTGAAGGAAATGCTTGGCGGCATGTTTGGCAATGCTTCAAGCAGAGTCGTGATAGAGGAATTTCTGTCAGGCATAGAGTGCTCAGTCTTTGTGCTTACAGACGGCAAGGACTACAAGATACTTCCAGAGGCAAAGGACTACAAACGTATAGGTGAAGGCGATACAGGTCTGAATACCGGAGGTATGGGATCTGTTACACCTGTTCCGTTTGCCACAAAGGAGTGGATGCGGAAGGTGGAGGAGCGCATCATAAAGCCAACGGTAGAAGGCTTGGCACAAGAGAATATCGTGTATAAGGGCTTTATCTTCTTTGGTCTAATCAATGTTGGTGGAGGACCTATGGTGATAGAGTACAACTGTCGTATGGGTGACCCAGAGACAGAGTCTGTCATGCTTCGTCTGAAGAGCGATATAGTAGAACTTTTTGAAGGTGTGGCACAGGGAAATCTTGACACCAAGCAGATAGAGTTCGACCCTCGCTCTGCAGTTTGCGTAATGATGGTTAGCGGTGGATACCCTCAAGAATATAAGAAGGGTTTCCCCATAACAGGTATTGACCAGGTGGAAGGCTCTATAGTGTTCCATGCCGGAACGGCAATAAAGGACGGACAGGTGGTTACTGCCGGTGGACGTGTCATTTGTGTTGTTTCATACGGTGAGAACAAGGAGGAAGCGTTGAAAAAGTCTTTCAAGGAGACTGAAAAGATAAAGTTTGAAGGCAAATACAACCGTCGAGACATCGGTGCCGATTTATAATGCTCAAACATTTCTTTCTACATACATACACTCAGGTAGTACTCATAGCAGCTTTAACAACAGTTGTGTATGGGGCAGGATATACCAGGACTGCTATAGTCATGGGACTGGTTATGCTATGTTTCACCATTGCCAAAGGTATGTATAGAAATGAGAGCATGACGAGGGCATACGAGGTAGGATTGTGCATAGGCATAGCCTCGCTTGTTTGGCATTGGTCGCTGATTGCCTTCCTTTTTTATCTGGTTTTCCTTTATGGTCCGATGAGGATATCTTCCTTGCGCATAGTGTGGACTTCATGTCTGGGTTTACTGACTCCTTTGTGGTGTTATGCCCCATACTGGATATACAATAACATGGACAATGTGACTACAATAGTCCTAAATGCAAAGGACACGCTGATATGATAGAGACGCTGGTACAGATTGGTCCGTTTGGCATGTTCCTTGCCGCCTTTCTTGCAGGAAGTTTCTTTCCTTTCTCGAGTGAGGCTGTAATGTTAACGCTGATGGCGATGGGTGTTGACCCTTGGCTGCTCATACTTTACGGAACGGCTGGCAACGTGCTCGGCAGCGTATTCAACTACTGCATAGGTCGGCTGGGAAAGGAAGAGTGGTTTGAGAAATACCTGCATGTTTCACCTCAGCAAATGGACAAGGCACGGTGCTTCATGCGTGGCAGAGGAGCATACATGGGCTTCTTCGCTTTCATACCTCTGCTTGGCTCGGCTATAACGATACTTCTTGGACTGATGCGAGCCAACATCTTCATCACCTTCATGTCGATAACGATAGGAAAGGTTCTGAGGTACATATTCCTGATATACGGGGCTTACCTTATTAATTGGTTGGTACATCTGTTTATGTGAGGCATTGCAGGAATAACGAAATATCGACAAAATGACATAACGATAATACTAAAAAAGATATGAAAAAATTCAGACTTGTAGATAACATACTTGGTTGGCTGACGTTTCTCGTGGCTGCCGTAGTGTATTGTTCTACTATCGAGCCTACGGCATCGTTTTGGGATTGTCCCGAGTTTATTACGACAGGTTACCTGTTGGAAGTCGGTCACCCACCTGGCGCACCATTCTTCATGCTCACCGCAAATCTTTTTACACAGTTTGCAAGTGATGCAACGCAGGTGGCAAAAATGGTAAACACTATGTCTGCCCTGCTCAGTGCCGGATGTATATTGTTCCTTTTCTGGACAATAACCCATCTTGTGCGCCGTCTGCTCATAGACGACTGGTCGGAGTTGACTATTGCAAGAACCATAGCCATCGAGGCATCTGGTATCGTCGGCGCATTGATATATACGTTCTCTGACACCTTCTGGTTCTCAGCCGTGGAGGGTGAGGTGTATGCTTACTCATCTTGCTTCACAGCTGTCGTATTCTGGATGATATTAAAGTGGGAGGATGTAGCCGATAAGCCAGGGTCGGACCGTTGGCTCATACTCATTACATATATGACAGGACTGTCTATAGGAGTTCACCTTCTGAACCTCTTGTGCATACCGGCAATAGTCCTTGTATTCTATTATAAAAAGTATCCTGATGCCGACCTCAAAGGCTCGCTCTTTGCACTCTTTATATCAGTAATACTGATGGCAGCAGTGCTTTATGGAGTGATACCAGGCATCATTACTGTTGGTGGTTGGTTTGAGTTGTTGTTCGTCAATCATCTTAACATGCCATTTAACACAGGTGCTATCGTATATATCGTATTACTGATTGCCACCGTTTTGTGGGCAATATATGAAACATACAATAAAAACAACACAAAGCGAGGAAACCTTGCATTTACTCTCGCTATCGGCATGCTGGGCATACCGTTCTACGGATACGGATGGAGTGCAGCCATAGTTGGTGCTGTTCTTCTTGTTGCCATTTGGCTTGTTATCAACTTCAAAAAGAAGAGTGGAGCCCTTATCTCTAATCGCATAAAGAATACGGCACTCTGTTGTATGCTTATGCTTATGATAGGCTATTCTACATACGCTCTTATCGTTGTACGTTCCAGTGCCAATCCTCCAATGGACCAGAACTCCCCAGAGGATATCTTCACACTTGGCAGCTACCTGTCTCGTGACCAGTATGGTGACAGTCCACTTCTTTACGGTCAGGCATATACCTCACAGGTGGCTCTTGACATAGAAGGCAATATGTGTATTCCTCGCATGAAGAAGGGAGCACCTATATATCAACAGGTAGAAAAGAAGTCTGCTGATGAACCAGATCGCTACTTCGTTGTCCGTACCAAAGACAAATATGTGTATGAGCAGAATATGCTCTTCCCACGTATGCACGACTCCAGTCATGCTCAGGCTTATGAAGACTGGATGGGGGGTGTTGACGGAACGGTGAGAGACTATGAGCATTGCGGACAGATTATTTCCGTCAAGACGCCAACATTCCTTGAGAACATGCGTTTCTTCCTTTCTTACCAGTGTAACTTCATGTATTGGCGCTATTTTATGTGGAACTTCGCTGGTCGTCAGAATGATTTGCAGAGTAATGGCGAGGCAGAACATGGTAACTGGATAACAGGATTCTCATTCATAGATGATGCTATACTCGGCGATCAGTCCCGTCTGCCTGATGAACTGAAGCAGAACAAAGGACACAATGTGTTCTACTGTATGCCACTCATATTAGGTCTTATAGGTCTTTTCTGGCAGGCATACAAGGGAAAGAAAGGTATTCAGCAATTCTGGGTGGTATTCTTCCTGTTCTTTATGACAGGTCTTGCCATCGTCATATATCTAAATCAGACACCTATGCAGCCCCGTGAACGTGACTGTGCCTATGCTGGTTCGTTCTATGCCTTTGCCATCTGGATAGGTATGGGAGTGGGTATGATAAGTGAAAAGGTAAGAGTGAAAAGTACAAAATATGCTAGCCTCATGGCTGTTCTTTCTGCAATCGCATGCCTGCTGGTTCCCATCCAAATGGCAAGCCAGACGTGGGATGATCATGACCGCTCTGGCCGTTATACCTGTCGTGACTTCGGTGCCAACTACCTTAACAGCATGCAGCGAGAGGGACATCCCATTATCCTGACCAATGGCGATAACGACACTTTCCCGCTTTGGTATAACCATGAGGTGGAAGGAGTGCGCACCGATACACGCGTCGTTAATATGGAATACCTGCAAACCGACTGGTATATCGACCAGATGAAGCGTCAGGCTTATGACTCGCCACCCCTGCCCATCAGTCTGAGCCACGAAGACTACAAGGAGGGCAGGATGGAGTATGTGCCCATCGATACTGACAGCATCGCCATTGGCCCAGCGACCATCTCGCTGAAGGGCAAGCAGGGTCTCTTCAAGAACGAACTGATGGTGCTCGACATGCTGTTGCAGGCCAATTGGGAACGCTCCGTCTATATGTCCATCAGCATGGGTTCCGACATTCTGCCCTTCCTGCGCGACCACTTAGTACTCGAAGGACTCGCCTACCGCATTTCTCCTACGGCTACGAATCAAAGGATAGACGTGGAGAGGCTTTATGACAACATCATGCACCGCTTTCGCTATGGCGGTCTGAGCACGAAAGACATCTATGTGGATGAAGATGTCAAGCGTATGGCCCATACTCATCAGCTCATCATGGGTGTGCTTATCGACTCGCTTCTCCAGCGAGGTGACATCAAGCGAGCCCTCAATGTATGTCATAAGTGGCAGAAGGAAATGCCGCAGGAAAACGTGCCCTATACAGAATACGCATTGTCGATGGCCCGTTGCTATTATATGGCACGCCAGCCGGAACAGGGTGATGAGATTCTCAGTAGCCTGTTGCGCCGTTCCGACGAATGGCTCTCTTGGATAAACACCATTAAATTATCGCGTCGTGCCGGCTCTCTCTATAACCGCTACACATGGATGCAGACCATGGAGCAGGCTCTTGTCGTAGCAGAACAATTTGAAAGAACCGAATTCATTCATCAATACATCAAGCAATATGAATACTACAACAAACAATATCAATAAAGCCAAACAATTGATACTCGCTGGCTTAAGCGGAAAACGAATCATCATCATAGCATGTGTCCTGATACTCATAGGCTATATCCTAATGTCTGGTTCAAGTAGTAACGAACAATCTTTCAACCCTGCCATCTTCTCAACCCGCAGGATTGTCATCGCTCCGGTACTATGCCTCGCGGGCTATCTGCTGATTATACTTGGGATTCTTAGGAAACGTTAATCTGTTAAACTCTGCTAAAGTCAGTTTGGTTTTAAGCGATATATGCGTCTAATAGGTGTAGCAAAGAATAAATGGAAAGAAGTGCATTTGAACAGAAAGCCCGCACGTGGCGAGAGAAAGCGCTCAATGTGAGCCGACACTACGGGGCGGGCGAAGATATGGCAGAGGACATCGCACAGGATGTGATGCTCCGTCTGTGGCAGATGCACGACGAACTGGAGCGGTTCCGGTCAGTAGAGGCTATCGTTACGCTGATGGCGAAACACACGCTGAGGGATCTCCAGAGGCGGCAAACAGCCGAATCGCTTGAGGAGGCCACCATCGTCAGTCTTACCAGCAGTCCGCAAGAAGAACTGGAGGCAAAGGAAAACGAGGAATGGCTCATAATGAAACTACAGCAACTGCCCACCACGCAACGCACCTTATTATATATGCGCCAAGAGGAACGACGGAGCCACGAAGAGATTGCCCAACTATTGGGTATCGAAATGACATCGGTAAACACGCTGCTGGCAAGGGCAAGACGAACACTATTGGAAGAAATAAAACGGAGGAATAAACGATGATAAAGTACACAAAGGATTATATTGCAAAGCTGCTGGACAAGTATATGGACGGCACTTCGACTCTCGAGGAAGAAGACATCCTTGCAGACTACTTCCATCGCGGAAATGTACCCGAGGAATGGGAGGACTATCGGCAACTCTTTAGCGAGATAGAGGCGATGAAACCAAAGCGGCAAAAGAGAAGATGGGCTTTCTGGGGCGTAGCTGCTGCAGCTGTCGCAGGTTTGCTTTATATTGCAGTACCAACTAAGCAAGTTGGCCCGCAACCTGACGGAACAGATCTGACGGCTAAGACAGACACAGCAAGGACGATGCAGCCGAGAGAGACAGAAATGGAAGAAAAGACCGATTCTGTAGAAATCATGCGTGATGAGCCTCGTCCTATTCAGTCCAGGAAACGCCGTCTGCGTAAGACAGAACCCACCATCAACGACTATGCCAAGACATACACCCTGATGGCTGACGCAGCAAAAGGACTGCAAGAGGCTGAAGAGCAGATTGCACAATGTCGGCAAGAACTCACGGAGGCACGGCTGTTGTCTCTCGGGTATGTCCCTGTAGAACAAGAAGACGGTACCATCCTATATATTAACGAACAAACAAAGTATTTGGCTTATGAAGAATAAACTATTTCTGGCAGCAGGCATCCTAATGCTGATGCCCCTGACAGCCCATGCACAAGGGTTTATCAAGCGTGCTTTCAACGTATTGATAACAAGTGAACCGGCACAAGTGGAAAGTAGTCACAAACTGAACAAGAACCCGGAAACGGGAGTCAAGGAGGGACAATTAGATGTCTACGAGTTTACAATACCCGCATCCCACCACGACTTGGTTGAGGATGTAGAGCGTGCCTTTGAACAGGACAAAGAGAAAGCCTACAGCATGAAAACGGCATCTGCTACAAGCAAGAAGTCATACGACTACACGAGTTTGGCCGTAGGTGGTGATGACAGCGGCTATCCATTGGGCGACATCAAGGGGTCACGTTATATCTACGCGCTTTTCCTTGATCCGGAAGATATGACCAAGACCCATCGTTATGCATACGCTATGGAATGGCGTAAAGACGAAAAAGAAATTGTAGGAAAGCTCATTGTAACCTACGCCACTACGCAACAGTATCGTGAGAGCGGGAAAAAGGGAAGAATCTTTAGAATCAACGGCAATGACGTGAAACTGAGTGCCAACGGGTTTTCGTTTGGAGATGATGATTTGTTTAGCGGATTCTTCTCGATGGGCGAGGGTCTGTCAGCCTTTGGCAGCGACTCCACCTTTGTTAGCAGTAGCATCGGCTCTGAATCATGGCTCAGCCAGTTCAACACCTTCAAGAATCTCTTCCTGAAGAACCCCAATAGCACAGCATCCAATTACTATGCCTCGCACATATACAAGATGTGTAAGAAGGCCGACGCACTGGACGATATGGAGAAGAAGATGGTAATCAAAGAACTTGAAAAAGTGATGAAGGCTACCAACGATGAATTCTTACAAGAAATGTTCCAAGCAAGTATCGAACGGCTAAAGAAGTAAACCGATGAAACATATTGGAATAATGGCACTCCTGCTGTTGATGGCAGCGGGAGCAGGGGAATCTACTGCCCAGACGAAAACAGATACGACCAAAGTAAAGAGCGATTCCATCACCTGGAGTAAAGAACTCGATGGTGTGGTGATCAAGGCACAGAAGCAGCTTGTCAAACAGGAAATAGACCGCATAGGCTATGATGTCCAGGCTGACGAGGAATCGAAAACACAGACAGTAATGGATATGCTTCGCAAGGTGCCTATGGTGACGGTCGACGGACAAGACAACATACTTGTCAAGGGCAATAGCAGCTATAAGATATACAAGAATGGGCATTATGACCCCAGCCTGTCGAAGAATGCCAAGGAAACCTTCAAGTCGATGCCCGCCTCAATGGTAAAGCGTATCGAAGTGATTACCGATCCTGGAGCACGCGAGGATGCCGAAGGCGTGGATGCCATCCTGAATATCGTGATGGTTGATGGTTCGAAGATGCAAGGCATGACGGGTGTAATATCGGCTACCTATAACTCACTGAATCATCCAAACTTCTACGGCTTGCTGACGGGACAGATAGGTAAGCTGCTGACATCTGTGGAATACGGCTACGGAGGAATGTCAAGCCGCGAGACAGAGAACAGTACCTATACAGACCGCACTTATCTTGATACGGGCAATCGAATGCTGTCTCAGTCTGACGGTACGAATCCTGGCTCCATCCATTATGCCGACATCAATGCGAGCTACGACATCGACTCGCTGAACCTGCTGTCAGCCTCATTTGGGGGATACTTCTACAAGCTCAACGTGCAGGGTGATAGCCGGACATCGCTGAACAACTCATCAAGCGATATTCTCTATCGATTTAATAACCACTACTGGATGCCTGGCTACAATCATCACTCCTGGAATGGAAGGCTCGATTACGAGCACAAGACGCGTCGGAAGGGCGAGCGGCTCACTCTCTCGTACATGCTCGCCCTGACGCGTCAACATTCGGACCAGGAGAATACGTACACAGAAATAGTCAATGCTCCTTTCAAATATACAGGCAGTCTCCAGACAGAACGTGAGCGATTTACAGAACACACGTTCCAAGCAGACTGGCTGCGTCCATTGGGCAAGGGTCACAAGCTTGAGATTGGTACGAAATATATCAATCGCAACAACAACAGCCACAATACTCAGGACTTTTACGGTATCAACCTCCTCACTAACGATGAGTTCAGACATACCACCCGTGTACTCGCTGCATACGCTGACTACATCTACAATCACGAAAAGTGGTCGGCACGGGCCGGACTGCGCTATGAACACAGCTATATGCAGGGTGAATATCCAGATGGGAAAGGCAATGCCTACGACAAACATCTGAACGACTGGGTGCCACAGGCCTCGCTGAAGTACCAGATGACGGATGCACAATCGTTGAAGTTGAGCTATACTACAAGCATCAATCGTCCAGGCATATCCTATCTGAATCCTGCTGTCGTTACATCGCCAATGGTTGTCCAACAGGGCAATCCTAACCTGGTCAGCTCACGAACGCAGCGTATCAGTCTTATCTATTCGTATATCCTACCTCATCTGACACTACAGATTGCCCCTGCCTATAACTTCAGTTCAGGCGGCATCAGCTCCATTCAGACCGCTAAAAACGACATCCGATATAACACATACGATAATATCCTTCGCTATCGTCGATTCTCGATAGAGCAATACGTACAGTGGAAGCCATTCGATGGTACAACGTTTGTCATCAACAATAATCTGCGCTACGAGCACAACGAGAACCCCAACCTTGGCTATCGCACCTTAGGGTGGTCTGACAACTTCTATGCGAACCTCTCTCAAAAGCTACCTTGGAAGTTGCTTTTCTATGCAGTCACATACGGCAAGGTTGGCCATAGTCCATCTGGCATCTACTACATGCAGCATTCCTATTATGGTTACTACTTCTCCCTGCAACGCTCGTTCCTCAAGGATGACCGCCTGACGGTGCGCCTTGGTGCTAACGCCCCATTCAACAAATACTGGACATCAGAGGCCGAGACCGTCAATGGCGACTATCGCGATTATCAGAAGTCGTGGAATCGTGCCCGTTCGTTCAGTATCTCCGTCACTTGGCGCTTCGGGTCTCTTAAAGCCAACGTCAAGAAAACCGAGCATAGCATCGAAAATGATGATGTCGTTGGTGGAATTACTAAGAAATAATGATAATTGGGGCTGATTTCATGTTCAACATACAATGCGCGTTCATTATCCGTGAACAAAGAGCATTTTTTGAACAAAAAGTCTGGATATATAGAAGAAACGAGAGGCTGGCTTTACTTCTCGTTTCTTTACAAGGGATTTAGATGCAGGCGGAACTATCGGCGTGACTTCGTTTTCTTCTTTCTGCGTTCCAAGTACGCCGCCAGTTCATTGATGCCCCAGATGGCTGACATGACAAAGATCGGCATAAAGGCCATCGCCCA
>JAFVBX010000080.1 GCA_017479675.1 Prevotella sp.
AGACCTATGAGCTCCACGAGGGTGACCTCTTTATATGTAACCCTAAGAACATCATGGAGAAGTCAATGATGAGCATGGACCTCGACGTGCGCGCCATATTCATCACCCCCGAGTTTGCCGAGGAGACGGCACGCAACATCAATCTCGACTGGACGCACCGCCTCATGGCACTCTCCCACGAACAACTCCACGCCTCGGCGGAGGCGGTGGAACGTTTCATGGCTTACTTCCTCCTGTTGCAAAAGAAGCTGGAAGCCCCTGAGTCGCCGAACAAGTTGCGTAGCATCTTCTCGCTCATGGAGTCGATGGCATTCGATATGTTTGACCTGCGCCGCACCGATGCCCCTAACGCGGCGCTCAGCAAATACTCCTCTGCCGAGAACCTCATGCAGCGTTTCCTCGCCATGCTCGAAGCAGACGATACGCCGCCCCTCAACGTCAACGGCTATTCCGAGAGCCTTAACGTCACACCGAAATACTTCAGCACGGTATGCAAGAAAATGACTGGCATGACAGCCGGGCAGATAATAAACGAGAAAACCATACGCGAGGCAAAGAACATGCTGCGTGACAACAGTTACAGCATAAAGCAGATAGCCTCGCGTCTGGGCTTTGCCAACCAGAGCCACTTCGGCAGCTACTTCCGCAGGTACGTCGGCATGTCGCCCCAACAGTACAGGAGGGGGTAGGGAGAGTAAAATTAGCGGTAAAATTTTGCTGTATAAAAAAAATGTTGTATTTTTGCAGCGCAAACAGGGATTAACCCTGTACGAAAACGAAAAACGAAATAGTAAAACCTAAATAAATTTAGAAGATGAAGAGATTTTTTAATTTTTCCTTTTTAATTGCTGCTTTCTGCGCAATGTGCGCAGAGCCTGCTATGGCACAGTTTGCATCGGCACCGGCGTTCCCGGGGGCTGAGGGCTACGGACGCTACACCACGGGAGGCAGAGGCGGCAAGGTGATACACGTGACCAGACTGGACGACTACATTGACAATGCGGAGTACAGCGAGGCGAAGACAAAGGACGACCGCGCACAGTACGAGGGTACGCTGCGCTATGCGCTGAGCGAGAAGGGACCACGCATCGTGGTGTTCGACGTGGCAGGAACGATAGAGCTGAAATGCCCCCTGCGCATAAAGGAGAACGACGTGACGATACTGGGACAGACGGCACCGGGCGACGGCATCTGCCTGAAGAACTATACTATGGGCATCAATGCCGACAACGTGATAGTGCGCTACATACGCTGCCGCATGGGCGACGAAGGCAAGCGCTACTGGAAGGGTGACGAGAAACTCACTAATCCTGCCTTCGAGGACGATGCGATGAACTCTTACCACAAGGCTGGGCAGGAGTGCAGGAACATCATCATAGACCACTGCTCGCTGTCATGGTGTGTGGATGAGTGCGGCACGTTCTACGGCAACAGGGAGTTCACCCTGCAGTGGTGCATACTGTCGGAGTCGCTGCGTATGTCGGTGCACGACAAGGGCGCTCACGGCTACGGCGGCATATGGGGCGGCGAACAGGCTACGTTCCACCACAACCTGCTGGCTGACCACGACTCGCGCAACCCGCGTTTCGACCACGGATACGTGAACCCGTTGGCTGGTCCGGTGGACTACGTGAACAACGTGGTGTACAACTGGGGCAGCAACTCAAGCTACGGCGGCGAGACGTTCAACGACAGCGAGGCGAAGAAGTTTAACATGGTGAACAACTACTACAAGGCTGGTCCTGCCACGAAGCACAAGTCACGACTGCTGAACCCTACGGCATGGTGTAACCACTGCAACAGACCGCAACCTGCGGCAGTGACACCTGGACAGTTCTACCTGAAGGGTAACGTGGTGGAGGGATTCCCCATCGTGGCAAAGAACAACTACGCTACGGCGGCAATAGCTTTCGACAAGAAGAGTGGCGTGCCTCCTATGGCGAAGATGTATGAGCTGTTTGTTCACAGCGAGGCTCCGTTCCCTGCCCTCGACGGCGGCAAGTTCGGCTACAACACGGTGAGCACGCAGACGGCAGAGAAGGCTTACGAGAAGGTGCTGGCGTACGCAGGGGCATCATACAAGCGCGATGCGGTGGATGAGCGTGTGACGAGCGAGGCGAAGAGCGGCACATATAAGTACGAGGGTTCGCACGGCTCTACTGGCGGCATGATAGACACTCCGAGCGACGTGGGCGGATGGCCTGTGCTGAAGGGTACGGCAGAGCTTGACAGCGACAAGGACGGCATACCTGACGCATGGGAGACGGCGCACGGTCTCGACCCGAAGGCTGACAATGCCGCAACCTACACGCTGGACAAGAAAGGTTACTACACCGACCTTGAGGTGTATGCCAACTACCTCGTGCAGGACATCACAAAGGCTGAGCGTGCCGACACGAAGGTAACGTTCGAAGAGTATTATCCGATAAAATAACGAAACGCTTGCGCAGCAAGCTACGAAACGTCA
>JAFVBX010000081.1 GCA_017479675.1 Prevotella sp.
CCTAACCGCATAGAGGCGGCAAAGAGCGTGGCGGCATCGTTCATTACGGACAGACCAAACGATAATATCGGCTTGACGATATTCGCAGGAGAGGCTTTCACACAGTGTCCTATGACAACAGACCACGCCTCATTACTCAACTTGCTGAAAGGTGTTCGTACGGACTTGGCGGAGACAGGACTCATCAGTGACGGAACGGCAATAGGTATGGGACTTGCCAATGCTGTGTCACGCCTGAAAGACTCAAAAGCGAAGAGCAAGGTGGTGATACTCCTGACCGACGGTGCAAACAATATGGGTGACATATCGCCACTCACCGCAGCACAGATAGCAAAAAGCCTCGGCATACGCATATACACTATTGGCGTAGGTTCAAAGCGCGTATCGGCATACGAACTTGATGTGACGACGCTGAGGAATATCGCTGCCACGAGTGACGGAAACTTCTATCTGGCGACAAACAACAAAGAGTTAAGACAGATATACAGCGACATCGACAAACTGGAGAAATCACGCATACTGGTGAAGAAATTCTCCAAGAAGTATGAAGCCTACCAGCCCTTTGCCCTTGCTGCCATTATGGTGCTATTGCTTGAGATACTTCTGAGATTAACCGTTTTAAGACGACTGTAAACATGCACTTTTATTCACCTACATATTTATATCTGCTTGCCGTGATACCAGTCATGACGGCTATGATGGTATGGGCAGAATGGCAACGCAACAGGAAGATAGGGCGACTTGGCGATAAGAACCTCGTCAAGGCACTGATGCCTGGCGCTTCAGCATGGCGACGCTGGATAAAGTTTGTCCTGACACAGCTTGCTCTGGCGGCTATCATTATAGCTGTGGCACGTCCGCAGATGGGAACAAAAGTGAGCCACGAGAAACGTAATGGCATAGAGGCGATAATATGTTTGGATATATCAAACTCTATGCTCGCCACAGACGTAGCTCCGAGCAGACTCCAGAAGAGTAAGATGCTGATAGAGAACTTGGTAGAACATTTCTCTAAAGATAAGGTTGGGATGATAGTTTTTGCTGGCGACGCATACGTTCAGTTGCCTATAACGAGTGACTATGTATCGGCAAAGATGTTCCTGCAAAACATAGAACCTTCTTTGATACAGACACAGGGTACAGACATAGCCGAGGCGATAAACCTTGCCTCAAATAGCTTCACGAAACAGGAGAACATAGGCAAGGCGATAATAGTGATTACCGATGGCGAGGACCACGAGGGAGGTGCGATGGAGGCAGCCAAGGAAGCATACGATAAGGGCTATCAGGTGTTCATACTTGGTATAGGCAACACCAGCGGAGCTCCTATCCCACTTCCTGAAGGTGGATACCTGACTGATAATGCAGGAAACACGGTGATGACAGCACTCAACGAACAGATGTGCCGAGACGTGGCAGCAGCAGGAAAGGGCACATATATTCATGTGGATAACACATCCGTTGCACAGGAGCAACTGAACAACGAACTGAGCAAGATGCAGAAGGGCGACATGGAGAGTGTGGTATATTCCGAATATGAAGAAGTGTATCAGTGGTTTGCCCTTTTGGCTATAATACTATTGATTGCTGAGGTTATGATATCCGAGACACAGAATCCGTTCTTCAAGCGCTTCAACTTGTTTAAGGACAAGAGAACAGTAAGCATGATTGTTTTGTCGCTGCTCGCTATCACGATGAATGCCCAGAATCAAGACAGGCACTTCATACGTAAGGGAAACCGTATATTACACGAGAACGTACAGGAAAGCCCTGCCAAGTCAGAGGTGCAGTATCGTAAGGCTCTCACGGCAAATCCGTCCAACACACAGGCTATGTACAACTTAGGGTGTGCTTTGCTGGCTCAGAATAAGGACTCGCTCGCTATGGAGATGTTCCAGTCTGCCGCAAAAGCCGAAACGAGTAAGCAACGCAGGGCTATGTCGTATCATAATATGGGAGTAATCTACCAAAGACAGCAACAGTACGGACCTGCCATAGAGATGTACAAGCAGGCTTTGCGTTTGATGCCTCATGACAATGAGACACGTTATAACCTCGTGCTCTGTCAACGTCAGAAGAAACAGCAAGACCAGAATCAGAACAACAACAGTCAGCAGAATAACAAAGACAACAAGAACGATAAGGACAATAAGGATAAGAACAAAGACAAAGATAACGGTAACAACGACCAGAACAAGAATAAAGACAACCAAGACGACCAGCAGAATAAAGACCAGCAACAGAACAAGGAGCAGATGAGCAGAGAGAATGCTGAGCAACTGTTGCAGGCAGCCATACAAAACGAAAAAGAAACGCAGCAGCGTCTCAATAAGGCTATGAGACAGCCTCGCCGTCGTAACATACAGAAAAATTGGTAAATACTTTGCAAAAGAGATTGACATATACGATTGTGGCACTATTGCTGCCACTCCTCGTTTTAGCACAAAAGATAACTGTGCAGGGACCGACGCAGGTGGCTGTGGGGGAACAGTTCCAGTTGCGTTATGTGGTAAACACTACTGATGTGAAGAATTTTCGACTGGGAAACCTTCCTGATGCCTTCGAACTGCTTATAGGTCCGAGTACCAGCACTCAGCAGAGTTTTTCTTTTGTCAACGGCCATACGTCACAGCAATCTTCCGTGACATATACCTATGTACTAATGGCAAGGAAGAATGGAACGTATGTCATTCCTTCAGCCAAGGCTGTCGTGGCAGGCAATAACGCCGTGTCGTCAGCATTGAAGATTGCCGTTGTGGGAAAGTCACAGTCCAACGGCTCTGGTGGTCAGTATCAGCAGCAACCCCGACGTGTTGACAGAGCTGGTTCAAACATATCGGGCAAGGACCTGTTCCTGCGTGTCACGGCAAACAAGCGTAAGGTGTATGAACAAGAGCCTGTACTCCTGACGTATAAGGTATATACACAGGTAGAGCTGACGGCTTTAGAGGGTAAGATGCCTGATTTGAAAGGTTTCCATACGCAGGAGATACCCCTTCCGCAACAAAAGACTTTTCACATAGAGAATGTCAACGGCAAGCCATACAACACCGTAACGTGGAGCCAGTATGTGATGTTCCCCCAGATGACGGGTAAGCTCACCATCCCCAGCCTTACGTTTAAGGGCATCGTGATGCAGCAAAATCCTAACGTAGATCCCTTTGAGGCTTTCTTCAACGGTGGCTCAGGCTACATAGAAGTAAAGAAGGATTTCACGGCTCCGAGTGTTGACATAGAGGTGATGCCGCTACCTGCCAAACCAGCAAACTTCTCAGGTGGAGTGGGGCAGTTCTCCATCTCCTCTTCTGTTGACAAGAACAAGGTGAAGGCTGGCGACCCTGTCAACGTCCGCATTGTGGTAAGTGGTGTAGGCAATATGAAGCTACTGAAGCAACCAGAGCTGAATGTGCCTAAGGACTTTGAGAAGTACGATGCCAAGATAACTGACAAGACAAAGCTGACGGCTGAAGGTGTTACGGGTAGTATGATATACGACATTCTCGTAGTGCCTCGTAACATGGGCAGATATGTCATCCCTGCCACCAAGTTCGTATATTTTGATACAGAGTCCCATCAGTACAAGACGCTTCAAACGCAAGCTCACGAGATAGAGGTGGAGAAGGGTAGTGGCAACGGTGGAAGCGGAACGTACAGCAAGTACAGCGATAATGACATTCACGATATAATGCATGGTGAGTCATCAAGGCAGCAGGCAGACAAGACTTTCTTCCAAACGCCTGTATATCTGGGTACGATAGTTGCCATGCTCGTTGCTTTCATAGTGCTGTGCATCATCTTCCGCAAGCGTGCTATGAACCTCAACGATGTCATAGCTATGAAGAGCAAGAAAGCTAATAAGGTGGCAACGAAAAAGCTACGTAAGGCAAGGGGATATATGAACCAGGGCAAGCATGATGCGTTCTATGATGAAGTGCTGCATGCCTTGTGGGGATATGTCAGCGATAAGCTGGCGATGCCGAGCGAACAGCTGTCACGTGAGAATATCTCCGAGACACTTGCCCAGCGTGGTACGCCACAGGGAGTTATCGACTCCTTCATTGCCGCCATCGACGAATGTGAATATGCCCGCTATGCTCCTGGTGATACCTTGGGCAATATGCAACACACCTACCAGACAGCAACAGAGGCAATAACTAATATCGACAACTTATGAAGACTGTGTTATATAATATAATAATATGTGTAGCGCTGTGTATGCCAGCTTTGGCTGTTGCCCAGCCCAAGGCAAATGCTGATGCAGCATACAGGGCTGGTGATTACCAAAAGGCATTGAAGTATTATGACGATGCCCGGAAGGGAGGCACTGCTGTTGAGACCTATTACAATATGGGTAATGCACACTACCGCATGGGCAACTACCCTCAAGCTATGATAGCCTACATGAGGGCTTTGAAACAAAGTCCGGCTAACGGTGACATACTTCACAACATAGAGATAACAACGAATAAGACCATCGACCGTCTGCCTGTAGATACAGATGTGTTCATCGTAAAATGGTATAAGGCAGCAGTCTTTGTCCTGCCTATTGACGCATGGGCGATAATGGCGTTGGTGGCACTTGCTTTGGCGCTGATATGTTATCTGCTCTATCTGTTTATGGACAGCCTCAACATCAGGAGGGTGGCTTTCTTCTCCTCTGTCATTCTTAGTATGGTGTTCCTGTTGTCCATTTGGTGTGCCTACCAGCAGCGCACCATACTGTTGACTCACGACAAGGGTGTTGTAATATCAGAGGCTGTGGAGGTCAAGTCTTCTCCTACGCCGAAGTCTGGTGATGCCTTTGTCATTCATGAGGGAACGGCTGTCACCATTGCCGATGATGACATAAAGGGTTGGTACTCCATAAAGTTGTCTGATGGCAGACAGGGATGGGTGGCTTCGTCAGCCATAGAACTGATATAACGTGATATGATAAACTCTGTAGATAAATACTTCATAGATTTGCTCTCTGGCAGCCAGAGCATGGTGTTAGACCATTTCGCACTGACTGTCACCAATGCTTGGACGTGGGTGCCTTTGTACGTAATGCTGCTTGTCTTGGTGATAAAGAACCACGACAATATGCAGCAGATATTCATCTGTTTCGCCTGTGCCATATTGGGAGTGCTGATGGCAACAGGACTTACGTCAATTGTGGCAAAGCCCTACTTTGAAAGATTGCGTCCTTGTAACGACCCTGAGTTCAAGTATCTTTTCGACATAGCAGGCAATCTGCACAGCAAGGACTACAGTTTCTTCTCCTCCCATGCCGCCACCACTATGTCGCTTGTAGCTTTCTTCTGGTTCTTTGCCAGGAGTCGTGTGATGACCTTGTTTATGCTTATATGGTCGCTCACGCTGTGTTGGTCACGTATGTACCTTGCCCAGCATTTCTTTACCGATGTTGCAGTAGGAGTATTGTGGGGCATCATGACAGGAAGCCTTGCATACTATATCTACAGGCGCTTCAGCATCAGGTTGTTCAACGTGAACAACTCCATCTCCGATAAATACACCTCGACAGGAATAGACAAGTTTGACACGGAACTCGTAGTGTTGGTTCTGTTGCTCGTGTTCCTTTATTCCATAGTGATAATCTAAAAAAACGTAAGTAAATGTCACCAGACCCCAGACATATAAAGATAAGAGACTATACATACTCCTTGCCAGAGGAACGGATAGCCAAGTACCCCGTTGCCAAGCGAGACGAAAGCAAGTTGCTCGTATATAATAAAGGTGTGATTTCTCACGATGTGTTCAAAAACATACCGCAGTACCTTGACGCAGGCTCGTTGCTGATATACAACAACACTAAGGTGATACAGGCTCGCATTCATTTCCACAAAGAGACGGGTGCCTTGATAGAGGTGTTCCTGCTTGAGCCGTATTCTCCCCATGACTACGAACAGGTGTTCCAGTCGAGGAACAGGTGTTCGTGGGTATGTCTTGTGGGCAACCTTAAGAAGTGGAAGACAGGCAGGCTGACACGTGTAATAAACGTCGCAGGCAGTGACGTTTTACTGAGCATAGAGAAAAAAGGAGAATCGGGCATAGGACACGTAATAGAGTTTTCGTGGGAAGGCGATGTGTGCTTCTCTGAGATACTTGACGCCATAGGCGAGCTACCCATACCTCCATACCTTAACCGCGATACGGAAGAAAGCGACAAGACCACCTACCAGACTGTCTATTCCAAGATAAAGGGAAGTGTGGCAGCACCTACCGCAGGACTTCATTTCACAGATGCCGTGTTGCAGGACATAGCAGCCCATGACATCGAGTGTGACGAGGTGACCTTGCACGTGGGAGCTGGAACGTTCAAGCCTGTGAAGTCTGAGGAGATAGAAGGCCACGAGATGCACAGGGAGTTTATATCCGTGCGCAGGAGCACGATAGAGAATATCATAGCACATGGAGGCAAGGTGACGGCAGTAGGCACCACCTCGGTGCGTACTCTGGAGAGCCTTTATTACATAGGCTGCAACATAATGAGCCATCCTGACATAGAAGATGAGGAAGCCCTGAGCATCAGCGACCAGTGGACTCCCTATGACACCCCCCAGGAAGTTGATACGGTAGAGGCGCTACAGGCTATAGTAGGCTGGATGGACCGTCAGGGTATCAGCACCCTTCATACCAGCACCAAGATAATAATAGCGCCAGGCTATAGGTACCACGTGGTGGAGAAGCTGATAACAAACTTCCATCAGCCACAGTCAACGCTCTTGTTGCTTGTCTCGGCTTTTATAGGCGAGGACTGGCGCCGGGTATATGACTACGCCTTGGATAACGATTTCCGTTTCCTGTCTTATGGCGACTCGTCACTGTTAATTCCTAAGACAACCTAAGATATCCTAGGACATCTAGGATATCCTAAGAAAAAATACTAACCAAAAACTAAGATAACAATGAAATTAGACGGAAGAAGAGAAAGTTCAAACGTAGATGACCGCCGCCGTAGCGGTCTGTCGTCTGCAGGTATCGGAGGAATGGGCATTGGCAGCCTTGTCATAGTAGCCCTTATTACGTGGGTGATGGGAGGCAATCCCCTCGATGCCCTTCAGACTGTTGCCACCCAGCAGATGACCAATGTCAGCACGCAGGCTGAGGGAGGTCGTGAGTTTACTGCCGAGGAAGAAGAACTTGCAACATTCTCCAAGCAGATACTCGCAGGCACCGAGGATGTATGGACAGAGGTTTTCAAGGAGATGGGCAGAGAGTATGTTCCCCCTCGCATGGTGCTCTACACAGGCAGCGTGCAGACAGGCTGCGGCAACGGACAGTCGGCTATGGGGCCTTTCTATTGCAGTGCCGACCAGTGCCTGTACATCGACCTGTCGTTCTTTACCTCTATGAAGCAACAGCTTGGAGCTGACGGCGACTTCGCCTATGCCTACGTCATAGCCCACGAGGTGGGGCACCACGTGGAGTACCTCCTTGGCATTCTCGACAAGGCACACCAGCAGATGTCACGTCTGTCGCAGAAGGATGCCAACCGCATCAGCGTGCGCCTGGAGTTGCTTGCCGATTTCTATGCAGGCGTATGGGCTTATCATGACAACAAGCGCTTCGACTCTCTCGAAGACGGCGACATAGAGGAGGCTATCAACTGTGCACAGGTCATTGGCGACAACTACTTGCAGGAGAAGGCTCGCGGATATTCACAGCCAGAGTCGTTCACACACGGCACCTCCAAGCAACGCATGAAGTGGCTCAAACTCGGTCTCACCACTGGCGACATGTCCAAGGGCACCACATTCCAGTGCTCCGACGCTGAACTGTAATGGGTGACAACTGAGTGCTAACAGCATAATATATAGCTTTGACCGACAGACTCAAAGCAACAACCTCAAATTAACTAGCTAATTCTTGAAATTAGCTAGTTAATTTTGTAAATTTGCTAGCTAATTTTTGCTAGTTACAAAGTTTTTTACTATCTTTGCATGGTAATTAACTAAGGAATCTAAATAAGGAGACAAGATTATGCTAGTACAATTGGTAGAAGGAACAAGAAAGAATGTTGCATCGTATGGCAAATTCACAGCGAAGGCTTTTCATCCCCAGACGCTGACGATGGAGGATGTGTGTAAGGAGATACAGAAGAACTGTGGTGCAAAAGCATCTGATGTAGTGCAGGTATTGCGCGAACTGGTAGATGTGCTGCAACTTCACCTGCAGGCAGGCGATAAAGTGGAGTTGCCATATCTCGGAACCATGAAGATGGATATTGATAGCAAAGTATTCGATCGTCCAGAGGATTTCAATCCTGGTGAGCACATCAAGCGCTTCAAGATTAGTTTTATAGCCAAATCCATCAAGGGTGAGCGAGCCCTCTTCGATGGTGTGAAGGTAGATAACGTCCTTCGACTGAATCAGAAGAAACCTGCGAAGTAAATCCCTGTTGCTGCAAAAAAAAAGTTGGAAAATTATTTGGAGGAAAGGAAAAGAATACTTAACTTTGCAAGCAGAACAACTTAATAGCCAATATGAGCACGCAGACGATGACACATAAGATGGCCGATTACTTCAAGACACAACCAGTCGTGAAGGCATGGCTGTTTGGCTCGTTTGCCCGTGGCGAGGAGAGGCCATCAAGCGATGTTGACATTCTTTTCGTTCCAGACAGTACAGACAAGCCGTTCACTCTCTTTACCCATGGTGGTATGCTGATGGATTTGCAGGAACTCCTTGGACGCAAGGTCGATTTGGTTGTAGAAGGCACGCTCCGTCCATATGCCGCAGAAACCGCTAACCGTGATAAAATCCTGATTTATGAGAGAAAGAGCGAGGGATAAAGGCCGTTTACTCGACATTATTGAGTATGCCGACAATGTGTCAATGCTCATGGAGGGCTTTGACTATAGCAAGTTGGTTGCCGACAAACGCACCTACTATTCCGTGATAAAGAACATTGAGGTCGTGGGCGAAGCAGCTTATATGCTCACCAAAGCTTTCAAGCGTGAACATCCCTCGACACCATGGAAGTTTGTTCAAGGAATGCGTCACGTTCTGGTGCATGACTATGCCACTATTGACGACAAGGAATTATATAACACAGCTGTTAATGACATTCCCGTCCTCCGCAGTCAGGTGGCGCAATATCTTGCCGAGACCGATTGGCAGGTTTGGGAATCAGCCCCCGACGATTTTGACCCTAACGAGGATTTGGTCCAAATAGCCAACCGTATGAAGGCTAAGGGCTACCTTGTCGAAGACATTGCCGAGATAACAGGCTTGACTAAGGAAGAAATCAAAGCAATATAGATATATTATAAAGGTATAAGTTTAGAAAAAAAACTTTGCAAGCATCATAACCTAGGCTATTAAATTAGCAAGTATAATTCATAAATTCACGAGCCTATGACATAACTCAAAGATTAAAGACATATAGAAACTGAAGCGTCCGCTTGAATCTTGTTCTTGAAATTCGCCAAATTTATAAGAACCCACAAGAGTAAAAGTTGGGATGCTCACGTTTGTAAGCGTGGGCTTTTACTCGGATATAGTGGGTTAGGCGTTTGGCGATGCCTCAAGAACGTAGACGATAGTAAAAACAGTCCACGTTTTCTTTTTCTGTCTAATCCACAACACTTTTAGGACTAACCTTATTTTATACAAACCTATAATAAACAGAAGAAATTATGAAAAAGTATTTAGCACTTTTAGTTGCACTCGTAGCGATAGCTATGGGAGCAAAGGCTGACTTCGTAGTTGGCGATATAACCATCCTGCCAGAGGAAGGAGAGCCTTACTATCTCGAGGTAGCTTTCTCGGATGCTAGCAACAATTTTAAAGGAAAGCTTATTGGTAAGACAGTGGAGGACGATGGAAAAAAGCACATTGGCAAGATGACTCTTCAGCTCTCCCGTATTGACAATTCTCAGCCTGCCCAGTTTACAGAATTTGACAAGAATTGTTTGGAGTCAACATTCAAAACCATGACAAAGCAGATGGCTGGTCGAGAATTGCTGATAGAAGATAATACGGACATAATAGAGATAGACAACGTAGCCCTTTGTAAGAGCATCTTCACAAAATACAACGAAATCGAGAAAGTAACCCTTAACTATGATGGTGATTGTGCTATTCCTCGCTCTATGTTTAACCAAATCAATATGAACACAGAACCGTTTCATAATGTAAAATTTTACGATCTAACCTGCAATATCGGTGGCAATATCACTATAGGAGAGCACGTTTTCCCTGGTGGTTGGTACGTGGGTAACTTGATAATTTATTGTAATAATGAGAACGTTGCCAAGAAGTGGAATGACTACAAGGCAGTCAACTCAGAATCAAACTATAATTATAAGGTGTATCTGAATGGAGTAGAATACAATGAAACTTCTGCTGTAGGCGAAGTAACGGCTGAGGGAGCAAAGCTCGCAGGCAAGTGCTACAACGCAGCAGGTCAGCAGGTAAGTGCTGACAGCAAGGGCCTGACGATACAGGCTGGTAAGAAAGTAATCAAGTAAAACTTTGCACCAAATAACTAAATGTAACTGTATTTTATTAATCAAACAACTAAAAAACAAACAACTATGATGAAACAAAGCATTAAACTATTCAGTGCGTTAGCATTTATTGTAATGAGTGCATTCACATTCGTTGCATGTGGTGATGATGATGGCCCTAGCGGTGGCGGTGGTAGCAACTCCAACATCCTCGGTTCTTGGACTCTTACAGAGGTGACGCCTGCAAATAGTCAGGGCGGACCTGGTGTTGGAACCGTGATGACTTTCTATGCTAATGGTAAATTCACCAGCAATGGTGACGAAGGCACCTTTACCTACGACAATGACTCAAAAGCATTTTCTGCTAGGATAGGCACAGTGACGATATCTGGTACTGTAAATATTAGTGGAAGTAGTGCTGATGCTGCTGTTACTGTAACAGCTGGCGGTCAATCTAGGAGTTACACATACACTATGGAGAAGAATGGTTCATCTTCAGGTGATGATGACAGTGGCGATGACGATGATGAGGTAAATGTAAACTCTACCAAGATGGTAGGTACGTGGGAAGTAATGATGGACGATGATCCAGACTATCCTGCGGTAGGTCAGAGTTTCACCTTCAAGAAAAATGGTACATGCACCATCAGCAGCAGTGATCAGATATTCTCCTACACATGTGATGAAGAATCAAAGGACGGTTACACACGTCTGAGATTCACCATTTCCAATGGTGCAAGTGGTAAACTCGTACTCGTAAGCGAGGGCAATGTGCTCAATGGTGAATATAAAAAATCATCAAGCAGTGACAATCTTGGCATTGTGATGAAGAAGCCTTCATACGTTTATCCAACAGGAGGCATTAAGGGTCGCTGGAAGATGACTCAGTGCAGTATGTCTGGTGCTCCTGTAGGTAAAGTTATGGTGTTCGGTACAAACAATGAAATGTACACAGAGGGCGATCCTCACATAGATGCCTACAGTTATTCTGGCAATACTCTCGCTATCACCCTTAGTGGCGGTGGACAATTCGGAGGTACGGTTAGTTTCAGTGGAAATACTGCAACACTGAGTGGCGAAGGTATTACAGCTACACTGCTGAAACAGTAAGATAACACAGCGTTAAACAATAATTGAGCGAGCGGAGCTGACCTTAAGTGGGTTGGTTCCGCTCTCTTTGTGACTAATCATGGTGAAAAGTCCGTTAAGCGTTGCGAAATTCTTAATAAATGCTAAAAAGGAGAAGAATTCTTCATTCTTCACTCTTCATTCTTCATTTTTTTTGTATCTTTGCAACAATTGAAACCTAACTAAACAACTAAAAACAAGAAATAACTAACCTGTAACAAAAATCTATGAAAGTTTATCAGACCAGTGAAATCAAGAACATTGCTCTCTTAGGCAATGACGGCTCGGGTAAGACCACCCTCACTGAAGCGCTGCTCTATGAGGCTGGTATCATCAATCGTCGCGGACGTATCACTCAGAAGAATACCGTTTCCGACTATTTCCCTGTAGAACATGAGTATGGTTATTCTGTTTTCTCCACTGTGTTCCATGTGGAGTGGAATAACAAGAAGCTTAACATCATAGACTGTCCTGGTTCTGACGACTTCGTAGGGGCTGCGCTGACGGCTCTCGAGGTTACTGATACCTGCGTGCTACTGCTCAACGGACAGGTAGGTCCAGAGGTGGGCACACAGAACCACTTCCGCTATACTGAGAAACTCAAGAAGCCTGTAATATTCCTCGTAAACCAGCTCGATGCTGAGAAGTGTGACTATCACACCACACTCGAGCGCCTGCAGGAGATTTACGGCTCAAAGGTTACACCTATACAGTATCCACTTAATGAAGGTCCTGGCTTCAATGCCCTCATCGACGTACTGCTCATGAAGAAGTATTCATGGGGACCTGACGGCGGTGCTCCTACCATCGAGGACATCCCTGCCGAGGAGATGGACAAGGCTATGGAGCTTCACAAGGCTCTCGTTGAGGCTGCTGCTGAGAACGACGAGGGACTGATGGAGAAGTTCTTCGAGACAGAGACACTCACAGAGGACGAGCTGCGTGAGGGTATCCGTAAGGGTCTCATCACTCGTAGCATCTTCCCTGTATTCTGCGTCTGCGCAGGCAAGGACATGGGCGTACGCCGTCTGATGGAGTTCCTGGGTAACGTGGTGCCTCACGTTGACGAGATGCCTAAGGTGCACAACACTCGTGGCGAGGAAGTTGCCATCGATGCTAACGGTCCTGAGTCTGTATATTTCTTCAAGACTGGCGTAGAGCCTCATATCGGCGAGGTGCAGTACTTCAAGGTTATGAGCGGTAAGATTAAGCCTGGTGACGACCTTACAAACACAGACCGTGGTTCAAAGGAGCGTATAGGTCAGATATTTGCTGCTGCTGGCGCCAACCGTATTCCTGTTGACGAGATGGTGGCAGGCGACATAGGATGTACCGTTAAGTTGAAAGACGTCAAGACGGGCAACACCCTCAATGGCAAGGACTGTGACAACCGCTTCGACTTTGTGACATATCCTAATCCAAAGTACTCACGTGCCATCAAGGCTAAGAACGAAGCCGAGACGGAGAAGTTGATGAGTGCCCTCACACGTATGCGCCAGGAAGACCCGACATGGGTAGTGGAGCAGTCAAAGGAACTGCGCCAGACCATCGTGCGCGGTCAGGGTGAGTTCCACCTGCGCACCCTGAAGTGGCGTCTGGAGAACATCGACAAGATACAGATAGAGTACCTTGAGCCACGCATCCCATACCGTGAGACAATCACCAAGAGTGCTCAGGCAGAGTATCGCCACAAGAAGCAGTCTGGCGGTGCAGGTCAGTTTGGCGAGGTGCACCTCATAGTAGAGCCATACGCTGACGGTATGCCTGACCCAACGACATACAAACTAAACGGTCAGGAGGTGAAGTGCAACATCAAGTCACGTGAGGAGATAGACCTCGAATGGGGCGGCAAGCTCGTATTCATCAACACCGTAGTGGGTGGTGCCATCGATATGCGCTTCATGCCAGCAATATTGAAGGGCGTGATGGAGAAGATGGAGCGCGGACCGCTGACAGGCTCATACGCCCGCGATGTCCGTGTGATAGTCTATGACGGCAAGATGCACCCCGTTGACTCCAACGAGCTCTCATTCATGCTCGCTGCACGTAACGCCTTCTCTGAAGCGTTCAAGGCTGCTGCGCCGAAGATTCTTGAGCCAATCTATGATCTTGAGGTCTATGTGCCAGCTGACATGACGGGCGACGTGATGAGCGACCTGCAAGGACGCCGTGCCCTCATCATGGGTATGGACATGGAGAATGGTTATCAGAAGCTGCAGGCTAAGATACCTCTCAAGGAACTCAGCAACTACAGTATCTCACTCTCAAGTCTCACGGGCGGCAGAGCGTCATTCTCTACCAAGTTCTCTTCATACGAGCTGCTTCCGAACGAGCTGCAACAGCAGTTGATAGCAGAGAATGCCGAGAAGGACGAAGACTAATAAGTTTTAGGTTTTCATACGAGGAGGGTGCTCCACTTTGTCAAGGGTGGGGCACCTTCTTATATATATAATAAGGTGTTTGTTTTTTGTTAATTAACTTTAAAAAGGAAAAACTTTGAACTTTAAACTTTATACTTTAAACATTTATTTGTACCTTTGCATCCGTAAAAATCAAGAATGAGTTTGTGGTCTTTTATGTATCTATAACGCCATGAACCTTTTTTCCAAACTTTCCTTACGAATTTACGAAAACAAACAATAGCTACAAGTATATATAATGGCTAACGAAGAATTAGAGAATTTGGAGGCTGCTCCAAAGAAGAAACGTGGAAGACCAAGCAAAGCCGAACTGGCAGCACGCGAGGCTGCAAAGGCTGCTGAGATGAGTTTGCAATTCGAGGCAGCAGAAAGTGCTGCGCCTGCCAGCCAGAGTGCGGAAGATGAAGCAGAACCAGAAGCTGCTCCCAAGCGTAAGAGGATAAGACGCACCAAGGACGAGATAATAGCTGCTGCTGAGCTTGCTGCCGCTGCGCTTGCAGAGAACAACCAGAAGAAGGCTGCTGCAGAACCCTCTGACATTGATGTGCCTGAGGCATCATTCGGCGTAGGTGAGAGTGACTCACAGGATGATGGCAACCAGCCATCGCTGGGACTCATTGAGCGCCTGCAATCTAAGGTGCAGTCGCAGAATACGATGAATGAGCCGCAATGGGCAGATGCTCCTGATGACGGGACGGACTTTATCATCCTTCACGATATTCCGGTGGAGGATAATGCCGTGATACCTTATTACGACATGTTCGACAATCCTAACACGCAAGACCACCAGCAGATGATGTATGAGGAAACGGATAATGGCAACGACAGCGACTATGATTTCTCGGATATCATCAAGGCTAACGGACTGTTGGAGATTATGCCTGACGGCTATGGCTTCCTGCGTTCCAGCGACTACAACTACCTTTCTTCCCCAGATGATGTTCACCTCACGGTGCAGCAGATACGAGCAAACTTCCTCAAGACGGGTGATGTGGTAGAGTGTAGCGTGCGTCCACCTCGCGGCAATGAGAAATACTTCACCATGACAACCCTGCTGAAGGTTAACGGCAGGGACCCACGAGAGATTCGCGACCGCATATCATTCGAGAACCTTACGCCTCTGTTCCCAGAGGAGAAGTTCACCTTATGCGGCGATCCTCGCGCAACAAACATTTCTACTCGCATCGTTGACCTCTTCTCGCCGATAGGTAAGGGACAGCGTTCGCTCATAGTGTCACAGCCTAAGACAGGTAAGACGATACTGATGAAGGATATAGCCAACGCCATAGCTGCCAACCACCCGGAGGCGTACATCATGATGCTGCTCATAGACGAGCGTCCAGAGGAGGTTACCGATATGGCTCGCACGGTGAATGCCGAGGTGATAGCCTCTACCTTCGATGAGCCTGCCGATCGTCATGTGAAGATAGCTGGACTTGTTCTTGAGAAGGCAAAGCGCCTCGTGGAGTGCGGTCATGACGTGGTGATATTCCTTGACTCTATAACACGCCTTGCACGTGCCTACAACACGGTGGCACCAGCATCAGGCAAGGTGCTGACGGGTGGTGTCGATGCCAATGCCCTTCAGAAGCCTAAGCGTTTCTTTGGTGCTGCACGTAACATAGAGAATGGCGGCTCACTGACTATCATAGCAACAGCTCTTACCGATACGGGCAGTAAGATGGACGAGGTGATATTCGAGGAGTTCAAGGGAACGGGTAACTCAGAGTTGCAGCTCGACCGTCAGCTTGCCAACAAGCGTATCTTCCCGGCTGTCAACCT
The DNA here is from genome assembly GCA_017479675.1 of Prevotella sp. Classification (GTDB taxonomy): domain Bacteria; phylum Bacteroidota; class Bacteroidia; order Bacteroidales; family Bacteroidaceae; genus Prevotella. Next base: position 15,785 of record JAFVBX010000081.1, read on the forward strand.
TATTGCTTCAAGCACGCGCCGTGATGACCTGTTGCATGATGAGACAACCATCAACCGCATGTGGATACTGCGTAAGAGCATTTCAGACATGAACTCCGTTGAGGCAATGCAGCAGATACACAATCTCATGACACGTACTCGCGACAATACGGAGTTCCTCATGGCTATGAACAGTTAATTGCATGCTTCATTTGTATATATGAAGATTTATTTGTAACTTTGCACTCTCATATAATAAAGGAATGAACGTTGCGATAGTGAAATATAATGCAGGTAACGTGTTCAGCGTCATCAATGCAGTAAAGCGTCTGGGTGTTGAGCCTCTGTGGACGGACGATGCCGAGAAACTGATGAAGGCTGACCGCGTGATATTCCCTGGACAGGGTGAGGCAAGTCACGCCATGAACTACCTGCGCCAGCATGGTCTCGACAAGGTGATATGCAATCTGAAGCAGCCAGTGCTTGGCATCTGCATTGGTCAGCAACTGCTTTGCAAACATTCCGATGAGGGTAACACAGACTGTCTTGGCATTTTTCCTATGGATGTGAAGCGCTTTGTGCCTACAAAACATGAAGACAAGGTGCCGCAGATGGGATGGAACTCGCTTTCGCTCAAACCCTGTGAGTTGTTCAAGGGACTGAATGATGGCGACTTTGTGTATTTCGTTCACTCGTACTACGTGCCGCTGCATGATGAATATACCATTGCCACAGCAAACTTCACTCTTGACTACTCTGCAGCCATCCACAAGGACAACTTCTACGCTACACAGTTCCACCCGGAAAAGAGTGGTAAGGTGGGCGAGAAGATATTGAGAAATTTCTTAGAGATTGAAGGATGATAGAACTGATACCTGCCATAGACCTCATAGGCGGTAAGTGCGTAAGGCTTACCAAAGGTGACTATGACACAAAGAAGATATACAACGAAGACCCCGTTGCTCAGGCGAAAGAGTTTGAGCAGCTGGGGTTTAAGCGTTTGCACGTTGTTGACCTCGATGGTGCCAAGTCAAAGCATATAGTAAACGATGCCGTGCTGAGGGCTATCACGGAAAACACCTCGTTGACGGTGGATTTCGGCGGAGGTATAAAGACGGCAGAAGACATAGAGAAGGCTTTCGCGGCTGGTGCCACTATGGTGACACTCGGAAGCATAGCCGTCACCAATCCTGACCTGTGCAGGGAATGGATTGCCAAGTACGGTGCCGAGAAGATAGTGCTCGGAGCAGATGTACGCAAAGGCAAGATAAGCATCAACGGATGGAAGGAGGACTCAGAGGAAGAACTGATACCGTTCCTTAAGAAATATGTAGAGATGGGGGTTAAGAATGTTCTTTGTACAGAGATAAGCAAGGACGGCACCCTCGCTGGTCCTGCCATAGACCTCTACAAGCAGATTATGGCAGAGTACCCCCATATTCACCTCATCGCTTCAGGCGGTGTGGGTAGTAATGCCGACATCGAAGCCCTTGACAGGGCAGGCATCCCTGCTGTGGTGTTCGGCAAAGCATACTATGAGGGAAAGATACAAATTAGCGAATTAACGAATTAACAAATTAGCGAATTGCTTGCAAAAAGAATCATACCTTGTCTGGACGTAAAGAACGGTGAGACCGTGAAGGGCACCAACTTTGTCAATCTCCGCTCTGCAGGTGACCCTGTAGAGTTGGGTAAGGCATATAGCGATGCCGGTGCCGACGAGTTGTGTTATCTCGACATCACGGCTTCACATGAGGGACGCAAGACATTTACGGACATGGTGACTCGTGTGGCACGTGAGATAAACATACCGTTTACCGTGGGTGGAGGCATCAACGCCATAGAGGATGTTGACAGAATGCTTGCCGCAGGTGCCGACAAAGTAAGCGTAAACAGTGCAGCACTAAGAAGGCCGGAGTTTATAGACGAGATAGCCAGCCGTTTTGGCTCTCAGGTGTGCGTATGTGCCATTGATGCCCGCAACGATGAAGACGGATGGCACTGTTACATCAATGGCGGCAGGATACGTGTGGAGCGTCGTTTGCTCGACTGGGCGAAGGAAGTTGCCGACCGTGGTGCAGGCGAGATACTGTTTACGTCGATGAATCATGACGGTGTGAAACAGGGATTTGCCAACGAGGCTCTTGCTGAACTTGCCGATGCCCTACCCATACCGATCATAGCCAGTGGTGGTGCAGGTAAGAAGGAACACTTCCGTGATGCCTTTACCATTGGTAAGGCTGACGCTGCCCTCGCTGCCTCTGTTTTCCATTTTGGAGAGATACCTATCCCGGAGCTGAAGGAATGGTTGAAGAAAGAGGGAGTGAGAGTGAGATAAACAGAATGACAGAAAATGATAGACAACAAGAAAATAGACTTCGAAAAGGGTGGGGGACTGGTTCCAGCCATCATACAGGACGCTGAGACAAAGAACGTGCTGATGCTCGGCTATATGAACGAGGAATCACTCAAAAAGACTCTTGAAACAAAGAAAGTGACTTTTTGGAGCCGAGGAAGAAAGTGCCTGTGGACAAAGGGCGAGACGAGCGGCAACTTCCTTGACCTTGTGGATATCAAGGTTGACTGCGACAACGATACGTTGTTGGTGAAGGTACACCCTCACGGTCCCACATGCCATACTGGTACTGATACATGTTGGGGAGAGGAGAATAAATAATTAAGAGTTAAGAATTAAGAAATTGTCTTATATATATGGAAGAAAAGAATCCGCTTTTGTTCCTGTCTGAGTTACAGGACTTTATCGAGACACGTTACAAGGAAATGCCAGAGGGAAGCTACACCACATCCCTCTTCAAGGACGGTCTTAACCGTATGGCACAAAAAGTAGGTGAGGAGGCTCTTGAACTTGTCATAGAGGCTACCAACGGCACCAATGACCGCCTTATCTATGAAGGCTCAGATATGCTCTACCACCTCATAGTCCTCCTTACGTCAAAGGGACTGCGCATTGAGGATTTGGCAGCCGAGCTTGCCGAGCGACATAACCCAGGTTGGAAGAAACACTGATTTATTATGTTGATAGACTACAAAAACGTTAGTTTCCGTCATGTCGATGATGACTTCGTGCTTGAGGGCGTAAATTTCAGCGTCGCTCCCGGCGAGTTTATCTATATCATCGGCAAGGTTGGTTCTGGTAAGAGTTCCCTGCTCCGTACCATATATGGAGAAATGGAGATAGACAGCGCTGACGAGGCTATGGTCTTGGAGCGCGACATGATGTCCATTAAGCGCAAGGAGATACAGCGACTGCGCCGTGAGATGGGCATTATCTTTCAGGACTTCAAACTGCTTACCGACCGTACCGTAAAGAAAAATCTCGAGTTCGTGTTACGTGCTACGGGATGGGAAGACAAAGAGGATATAGAGAAACGTATCGCTGAGGTGCTGGAAGCCGTGAAGATGACAGGCGTGGAAGACAAGATGCCGCATGAACTCTCTGGTGGCGAACAGCAGCGCATAGCCATAGCGCGCTCTCTGCTCAACTCTCCAAAGATAATCCTTGCTGACGAGCCGACGGGCAATCTCGACCCTGAGACAGCTGACCAGATAGTGGGGCTGTTCCACAACATCGTAGCATCTGGTACGGCAGTGGTGATGAGCACTCACAACCTTCCAATGCTCGACCGCTTCCCAGGTAAGGTCTATCAGTGTGAAGGTCAGAAGTTTATTGAACTCTCAGAACTGGGAAACCAAGCGTAAAAGCTACGGATACTCACAATCTCACAGACCAATCGCTAAGAAATAATAACTAAATAAATAAGTATAAGCACAATGGAAGTAATGAAATTCGGAGGCACCTCTGTAGGCTCTCCAGAGCGTATGCAGGGTGTTGCAAAACTTATAACAAAGTCGGGCGAGCCAACTTTCGTGGTTCTGTCGGCTATGTCGGGCACCACAAACTCCCTGGTGGAGATTTCGGACTATCTCTACAAGAAAAACCCAGAGGGAGCACAGGAGGTTATCAACAAGCTCGAGCAGAAGTACATGGGGCACGTAGAGCAGCTTTACTCTACTGAGGCAATGAAGTTAAAGACACGCGACTTCCTCAAGAAGGAGTTTGAGTATCTCCGTTCATTCACTAAAGACACCTTCACCAGTTTCGAGGAGAAGATAGTTGTTGCACAGGGTGAGGTGATGTCAACCAACATGGTGACCAACTACCTCAACGAGATTGGCGTGAAGACCATACTGCTTGATGCGCTGAGCTTCATGCGTACCGACAAGAATGCCGAGCCAGATATGCCTTATATAAAGGAGAACATCACCAAGGTACTCAAGGCACATCCCGGTTATCAGATCTACATCACCCAGGGATTCGTATGCCGCAATGCTTATGACGAGGTTGACAACTTGCAGCGTGGCGGTTCCGACTACACCGCATCGCTCATCGGTGCTGCTATCAATGCCAACGAAATCATAATCTGGACAGATATCGACGGCATGCACAACAACGATCCACGCTTTGTCGATAAGACTGATGCCGTGCATCAGCTCAACTTTGAGGAGGCTGCCGAGCTTGCCTATTTCGGTGCTAAGATACTGCACCCTACCTGTGTGCAGCCAGCTAAGTTTGCAGGTATTCCCGTTCGCATCAAGAATACTATGGAGCCCGATGCAGAAGGTACTGTCATCAACAACGAGCTCATCAAGGGCAAGATAAAGGCAGTTGCAGCAAAGGACAATATCACAGCTATTAAGATAAAGTCCAGCCGCATGCTTCTTGCAACAGGCTTCCTTCGCAAGATCTTTGAGATATTCGAGACCAACAACACACCTATTGACATGATTACCACTTCAGAGGTGGGTGTCAGCGTCTCTATCGACAACAACAGCAACCTCAACCGTATCGTTGATGAACTAAAGAAGTACGGTTCTGTCACCGTTGACGAGAACATGTGTATCATCTGCGTTGCAGGCGACCTCGACTGGTCAAATGTAGGTTTCGAGACTCTTGTCACTGACGCTATGGCAAACATTCCTGTGCGTATGATTTCCTACGGCGGTTCAAACTACAATATCTCGTTCCTCATCAAGGCAGACGACAAGAAGAAGGCACTGCAAAACCTCTCTGCCAAGCTCTTCAATGCTTAGTCAAGGACGCTTGAAAATAACAACACAACAATGACAAAGTTTCCGATAGATAAGTTCAAAGACCTCGAGACACCTTTTTATTATTATGACAAGAAGGTTCTCGATGCCACCCTCGACACCTTGCAGGCAGAACTCCGCAAGCATCCTGGCTATCATCTCCATTACGCCATAAAGGCAAATGCCAACATCGACGTCCTCAAGGAGATACAGCGTGCAGGCTTTGGTGTCGATGCCGTTAGCGGCGGTGAGATACAGCAGGCACTCGATGCAGGCTTCGATGCCTCCAAGATTGTATATGCCGGAGTTGGCAAGGGCGACTGGGAGATAAACCTCGGTCTCGATGCAGGCATCTTCTGTTTCAATGTGGAGTCGCTCGAAGAACTCCGCATCATCAACTCGCTTGCCAATGCCAAGGGTAAGACGGCTCGCGTCTGTTTCCGCATCAACCCCAACGTAGGTGCCCACACCCACGCCAACATCACGACTGGTTTGGCTGAGAACAAGTTCGGCATAGCTATGGAGGATATGGAGACAGCAATTCGCGAAGCTGATGAGCTTAGCAACATAGAGTTCATAGGTCTGCACTTCCACATAGGCAGCCAGATACTTGAGATGGACGACTTCGTAGCTCTCTCTGCACGTATCAACGAGTTGCAGGACCGCGTTGAGGCTCAAGGTATCGTGGTTAAGAACATCAACGTCGGCGGCGGATTGGGTATCGATTACAAAGACCCTGATGCCAACCCAATACCTGAGTTTGGCAAATATTTCGACACTTACGCTAAGAACCTCAAGTTGCGTGAAGGTCAGCAACTGCACTTTGAACTTGGCAGGGCAGTAGTAGGTCAGATGGGGTCGCTCATCACTCGCATACTCTACGTTAAGCACGCCCATGTCAAGAAGTTTGCCATCGTCGATGGCGGCATGTCCGACCTTATCCGTCCAGCTCTCTACGACGCACACCACAAGATACAGAATCTCTCAAACACCGATACCGACAACGTGGAGGTTTACGACGTAGTGGGACCTATCTGCGAGTCAAGCGATGTGTTCGGAAAGTTCGAACGTCTGCCCCTTTGCCATCGTGGCGACTTCATAGCCCTGCGTTCAGCAGGCGCCTATGGCGAGATTATGGCTTGTCAGTACAACTGTCGCCGTCTCCCCAAGGCATACCTTATGTAAGAAAAAACACTCTCTAATGATGATTGTACCATCATTGCCTATAATGATTGCCATAGCGGTGTTACTGGTGCTTGCACTGGTGACTCCGCTTTTTTGTCCTTTCTTCCGAAAAATAGAAGACGAGGATCCTGCCTCTTCAGAGGCAAAACCCCTCTCCGTCATACTCACCGTACATGATGAAGCACAGCAGTTGGAAACTGTCATAGACAAATTTCTCACGCAGCAATATAATGCAGACTATCAAGTTGTTGTAGTAGTTGATGAAGGTGACGCTGTATCGCTCGATGTGCTAAAGAGAGTGGGGGATAACGACCGCCTTTACTTTACCAAACTGCCCACTTCTTCGCGATACCTCAGTCGTAAGAAACTTGCCGTTACCATCGGTCTTCGTGCAGCCAAATACGACTGGTGCGTGCTCGCCGATGTCTCATGTATGCCTGCCGACAATCAGTGGCTCGCCAGCTTTGCGCGTTACATCAGCGATGACGTCAACCTCGTGATGGGTATCACCCCATTTACATCCTCCACCAACGCCTACTGCCGCTACGACAACCTGCGCACCATGCTCTACCACCTGCGCACGGCACAGAGAGGCACCGCCTTCTCCACCAACCAGAGTCTGGTGGCACTGCGCAAGGATGATTTCTTTGCCCATCAGGGTTTTGCAGGCAACCTGGAGTATCAGCGTGCTGAGTTCGAGCTTATAGTCAACAAGTTGGCACAACGAGGCCGCACAGCCCTCGCCCTCGCACCAGAAGCATGGCTGCCTTTGCGCCGGCCTACATCGAAGGAGTGGCTCTACCGCCACATGCACTGCATAGATTCCTTCAAGTCCATGAAGCGTGCGTTGCCTTTCAGGCTGCTGTATCATGCCGACCTCTGGGCTATGCACATATACAACCTGCTCACTATCGTTGCCATCGCTTGCGGCATATACCTCATGCTCACATCCGACCAGCCTTCGTGGGACGGCATGATACTCGCCGCCGCTGCCCTTGTGGCGTGGCTGCTCTCCTTCATGATACGTTGCTGTATCTACGCTCCCGTCCTCCGTCGCTTCGACGGCGTACATCCTGTTGCGGCAGTAATGCTCGACTGGCTCGTCTCATGGCGCAATCTCGGCATACGCCTTTCTTACCTTAGTACAGACAAATACGATTTCATGACACACAGGTTATGAAGATACTCCACTACATACCCTCGTTCTCTCAGTCCGCAGGACCGTTGGCGCAGTCCATACTGCGCTTCGTCACTGCTGTCTCACCCCATACCGACTCATGTCTTGTCACCTCCACACCTCTCGGCAAGGAGTTGGAGCAACGTCTCGCTGCCGACTATTCGCTGCGCATCATGTATCTCCCTGACCTCTCTGTCAAGGGACCATTCAAACTGCACAGCGCTGTCAGCGAGATGAAGAAATGTCTTGAGCTTTTGCAGCCCGACCTCGTACATATTCACGGCTCGTGGAATCCTTTGCTCTACCTTATGGAGCGCACCGCCCGTCGTGGCGGCTATGTAACGTGTGTCTCCACTTACGGCGGCATGTCGTCCGAGGTGCTCAACACCGACTTCTTCAAGACCAAGTTCCTGCCTCTCGTGTTCTGTCAGGCTCCAATGATACGCCACTGCACCTCGCTCATAGCCATCAACGAGAAGGAGTGGAACGACATACGCAACCTCAATCTCAAGAAGCGTGTCGAGATAATGCCTGAGCCAGGTGCTGCCGGCACATCCCTCACCGCCTCGCTCCTTGCTGCCTATCAGAAGGCAATCGATTCATCATATCGCCGTTTCCTCACTCTCGACGAGGAGATGCTTGTGGAGCGCTGCCTCATCACCGCCACAAAGAACAGGGACGACATGCTATCCCAGTCAGCCGAAGCCACCAAGACCGACCGCCAGTCGCTCTCCTTCCGCCGCATCTTCTTCTATGCCTACGATGAGGACGTGCTCGACCAGTTCCTGCAAGGAGCCCGCCAACGTTCCTACAATATGCCCTCTTTGGAGCAGGTGGCAGACATACCCCGCTATGTTGA